>CAYLZS010000104.1:0-3853 GCA_964388065.1 uncultured Granulosicoccaceae bacterium
TTTCATTCAGGTTGGATAGCACTTTTACAAGTGTGGGTAAGTCGTGGCCGTCAACCGGTCCGAAATATTGAAAGCCTAGTTCTTCAAACATTGTAGCGGGTACAACCATGCCTTTCATGTGTTCTTCTGTGCGCTTGGCAAATTCCATCACCGGAGGGAAATGTCGCAGCAGTTTTTTGCCACCTTCACGGGCACCGGTGTAAGTCCGGCTTGAGAGTATTCTGATCAGGTATTTATTCAGCGCGCCAACATTGGGTGAGATCGACATATCGTTGTCGTTGAGGATCACCAGCAGATCGGCTTTTTGGTCGCCCGCGTTGTTCAGTGCTTCGAACGCCATACCAGCGGTCATTGCGCCATCGCCGATAACTGCAATGGCCTTTCTCTGCTCGCCTTTAATTTTTGATGCCAGTGCCATACCCAGAGCTGCACTGATTGAAGTGCTCGAGTGGCCGACACCGAAGGTGTCGTATTCACTTTCGCTGCGCTTCGGGAAGCCTGCCAGCCCGCCATGCTTTCGCATGGTATGCATTCGGTCGCGGCGGCCGGTCAGCATTTTGTGCGGGTAAGTCTGGTGCCCGACATCCCATACTATTCTGTCGTGCGGTGTATTGAAGACGTGATGCAGGGCGACGGTCAGTTCGACAGTGCCAAGACTTGCACCCAGATGGCCACCAGTCTGGGCAACCGAGTTGACCAGGTAGTTGCGCAGCTCGTCAGCCAGCTCAACCAGTTCCTCCGCTGAGAGATCCTTGATATCCGCCGGCTGCTGAATTGTCCCTAGCAGAGGGTAGTCATTTTTTTTCAGCATTTATTTCTACTGTTTGCACTTCAACTAATGTCACTGTGCGGCCAAATACACCTGAGCGGGCGACCGCAACCTGCGTTATAACATTTAATGGGACCGGCTGACGATATAGCTTGCCAAATCGCGCAGTTCGTCGAATTCTGCTCCGTATCCGTCGAGTGCTGCGAGCGCCCGGTTCCTCTGTTGATCAGCGTGATTTCGAGCGCCGTCCAGCCCCATTATCGACGGAAAGGTGGGTTTATTCAAAGCGATATCGGCTCCCTGGGCTTTGCCGAGGGTTTTAGTGTCTCCGACGACGTCCAGGATATCGTCGACAATCTGGAAAGACAGGCCAATTGCATCGCCGTAGATACGCAGATTGGCCAGTATTTCCGGGTCTGTGACATTCGCACAGGTAGCGCCGAGGATGACGCTTGCGCGAATCAGTGCGCCGGTTTTACAGCGATGCATGGATTCGAGTTGCTCGAGATCGAGAGTTTGCCCGACTGCGTGCAGGTCAATCGCCTGGCCTGCTGCCATGCCTTCAATTCCGCTGGCGCGTCCGAGCTCATCGATCATGGTGATAATGGTAGATGCATCGAGCCGGTCTTTGAGAGAGATGGCAAGTGTGGTGAATGCCAGTGCCTGTAGCGCATCACCGGCGAGAATTGCCGTAGCTTCACCGTATTTTATGTGACAAGTCGGGTTGCCGCGGCGCAGATCGTCGTCGTCCATGGATGGCAGGTCGTCATGGACAAGAGAGTAGGCGTGCATCAATTCGATTGCACAGGCGGGCACATCGAGTGTTTCAGGGTTGGCGGCGAATGCTTTACCGGTGGCGTACACCAGTACGGGTCGTACACGCTTGCCGCCATTAAGAGTGGCGTAGCGCATTGCAGCTTCCAAGGGGGTGCCGGTTTGCTCTGTTCCCGGGAGATGATGCTGTAGCGCATGATCTACCCTTTGGCGGTAGTGTTCGAGTCGCTCCGTAATCGGTGTTGTCACGACTCGAAATCCTCAAGCTGGCCGTCTTTAGCACCTTTGTCTGTCATTAGTATTTTTATTTTCTTCTCGGCGTCTGTCAGTGATTGCTGACAGAACTTACTCAGCTTCATACCGCGTTCGAACTGAACCAGAGATTCTTCCAGGGACTGGTCGCCGCCTTCGAGTTTTTCTATCAGATTTTCCAGTTCACCCAGAGCATCTTCAAATTTTGTGCTCTTGGGTATTGCTGCAGTTTTTTTGCTCATGCCGTAGCCTTAAATATTTAGGCGTAACCAGTAGAAGTTACAAATTTTCCAGAGTTAGCTAATTTTTGAGTTAACCGACATTCCTGGGTCACAAATGTTCGAGTGCGTCAGTCAATCTTTTTACCGCTATTACCTCAAGACCTTTGATTTCAGATCGGGGTTTGTTTGCAAATGGAATGATTGCGCGTGTAATGCCATGCTTTTGTGCTTCAACCAGTCGCTCTTGTCCGTTGGTGACGGGACGCACTTCTCCAGATAATCCAATTTCGCCAAAGACTGCGAGTTTGTTGTCGAGTGTGATGTCTCTGAATGAGGATACCGCGGCCAGTAACACCGGCAAGTCTGCTGCGGTTTCAGAGATGCGCACACCGCCGACAATATTGATGAATACGTCCTGATCGTGCATGGTAACACCGGCGTGTCTTTGCAGCACTGCCAGCAACATATTCAGTCGGTTTTGCTCAAGCCCCAGAGTTACCCGCCTCGGGTAGCTGCCATGACTGCCGGTGACAAGCGCCTGTGCCTCAACCAGCAGTGGCCGTGAGCCCTCGCGGGTTACCATGATCACCGAGCCTGCCACGGGCTCATCGTGGCGTGACAAAAACAATGCAGAAGGATTTTTTACACCTTTCAGCCCGGTTTCTTCCATCACAAACACACCGAGCTCGTTGACTGCGCCAAAGCGATTTTTTATCGCACGGATAACGCGATAGCGGCTGTTGGTGTCGCCCTCAAAGTACAGTACCGTATCGACCATATGTTCGAGCACACGGGGTCCGGCCAATGCGCCTTCTTTGGTCACGTGGCCCACTACGAACATAGCGATATTGCTTTGCTTGGCGAAGCGTACCAGGTGCGCCGCTGACTCGCGGACCTGAGCGACAGAGCCTGGGGCTGATTGCAATGCGTCTGTGTAGACCGCCTGAATGGAATCGACCACCATGATTTGTGGCTGATCTTTTTGCGCATGTGCGGTGATTGTCTCGACACTGGTTTCAGTCAGTAAGCGCAGATTCTCTGCCGGCAGCCCCAGGCGTCGGGCGCGAAGTGTCACCTGCTGCAATGACTCTTCACCAGTGACGTAGAGTGTCGGGTATTCATTCGAGATTGCTGCCAGGCATTGTATTAGCAGGGTGGATTTACCGATGCCCGGGTCACCGCCAATCAGAGTGACTGAACCCGGTACCAGTCCACCGCCGAGGGCACGGTCCAGCTCGCTCAGGCCGCTGCTGATACGGGGTTCTTCATCGAGGCTGACATTTTCGATGGATGTGATCACAGATTTGCCGGCGTAGCCGTCAAATCTGGTGGATTTTTTAGCGCTGGCGGTGGTCAGAGATTCTTCAAGCGTATTCCATTCACCGCAGTCGGCACATTGACCGCTCCACTTTGGCGACAACGCTCCGCAGGCTCTGCAACTGTATGTGAGTTTGGTTTTGGCCACACCTGCGCCTGCGGTAAATAATTCGCTATTGTACCTGTAAGTGTGCTTTCAGCGCAGCGTCGCTCGATCTATTGTTGCGAACAAGAGAAGCTATTATATTTTGTCGAAATTCCGACTCGTCAGGGTTATGCAGAATTCTGATTGAGTTATCTTGAATTTCTTTATGTGTTTACTTCATCGGATGTGTCGAAAATGAAAAGCATCAATCTGGCCGACAAGCTGTCATTGGTTTCAGATCACTGGACACCGAAAATTGTCGCAGACTTCAACGGCCACGACGTGATGGTGGTGAAAGTGCAGGGTGAGTTCACCTGGCACTCCCATGCCGATACCGACGACTTTTTTATGGTGTTGTCGGGCAAGCTGACGATC
>CAYLZS010000105.1:0-43693 GCA_964388065.1 uncultured Granulosicoccaceae bacterium
ACGCGGATACGTTTGACCTCGCCGATGACAGCACAAACGTCAGCGCAGATGTAGATGCTGCAGACGAAGCTGCCGCAGCGCTTCCCGCCTTCGACGGTGAATTTGGCAGAACCACCGATCCGGTGCGCATGTACGTGCGTGAGATGGGTACCGTTGAATTGCTTACCCGCTAAGGCGAAATTGAAATCGCCAAACGTATAGAAGAAGGCCTGGGCCAGGTGCTTACCGCGTTGTCAGCATACCCTGGTACTGTGCAGTCAATTCTTGACCGCTACACCAAAGTAGCTGCAGAAGAAGCTCGCATGAATGATCTGCTGGTCGGCTTTATCGACCCCAATGCGCCGGACGAAATTCCAACACCGGCACAACAGCAGGCCAACAAGGAAGAAAGTGACGACGACGAAGAGGAAGAAGTCGACACAGGTCCTGACCCGGAAGAAGTTCGGGAACGCATGGTAGCGCTTGAAGCGGCACATAGAAAAGCCATGACAGCGGTAGGCAAAATTAAGGATGGCAGCAGTTCCGAACTTGAAAAAGCAACTGCCAAGTCCACTGCCATGATCAGGGAAATCAAGCTCTCGCCAAATTTCGTTGACCAGCTGACTCGAGCCTTGCGTGAAAAGGTTGACCGTATCCGAATTCAGGAACGAGCCATCCGTGACATCTGCATTATTCAGTGTGGCATGCCGCGTAAAGAGTTTATTTCAACCTTCCCTACAAATGAAACGGATCCCACGTGGCTTGATGAAAAGATCGCCAGTGGTGAATCGTGGGGTGCCAAGCTTGCAGAAGAACGCGAAGAGTTCGAACGCTACCAGCGCAGACTGCAATCAATTGAAGAAGAAACCAAGCTAACCGTAAACCAGATTAAAGAGATCAGCCGTCGCATCTCCATTGGTGAGGCAAAAGCACGCCGCGCCAAGAAAGAAATGGTTGAAGCCAACCTGCGACTGGTTATTTCAATCGCTAAAAAGTACACCAACCGTGGCTTGCAGTTCCTTGATCTTATTCAGGAAGGCAACATCGGATTAATGAAAGCGGTAGACAAGTTCGAATACCGGCGTGGTTATAAGTTTTCAACCTATGCCACCTGGTGGATCAGACAAGCCATTACCCGATCCATCGCAGATCAGGCGCGCACCATCCGAATTCCGGTACATATGATCGAAACGATCAACAAGCTCAATCGAATATCACGGCAAATGCTGCAACAGATGGGTCGTGAGGCCACACCTGAAGAGCTTGCAGAAAAAATGGAAATGCCGGAAGACAAAATTCGCAAAGTCTTAAAGATTGCCAAAGAACCAATTTCAATGGAAACACCTATCGGTGATGACGAAGACTCACACCTTGGCGACTTCATTGAAGACCAGAACATTTTGTCACCGGTAGATTCGGCGACATCAGGCGGTCTGGGCGAAACTACCCACGAAGTACTGGCAAGCCTCACCCCGCGTGAAGCCAAAGTACTGCGTATGCGCTTTGGTATTGATATGAATACCGATCACACACTGGAAGAAGTCGGCAAGCAGTTCGATGTTACCCGTGAGCGTATTCGACAGATAGAAGCTAAAGCACTTAGAAAGCTGCGTCACCCAACTCGCTCAGAGCAGTTGCGTAGTTTTCTTGACAGCGATACCTGAATTATAAAGGGCTCTCCGCGCACTCGTTGCGGAGCGTCATGATAAATGAACGGGCCTTGCTGAACTCACAACCAGCGTATGATTCATGACCTGACTTATGTTGTTCTATGATGTACAATCACCGGCTCGTGGGCCTGTAGCTCAGTTGGTTAGAGCAGTGGACTCATCAAAATGGTGCGTCACTATTGTAAAGTAGTGAATGAACGGGATGAATTCAGGGAAACCTTAGCAGCTGGTTTTTGTAAAAAAACACCGGGCTGAAGGCAATCCTGAGCCAAGCCAAAGGTACACCTTTGGAAGGTGCAGAGACTACCTGAGAACTGCAGTGTTCTTAATAACAGGCAAGAGCGTCCCGCACCCCACCAGCCCTGATAGTTTTAGTAATTACTAAGGCATGTAGCTGAGGGTGATGAGATAGTCCGCTCCGACAGAAATGTTCGGGCAAAGTGAATCCATTGGTCGTAGGTTCAAATCCTACCGGGCCCACCATTCTATCAATGCGTCACCAGTGAATAACTGGTACTGCGCCCGCCACCTGCATCTTTCTGCAGTGCACCAAAATCCATCAACTGCTTAATATCGCGTGCCGCTGTATCCTGCGAGCAGCGTGTTATCTTTGCCCACTTGCTGGTAGTGAGTTTGCCATCGAAATCATCGAGCATTCGGTTCAACATTTTGCTTTGGCGTTCGTTTATCGTTGCACCGCGTAAGTGTTGCCACAGTCGTGCTTTTTGCAGAACTCTTTCTATGGTGGTATCGGAATTATCCAGAGCACGCCCAAGACACTCTAAAAACCACACCAGCCAATCAGTTATATCAAGGTCACCACGCTGCGTTCTTTCCAGCCGCTGGTAGTAGACCTCACGCTCTGCACGTATCTGTGAAGACATACTATAAAAACGCTGTACGTTTTGATCACACCGTGCGAGTGCCATGTCAGCAATTGCACGAGCAATACGGCCATTGCCATCATCAAAAGGATGCAAAGTCACAAACCACAGATGCGCAGTTCCCGCAGTGATTAAAGTGTCAGGCGTACTCGCGAGGTTAAACCAGTCAAGAAACTTTCTAACCGCATCTTTCAGCTGTTCCGCAGGTGGTGCCTGATAATGTACTTTTTCACGACCTACCGGCCCCGACACCACTTGCATTGAACCGCCTTTATCATTGCGCAATTTACCAATGCGAAACTCGCGTAAGCCAACGCCCTCAGGGAAAAGCTCACTATGCCAGTTCAATAAACGTTTTTGGGTAAGCGGCGCTGAATAGTTCGATGCGGCATCGGCCAGCATTTGCACTACGCCATCGACCGCCGGTGTGGATGGCACTTCGTCGGTCGTAAATAAACCCAGTTGCCGTGCAATGGAAGACCGCACCTGATCAACAGGCAGCTCCTCACCCTCAATAGAACTCGACTTAACGACATCTTCGGTCAGCGTTTGCAGATGAGCTTCATTGCGCAAATCAAATCCCAGGCCTTCCATTTTGCCCAGCAATCGCCCTTGTTTATGGGCGACCGTCGCCTGCAGATTTCCGAGTACCTGGGCATCCCACTGCCATTTGGGCCAGTTTTCGTGTTGCCAAATAAACATAATGGATACTCCGCAATTTATGCGGAGAATATAGAATTATTCCAGGCGAAAATCTACTTATTTTCCGCAATTTATGCGGAGAATAACCCGGCATTCTCCGCACAGGCTGCAAGCCACGCGACAACTCACCCCGAAGATCGACCTGCGTAGTAAGCAGCAACCCGGCTATCTGCAGCAATACGCTGTTGATGCTCAAGCAAGTCGGGCGCAACAGTTTGTACAATATCTGTCGGTACGTGATCGAGCACCCCGGCACTCAGAGATTGCACCTGAACAAACGATCTGAGATCGGCCACTGTTAGCTGATTATCAGCAAAGTATTCTCCGCCACCACGATGCAGCAACCCCTGCACTCCTTTCAGAAAAACAGTCATCTTGCCATCTACCAACTGCTTGCGAGCTTCTTTTAACGCATCACCCTCAAGGCCAAAAGTACGCACCATGAAGTGAGTAAGGTCTTCAAACGCACCCATCACTTCGTCACAGTACATTGCCTGTAGTGGATCGGTTGGGTAAAGACCCGCCAGGCGACCGACATAACGACTCATAGCATCTGACTGGGAAATCTCTTCACCGTCAACTTCAAGCACCGGTACCGCGTTAAAGCGCATGCTTTTGCGGGCTTCAGCAAATTCCGGAAAGCTAAGCCGATGGTCTTCAAATTCAATACCCGCTGCATGCAGTGCGATGCGGGTAACTTCTCCACGACCGCCGTCGATATCAAAATAAGTGAGCTTATAGCCAGTCATTAAATTCTCCGGATTAGATTCGACAGCTTTTCTATTGTGGCAATAATTGTTCTATAAAAGTCGGCAATGCATGTACCGTGAAAAGCACTCTCGTACTACCTTCTTTTTCTTCGACGGGAAAAAATAACGAAAAGCGCCAGGAACAACAAACCAGTGCCGATAAAAAGAGGCAGATAGTTGCTTTTAGAGCCAGCAGATTTTTCAACTCTTGCAGACCTGGAGCCAGTGTTATTAATCTGTGTCACCGGTTTATTGTTGTTATCAAACTTATCCAGATTCAGTTCAAGCTCGTTGCCTGCAGCTTGTACTTTGTTTTCTGCCGGGCTCTGATTGTTACTTTCAAACTGATCGAGATTCAACTCCAGATCATCGCTCTGTGACTTTCCGGTAGTGTCAAACTGCTCAAGGTTTAGTTTTAATTTTCCATCCGGATTTGCAGGTGCTGAATCTGTCTGATCTGAATTTTCAAACTGTTCAAGGTTCAATTCCAGCTTATCAGTCCGCGTCTCGTCGTCGGTTTGATTGCCGGTGTCAGGAAATTGTTCCAGATTCAACTGAAGCTCCTGACTGCCAGTAACAGATTGCTGTGCAATACCACTGTTATAAAAAAACAGAGCAGCGCAGAAACTACCAATAATTTGCAAGTACATATAAAACTACATCGAACAGAGGAATGTCAGCTATTTTAGTCCGATTGAATTGAGAAGTGTACCTGACGTATATTCAGGCCAAATAATCCGGCCAGGTATTCGGGCAACAATACTGGCAAAAACCTGAGAGAACAGCGGGGGCAGTCAGCACTGATGTGCGCAAAGATAAAACAGTCTGTTACCGAGTTGGTAACTGGCAACCAGGTTGCCAGTTTTCGCTAAAGAGCCCCGTCAGTAACATGAAAAAGTGCTTGTGGAGGCTTACTGCCTTACGCTCACAATTTCTCTTTGAATCTCACCTACCGGTCTTATCCAGACTCCTTCTGCGACAGCACTGTCCTGTAATTTATTAACATCGTTCTGAGCTTCACGGAAGGAATCGTACATTCCGATTGCATAACCGTACATCAGCCGATTACCGCGAGTCTTCCTAAACGGATAAACCACCACCGGGTGCGTGTCTGAGAGAATAAAAGCTTTCTGATAGATCTCTGGTTTAACAGTAGATGAAGCCAGCTGTACTACATAAGCGCTATCATTCTGTTTTAATAGCCAGTCAGCATTGTACACACCGACTTTCGCAACAGGATACGTTACAGGTGTTGGCCGGGCAGGCTCTTCCGTCTGACCAGACGAAGTTGCAGGGATCTCAACCTTTGAAGGACTGTCCGCAAAACCGCTAAGCTGAAAAAATTTATCAACCATGCTGCTTTTTTGTACGGGTGTATTTTGCACGAGGTCGTTTTCACCGTCGGGCTGTCCGTTTGTCAACATCGCAAGACCGTACCATACAATTGCGAAACCTACCCCGATCAGCAAAGCTGCCTTGCCGCAGCCGATAGCTATAAATAATCCGGGATACGAGCGCCTATTGCGCACATGATACATTCTTCGATGCTGCTCAACTAAATTGGCCAAAGCTAGTCCTACCTTATTAGTTTGCGTCCTGCCCAATCATGTTATTTGTGTGGGTGTTTGTCGTTGATTGATCTCATGGTTTTAGCAGTTAAACTGTGATACGCCCTACTATTTCCCCGTTCTCTGGTTTGTGTGTCCAGCCCACAAATCAATCGAATTAACCAGGTTGAGGCAACAAATTTAACTGCCACGCTTTGCAAATGGACTTCGCAACCAGGATTAGTCACAAATTCCAAATTGCCTCTGCCTGCTAACACAGGTACGCACAGTTCAATTATCCCGCTACAAGAATTACAAAAGAGCCAATGACAAAAATATGGCAAAGAAATTGATCCATATCAAATATGCAACTCCATACTTCGATTGCCAAAAATGACCACCGATAGCCGAGTAATTGCAATTTTAGGGATGCACCGCAGCGGCACGAGTGCCCTGACAGGATCGCTGGAACAAGCGGGCTTGCACCTTGGCGAAACCAATCACCAGGCCGATGACAATATCCGTGGGAATCGTGAGCTAACAGAGATAATGGCGCTGCACGACGACTTGCTCCAACGCAACAACGGCGCCTGGGACAAGCCCGTCAGAAACATGAAATGGGACCCAGTACATCGAGCACTACAAACCGCCATCATAAGAACATTCAAAGATAAGCCACTCTGGGGCTTTAAAGATCCTCGCACCTTGTTCACTGCCAATATGTGGTTGAAAGCCATACCAACACTCGAGCTTGTTGGTATTTATCGGCATCCATTCCTGGTAGCAGACTCGTTGATGCGCAGAAACAAAAAAACTGCAGACGAAGCACTGGATCTGTGGCACACCTATAATATGAATCTAAAATACTGGGCTCGCACCGAATCACTATTTCCGATTATCGAGTTTAGCTCTGACCCGGAATACTTTAACCAACAACTCAATGCACTGATTACTATTCTAAAGCTTGATAACAAATCGGTAGACTTCTTTGAAGCAAATCTTCGCAAGCAAAATATTCCCGACCTGACACCAGATATTGCAGATCCCAAACTAGCTCACCGATGTATCGGACTCTACGAATCATTAAAGGATCTCGGAGAACAGTCAATGAAGCAATACAGCCTGTCGAGCTCTGCCGCCTAACCAGCACCTGCACCGTTCCACAACACTCACAACCATCCACTGAGTGCCAGAAATACGTCTGGTTAGCATAAAATACCGCATAACCACCCTCTGCCTGACTGACACCAGGCACTTAAGAACGCCGGTTACGAAACAGCGACTGATCTCCTCAGGGAACACAATCTCAAATCTGTGTTTCTTGCACAATAAGTCCATACGCATCAGCGCGAATAAATTTATGGCTATAAAAAAACCGAATATTCTCATTGTGATGGCAGATCAGTTAGCGCCTCACTTCACGGGTACCTATGGTCACCCGGTGGTAAAAACACCGCACCTTGATGCGCTGGCAAATCGCGGTATGCGATTTGATGCAGCCTACTGTAACTCGCCGTTATGTGCACCGTCGCGATTCGCTTTTATGTCCGGCCAGCTGATCAGTCGCATTGCAGCTTACGATAACGCTTCTGAATTTTGTGCAACAGTGCCTACCTTTGCGCACTATTTAAAAGCACTTGGCTATCGGACTTGTTTATCCGGAAAAATGCACTTTGTTGGTCCGGATCAGAAACACGGTTTCGAAGATCGCGTGACAACAGACATATATCCATCAGACTTTGCGTGGACACCGGACTGGGAAGCGCACGACGAGCGCATAGACAAGTGGTACCACAATATGCAAACCGTTAAAGAGAGCGGTATGGCGCAGGCGACTTTTCAAATTGACTACGATGATGAAGTCGGTTTTGCAGCACGACGATGGCTGTTCGACTACGCACGCAATAAGGCCACCAGTCAAACTGACGATACCGATTCACCTTTTGCAATGGTCGCAAGTTTTATTCACCCTCACGATCCCTACGTCGCACGACCCGAGTGGTGGAACCTATACACAGACAATCAAATCGATCTGCCCGAATACCCGTTAACCGCAGAACAACAGGATCCCTTCTCCAAACGTGTTATGGATGGCATAGAAGCCAGCACCATTGCATTAACTGACAAAGAAGTCATTCGCGCCAGACGCGCCTACTTTGCCAACGTTAGTTACTTTGACAGCAAGATCGGTCTACTCACACAAACACTTAAAGAAACCGGGGAACTGGACAACACTATTGTTATTGTCACTGCAGACCACGGAGACATGCTTGGTGAGCGCGGACTGTGGTACAAGATGAATTTCTTTGAACACTCAGCGCGGATACCACTGGTAATGGCAGGCCCGGGTGTTAATACAGGATCAGTAAGCAACGCCTGCTCATTAATCGATATGTTACCTACTCTGATCGACATCGGCGGTGGCGATGACAGCATGTTGGGTGAACCGGTAGATGGTCGCAGCCTGCTTGGTCTGGCTCAGGGTAAAAGTAAGGGGAAAGATGATCTGCTCGATGAGGCGATCGGCGAGTACTGCGCCGAGATGACTCCTTATCCGGTGTTTATGATCCGCCGCGGATCGCTTAAGTACATTCACTGCGACTTTGATCCACCACAGCTTTATGACTTGTCCAATGACCCAATGGAGAAAATCAATCTCGCTGACGATCCGACCTATGCAAAACAAGCGCAGTCATTTGCAGACGAAGTGGCAAAGCGCTGGGACAGCGAGACACTGCGAGCAAACATAATCAAAACCCAAAAGTCGCGTCACGCACTACATGCCGCAATGGATGCCGGGGCTGGCGAGCACTGGGACTACAACCCACCGTCCGATGCAAGCCAGCAATACGTGCGAAATCATATGGACTGGACAGTAGCTGCCCAAAAGTACCGATTCCCACCCGTTGATAATTAAGAACCGCAGCTCAATTTATTGTGCTGGATATCTGCGCAGGCAACTAATAGGATCGTCTGATGTCTCAACGTCACCCCCACTGGAATACCGTGTGCTGCGCTCCGATAAAGGTGAACAGCCAAAGTTGCCGGGATTATTGCAAAAATCAGAAACTGAATGCAGAATATCCTGTCATGACATAGTATATTGATTATCCACAGAACGCTGTATTTAGCACTGTATACAAAATTTGCTTCGCCGGGATTAGAAATAATGTTCCAGAAAACCAAAATTGCATTAGCCGGTTTCTGCCTGCTTTGCCTGGCAGCCTGTGATAGCCAGCCGGATGTCCAGTTTCAGGACAACACATTAACGACATCTCTCCCCGCACCAGTCAGACAGATTGCAAGCCTCGGCACACTGCCTTTGGAAATACGGATCAATGTCAATGGTACGCTGGCGAGCCAGAGGCGGGTATCGAATGATATTTCCGAAAACATAGATTTCGAAGTCGACGTACCGGCAGATCAGGCAAATATCATTACCGTTGAATGGCTGGCAATACAAGACGGCACGCGGGTTTTACTGGCCGATAGCACTTTCAGAACACAACCGAATCAAGAGTCGGCCGTAGCATCCAACTATAATGACGACGTTGATGAGCGCTTCGACTTTGATGGAGATGGAAGATTCAATATAGAGGAAGCACGCGAAAACCGGAACCTTCTCAGTGTCTATGATCTTGAAGTTCCTTTTCAAACTAATTTTGTTGCAGCACGCGAAGTACTTACTCCGGGACTAATGGATAGTGATTCGTCATTTGGCCGGGACAATAATACAAGTCGTGCGGAAACCAACACGGATGAAAATTCGACCTTCAGCGTGCGGCATGACGGAACAAATCTTATAGTTTATGTCTGTGGCAGAGACCAGGAACTACTAGGCGACGACACACTCACAAACGGAAGATACTGGCACGATGACACGGTCTTTTTGTACATTGATGGTGCAGACAGCAACAACATGGCCTACGACAACCTTGACGACTTCCAGCTTGCGTTTGTACGTTCCACTCAGGAGATGATTGTATCGAAAGGCGGAAACAATCCGTTCTGCCCCGACGGAAACTGTGTTTTCCATCAGTTTGTCGACCCCGCCAACAACACTCAGTGTCTGTACGAACTCAATATATCTGCGCCATTTGAAGATCTCAACATAACCCTGGGTGAAGCAGCTGGCTTTGATCTTGAAATTACCGATGACGATGACGGTGGTCTGCGTGAAGGCTCCAGCGGGTTTATCGGTTTCAGTGACGACTCCAGTACCGATCCCTCAACTTTCGGTACAATAATACTCCGTTAGAACACCCGACGCGTACAGCGATTCTTTATATATGTAATGGATAACTGTAATGGCGTCGGGCTTGTTTGATAACTTGCTATGGCATTTTACCTTCAGATTTTAACGGTCTCTGCATTGATCGCTGAGTTCTGAATCGCCTCTACTACTTGCAGTGATTTCATACCTTCCAAACCTGATACTACGGGCGTTTCATCACCTGATATCACCCGTCCAAAGTGGCGCATCTGGTTGACTAACGGATCAGAGAACTCACGCGGTACAGACCTGGCCTCAATAGGATTCCACCAGCTCTTCGTGCCATGGTTAGACCACACTGTTAAGTCGGGAATAGACAACGAGCCTTCGCTACCACCAATTTGCAGACAACTTTGTGCGGTCTGTGGATAGGCCGGATTCTCACCTGCTGTAAGCTCCCAGCTCCAGGGTGCAACGATTGCATCTGAAACACTGATGGTTGCAACCGCACCACTTGTGAATTTCAGCACTGCAGCTGCAACATCTTCATTTTCAAAACCACGTACACTTTGAGTGGCGTTCGCCTGCACCTGCACTACATCGCCCATCAGGTAGCGCATCAGGTCTATGTCGTGTACCAGATTGACGGAGACAGGACCCGCACCTTTTTTCTTGCGCCAGGGTGCAGTCTCAAAATAATCATCAGGCTTGTATAGCCAGCAGATTCCCTGCGCACTACGGATCTGACCAATCTCCCCTGCCTCTATAATCTCACGAGCCTTTTGAATTAACGGGTTATAGCGGCGGTGATGTCCTACCAGTACCGCAAGTGATTTTGCAGCCGCTGCATCTACCAGAATTTTTGCATCAGCAGCAGCCACGGTAATCGGTTTTTCTACCAATACCGGACAATTGGCTTCAATGCACTGCAGACCCTGCTGCAGATGCAAACTAGTTGGAGTCGCAAGCAACACTCCATCGGGCGACTCTTTTGCAAACAACTCCTGAAGCGACAAATAAAACGGCACCTGACTGGATGCGGCGATTTGACGGGCCGCTTCACTGGTATCAACAATCGCACAAAGGGCCACATTGTCGGCCTGTCGCATCGCCTCGATATGCCTGACGCCAACTAAACCTGCGCCAACCACCGCAATTTGAACAGCAGGCTTCATGCTATGCACTCGTTATTAACACAACTGATCATAGGTAAAAAAACAGCCAAAAAGAATAATCGTAAAGTAACTGACAAGCGCTGCCAGTGGAAGCGATATCAGCAGACCACAGGTCCGCCAACAATTCGCATGAAATTCACCCGGGGCCACAGGTGCTCAAGTGTTAAACCATCCCGCGTTCGCCGTCTCACAATCCGAAATGTCGACTAAACTCATTGTTAAATTTCTATTTGCACATCGTCTTGATCGGACATTTGTTGCAAGATGCTGCGCCTATTGCCTCTCAATGGCTCTTTGACAACCAATACGAGTTTTACATGAGCATCGAACAAATCATTGTTATCGCCATTATTCAGGGTCTCACAGAGTTTCTGCCGGTATCCTCGTCCGGGCATCTGGCGCTAATTCCGGTAATGACCGACTGGCCCGATCAGGGTGTAATTACCGATGTCATGGTGCATGTCGGATCACTGTTCGCTGTGATCGTCTACTTTTGGCGCGATGTACTCAACCTGCTAAAGGGCACCTGGGATCTGGTCCGATTCAAAACCACCGATAACTCGCGAATGGCGATGTATATTGCGCTGGCTACCATTCCCGCTCTGGTTTTTGGTGCGGTACTCAAGCTGACTGGCACACTCGACGCGCTGCGAGAGGACACGGTAGCCGTGGCCAAGGTAATTGCCTGGACCGCGGTGATTTACGGCATATTGTTGTGGGTTGCCGACGTTGTTGGCAAACGCACCAAAAAGATGGAAAACATGACACTGCCGCCGGCACTCATAATCGGCCTGGCACAGTCACTGGCTCTGATACCAGGCACCAGTCGCTCGGGTGCCACGATGACCGCCGCCAGATTCCTCGGCTTCGAGAGATCGGAAGCTGCCAGATTTTCATTTTTACTGGGCATTCCGGCAATTGCTGCGGCCGGCGGATTTACCGCAATCGAAGCCATCCAGATTGGCGGTGGTATACCAACCCATGCGATCTGGGCTGCGGTACTGACCTTTTTCGCCGCACTGGTGGCAATCACCGTGCTGATGGCGCTGGTTAAGCGGGTCGGATTCTGGATTTTTATGGTTTACCGGCTGGCACTGGCCGCCGTTTTGTTTGCACTGATTTACGAAGTAATACCGGGATTTTCGTTAACCTGATCACCCTTATGTCATGACATATTAGTTAGATGTGATGTCTGGAGTCATTAACCGGTGCAAACTACACATTGCGACTTCGATCACAGAAAGCGATCGGAAGTTTTAACACCCTATACGGTCAGTAGCAACAACGCCGCCGACGTCCCGATGATTCGGCCTTACATAATTAGAAATAATATGGCTAACACTGTAGTAACCCTTAGCGAAAGAAGAAAACATCCACGCATATCAGATGCTGTGGCATTGCGCTTAAACTCCAGCGAAACGACAGATCCACTCAACCCGCAACCAACACACATCGTAAAGATGAGTTGTGGCGGACTGCGCTTTGTACACAATACAGCGATCGATATTGGTACCCGCATGAACCTAAGTGTTCACCTGCCTTCATCAGATCAAACTATTCATCTGGCAAGTCGGGTGATTTCGTCTGGTGAAGAGAAGAGCCAGTTGCTTTCTCATTCAAAACAAAAGCAGTATTTCGTTCAAATTGAATTTGTTGAATTGAGCAAAACAGTTCTGGAACTGCTCAAACGCCATATAGACCACGTGATTCAAAAGACCGGTATGACTCACAGGGATGTTAATCGCATAGCGTAATCACGCTGCGACTTGCCGCTTCTATCGTTTTGCCAGTACCTCTGGCCAGTACCTTTGGCCAGTACCTTTGTGACTAATTCTCTTTACTGATATTTGACTAGTACCCACTAACTGCAATTCCCGCTTTCTCCAAACCTGTTCGAAGTTCACCAGCCATACGCACAGCTTCAGGGTTGTCACCGTGTACGCATATCGTATCCGGAACCAGGCTAACCGTCCTGCCGTTAATTGATTCAACACTGTGGGTTTCAATCATCTTTAGCACCCGCTCTGAAGCGTATACCGGATCGTGTATAACTGCTCCCGGGGTACCGCGGGAAACCAGAGTCCCGTCATCGTTGTAAGCTCTGTCTGCAAATACCTCACGCAGCACAGGTATTTTTAATTTTTCTGCCTGTGACTGTAAACAGGTTGCAGCCATCGCTACAATCGATAATTTTTCGTCGACACTTTGCACGGCATTCAAACACAGCGACGCCAGTGCATCATCTTCACTCGCCATGTTGGCTAACGCACCGTGCAGCTTTACATGAGTTACCCTGGCATTTTCTGTATGAGCCACCGCTTGCAATGCCCCTATCTGATAAATGATAGCAGCAGCTGTTTTGGGACCATCGGGGTCTTCCATTCGTCTGCGGCCAAAACCCGTGAGGTCATCAAAGCCCGGGTGTGCACCAATATTGACACCTTTGGCAAGACAGGCGCGAACTGTCTCGGTCATAACTAATGGATCACCGGCATGAAAGCCACAGGCAACGTTGGCACTGGTGACAATATCGAGCAGTTCACTATCTGAGCCCATTTTCCATGCGCCAAAGGACTCTCCGAGATCTGCGTTCAAATCAATTGAGTCGGCCATGAGTTTCTCCAGCTTGTGCTTTTGCATCAGCATACTCGAAACTGACACTACATGCGGTTGCATGTACACAGGAATGCTATCGGTCTTTCGCGCTGACCACTCCGTCAACCAAACTGTACTTGAGTAAATCTGTGACATCTTCAGGCAATCTGGTGACACTGGTCATGCGCTTCTGCAATGACTTTATCTCTTGTTGTTGTGCCGCCAGTGCCGCAACCGCTTCATCAGTTGTGACCAGCTGAAATCCAAAGGGCTTATGCGTCGGCATCTGCGATACAGCATTGAGGTCTGCAGTGATAACTGTCGCGATTCTCGGGTAACCACCTGTTGGTTGTCGGTCTGCTAATAACACAGTTGCAACACCATCACCGGCAATCTGAATATCGCCCAGCACCACCGCATCGGAAACACCGCTCAGCCCGGTAGCCGCTGCCATGCTGCCGACATCAGTAGCCAGACGGGCACCCATGCGATCACGTTCTGCAGAGACAGAAAATTCACCTTGCAACAATGCCTCGCGAACCTCGGAACTAAACACCTGCGCCTGCGTACCCCATACTATTCTTATCACATCTCTGGCAAAGTATTCGGGAACCGGTAGTTTTCGAGGTATAACGGGAGTCACGGGATCAGCACCAGAAGCTGTGGCGATACCAGCCAGCGGCAGCTCGTCACCGACACGAAGAGACCGACCCTCATACCCTCCCAGATCAGACCTTGCATAAGTAGACACAGACTCCAGTACTGGCGGAACCGCGAACCCACCCTCTGCCTGCAGGTAACTGTAAATCGATTCTCGGGCATAGCTACAGTGAAGTACCTGACCCGGCTCCACAGTAAAACTACTTCGCCACGGCAGCGCTTTACCATCAAGCGTTATACCCATTGCGGCACCACTGGTTGCCATACGTACGGGCTTTTCTGTTACGGTGAACATTCCACCAACTGCGATCATCTCCAACGCTGCGGTATTGCTTTTGTTACCTAAAAGCAGATTACACTCGGCAAGCGCCCAACGGTCCATCGCTCCACCTTCAGTAACACCGTAACGCTGGTAACCGGGTCTGCCGTTATCCTGCAGTGTTACCCCGGGCCCTGCATCAATGACTTTAAGAGTAGCTGTTGTCACGCTACTCTCTCTATCACTGATTCACCGCACTGCTGACTTGCGTGCAGTTTTTCAAATTCCCGCGTCGACACAGGTGTGTACTGAACCGTATCACCGTGTTTAACAATGACCGGTGAGTTGTTGTGCGGGTGGAAGTTATTCATTGGGGTACGACCAATACAACGCCAGCCAGTCGGCATAGGTGCTGATGGCATCACTGTTTGTCTTAGTGCTACCAAAATAGAACCGGAAGGTACACGCGGCTTAATAACTTTAAGCCGGGGAATACTCCATTCCGAAGGCAGCATACCCAGATAGGCACAACCAGGTGCGAAGCCAAGCGTCAAAACCCGTAACAGACTTTCGCTGTGCTGTTCAATGGCTTGCGCTTCACTGACTCCCAACAACTGTGCAACTTCAGTCAGATCCTCACCGGCCTCACCACCATAGCAAACGGGTATTTTCCAATGCGCCGGATCTTTGATCACAGGTTCACTCAGCCAGTCTTTAACCCCGAGCAGATGTAGCAGTTGTGATTCGAGCGCGCTATAGGCAACTCGGAGCGGATCAAACCTCACCAGCAATGATACAAGCGCGGGTGAAGTTTCAGTTACTCCATCAATACAGGATGCACTCAGGTAGTGGTCGAACTCCAGCACCGCAGCATTGATATTAAAATCGAGCTCACTACCAAAACGAATCAGAGCCGCACTGTCTCCGGCTGGCACAATACAGGGGAATGAGGGGTTTTCATGAACCATGTGCTCAGCTTATACGAATTCGCTCTGTGGCATTTGCAGACCCGACAACACCAGACTCAACGTATCCAACGATAACGGAATCAGGAAACTCTGCAATCAAATTTTCAGCGTTGCTTTGCGGCAGTGCAATCAACAGTCCACCACTGGTCTGGGGGTCCAGTAAGACATCGAGCCTGCAAGTGTCAGCTTCCTTCGCTACCTGACAATGCTGCAAATACACTTGCAGGTGGGGGTAGAGAGTAGAGCGAAAGCCGGCGCTCGACAAATCGTATGCGCCATCAAGCAGCGGTATGTCTGCAAGCTTAAGAGTGGCCCGCAATTCGGTAGAGCCCAGCATTTCCAACAGATGCCCTATCAGTCCAAACCCGGTAACATCAGTAGCAGCCGAGACGTTATGCGAGTGAAGGACTGATGCGACGTGTCTGTTCGATTGCAACATACTTTCAAACGCGGCATCAGTGGCAACAGCGGGTGCTTTAGCCTGCATATCTGCTGCAAGTATTAAACCCGTGCCAAGCGCTTTGGTCAAAACCAGTACATCGCCTGAGTTCACGTTATTTTTCCCAACAGCCTGTTCGGGGGCTACTTCACCGTTTGCGACCAGCGCCACATGTGTTTCTAAACCTTCAGAGCTGTGGCCACCAGCGAGTGTTGTTTGTTGCTCATTAAGCGCATGAGTAATAGACGCCATCAGGAGTTTGTGATCACGCTTTTGAATTCTCGGGTGTGCATGCTTCAGATTCAACCACACCTGAGCGCTTACCGGCGTCGCACCCATCGCATACAAATCACTCAAGGCATGGTTTACACATATTTTTCCAAAGCGCCAATAGTCTTCAGTGAACGATCTAAAGCCGTCGATACTTTGTACGGCAAGCTTACCGGTGCTTACGCGCCAGAGGCTTGCATCTTCGGCTTTACCAAGTGCCGGAGTCACCGCACTATTCTGATAGACAGACAGTTCAGACAGATTACCGGCAATTATATCCGCACCCAGCTTGCTGCCACAGCCCGCACAATGCATAACATCCATTGCAGGTGCGGCCATTGCCATTTTTTCTCCGGGCTCATTAAGCTTGCGCATGAACTTTTGATCAATATTATCTTTAAGCTTCCAGACCCAGCGACCGGATGCTGTAAATCCTTCCCGACAGCCAACCGCAGTTTTTTCACCAAGTGATAACAAAGACAAAAAATCAGTTTGCAGTTTCAAAGGCTTGAGCGAAAAACTACCGTTGTTACTCTGTACATTGCAGACTGATCGAAGGTTGTCGGCAAGAAACGGTGCCTGACGCACTGCATATACGCCCGCTTTAGGCCTGGGATCTGAAAGCATGTCTGAGCAATCACCGACGGCAAAAACGTTACTATGGCTTGTGCTCTGCAGATATTCATTGACCGCTATAAAACCGCGCTCCGATACCTCAAGCCCGGTTTCGGCCAGCCAGTCTGCCGCAGCAGCACCGGTACACCAGATGCTTTTATCGAGTACGGCCTTGTTACCATCATCGGATACCAGCCCATCGGCACGAACCTCAGCGACACGGAAGTTTGGATGCAGTGTGACGTTGTTCTTTTTTAGAAATTTCTCGGCAACAGAAACAACTTTATCCGGATACCCTCGCAGTACATGTTCGCCAGAATAGAGCAGATGAAAATTTAACGCGCTGTGTTCTTTTAATCGCTGCGCCATACCCAGCACCAACTCAACACCACCGGCACCCGCACCAACAACACCCCACTCACCACTCACCGTTTCAGTTGATGCGTGCAACAGCTTATTCCATATCTCACCAAAGTGACTGACAGGCTTCACACCAACAGCATGCTCGCGAGCACCGGGAACTGAAAGATCCGGTGTCGATCCAACATCAATGCTCAGGTGATCGTACAACACCTCCAACGACTCGCTGTTATCAGCAAGGCTGGTATAGATAGTATTGGCATTTGCATCGATGCCAGTCACTGTGCCACGGATAAAGCGCACATTGGCCCACTGACACAAGCGATTCAAATCAATATGTGCATCAAGATAGCTGTAGTGACCCGCGACAAACCCCGGTAACATGCCGGAGTAAGGGGTCAGCGTTTGCTCCGAGATCAGTGTTATCCGCACACCGGCAATCGGCTTCATACCGAATTGCTTTATAACCAAAGCGTGGGTATGACCGCCACCGATAAAAACGAGGTCTCTTTCAATGCTCACGGCGTTCCCCGCCACTGATACCAAACGCCACACCAAATCTTGTTGTCATTTTATTGCCATACCCGTTATCGTTCATTCATCACCGCTTCACCCAGGCTGCAATTTCATCCGCAGAACCTTTGAATAGCAACTGATTTTCACGACCAATCATTTTGTGTGCATAGAGCGGATCGTAGTAGTCGTGCAACAGTGTTCTTACGATTTCATCCATACTGTCTGTGCCAGCACCAGTCTGCAATTCATTGACTGCATCAGGTACCAGCGCATTTAAGCGCTGGTAGCGTTCACCACCAAGTCGTCTTTGAATGCGACCAAGATTATGGCTGATAAAAGATTCCAGTCGCAGGTAGCTGTCCTGTTCTGACATCTGCGCACGATACGCCGTCATCGCAGTTTCAATATAGTCATCGCGAATACGAGTAATGCGATCTTCAGTAGAAGTTACCAGTTCCACAATTGGTGCAGCTCGCAGTGCTTCCTGCAAATAGACTGGCAGTGATATTTTACCAATCAAATGAGACTCCGCCTCAAACATCACAGGCGCTGTATTGTTTTTGCTAGCCCGAAACCACTCAGACGCAACTTCGTTTTCCCAGTTTATCTGTGAGGGCTGCGGTACAAACAAACTACCGAACGCACTACCGCGATGCCTGGCCATACCTTCGATATCGACACTCTGGCTTACGCGGCAAATCAGTTCAGTTTTACCGCTGCCTGTCGGTGCAGACAAAGTTAAAATATTACCTTCGCTCGCAAGGCGTTCAAACTGCTGCAGCAAAAAACTTCGCATGGCTTTATACCCACCCACAACTTTCGGATAACTGACTCCGGCATCTTTCAGCCACTGCTGTGTGATAGTTGATCGCAGGCCACCACGAAAGCAGTAAAGAAAACCATTCGGGTAGCACTTAATAAATTGTTGCCACTGTTGAAGGCGGTTGTCTTTCACCGCATCAGTGACATTTTCAAGCGCCAGCGCAATAGCCGCAGCCTGTCCGTTGTTGGCATATTCGGTTCCAACCATTTCACGCTGCTGATCATCAAGCAGGGGTGCATTGACCGCATCCCCTATACAGCCACGCTGAAACTCCACTGGTGCACGCACATCGAGTAGCGGGATCTTATCGAGAACAATCCGTTCGATATCAGCTGAATCACACTGCACTGACATTGCCAAAGTAGGTAGTTTTAGTCACTGAATTAATGGTTGTAACTGGTCGGAAACTAGCCGGGAAAGAAACTTTTATAGTAGTCACTTGCAAAGAAAACAGCCACACCAACACCGGCTAAAAAACCGCAAAGGTGTCCGTCCCACGAAGAGCCCTTTTTCCACGGGTTGATACTGGTCAGAAAAGTGGTGCCGTACAGTCCGGCAACCACCAGTGCAATGGCGACAGTCGTTATTTTAACCTGTACCAGTCCGTTGGCAATGTGGAAGCCCGTCAGTGCGAATACCATCAGACTTGCGCCGATATGATTAGCTCGGCGCCCAAACACCCACAACAGAATCCCACCGAGAAGCTGCGTTAATATGGCAACAGTGGTGGCACCCGCTTCCGTATTGAACAACAGTGCCAGCAGCAGTGCCAGTGGCACCGTATTGGCCATCAGGTGTTTGAAATCTTCATGTAGAAACGGCATCGAGACTATGCCAAACAACCCACCGGAGCGTCTTGGTATCAGGCCAAATCGATTAACCGGTAACAATCTGGCAACAATAAATACCAGCCATATTAACGGTATAAAAAATAATAGCGGATCGAGGCTTTTTATCGCCGACCATAGCAACTCTGTATCCATTGAGCCGATTATACCTGCGAAGGGCTCCGCCAGAGCTGAAATTGGGCTCGTAACCAACCTGGAGCTGAAAACAGATTAAGAGTATGCGCCATTCCAGTGTCTGACCGAACCCCGGCGACACAGCCCAGCGCATAAGCCGCTTTCAAAGGCAACCAACAATAGTAAGACTGGACCACCAGTGGCCGGGCAACCAGCCACAAATAGCGGTACTTTCAGATAGCCAAAGAGTGTGCTCTGTGGCTATTTGAAGGCCGGTACTCCCAAAGACTTCTCAGCTTCAACAGCAGCTCTGCCGACCCTGCGATCATTCCACAACAACACGTGGCCAAGAACGAAAAACAAAACGACACCGAGCTGCACAACAATTTTGGGTAGCGGCTGTACGACTGGACAAGCGGTATGACTTGCCATGACAGATCCCTTATTTGTGCGTGAGCCAATGTTTTACCTTTTGCGGCAGCAAAGATCAATTCCAGGTTAGAAACATTGCGCCGGAAAGACGACTCTTTCACGAATAATGCTAATTACACATCGTCAATGGGCAAAGAAAACACGCTACGGATGAATATCTGTGAGTGAGAGAAGAGCCCTGGCCGACACTGGTTCGCGGGGTTTAAAGAGATTCCAGATAGAAAATTTCACCATCCTCAACACGCTGGTGCAGACGCTTCTTTGCCACCAGACACTCTATCGTGGCAAGCAGACTTCGGGCAGCTGCCGGATACATCGCAGGGTCAAGTTCACTGTACACCACTGGCAACATAGCATTCACCGACTGCACACCGGACACAACGCAATCAATAACCTGTTGCTCACGTTCCAGTCGATGATCATATAGTGCCTGCACATAGTTTTTCGGTGCCACTATTGGTGCGCCGTGTGTTGGATAATAGATGTTGTCTTCACGCAACAGCAGGCGTTCAAGTGTCTGCATGTAGTCGACCATATTTCCATCAGGCGGAGACACAATAGTGGTAGACCATCCCATCACAGCATCACCACAAAAAAGTGCCCGCTCCTGCGCCAGATAAAAGCTCAGATGGTTGGCAGCATGACCGGGACTATAAACACCACTCAGCGACCAACTGTCAGATTCAAGTGCTTCTCCATCAGACAACTTTATATCTGGCTCGAACAGCCAGTCGGCACCAAAGTCTGACTCATCCGGTGTGCGGCCGAGCCCATGTTTATCGAACGCAAAAGTTTTGGCATCAGTATATTGTTGCAACAGCTCACAACCGGGGGAGTGGTCCAGATGAGTATGGGTCACAAGAATATGGGTAATCGACTCACCTACGGTTGCATTTAATATGGCGTCAATGTGATCGGGGTCGGCGGGACCAGGATCAATCACCGCAACTTTGTCACGTCCGACAATATAAGTACCGGTGCCATAGAACGTGAATGAACTCGGGTTGTTGGCAATGACCCGACGGACCAATGGTGAAAGCTGATCGACCTTGCCGTACTCAAACTCCAGGTGTTTTTGGAACGGAATATCAACCGCCATAATCATCACTCAGTCTAAAAAAGAACCATACAACCAATCTCAAAATTTATAATACTACTAACTGATGTTGACTTTTTATTTGCCCATTTTACGGTTCACTGTCTCCTGCAGACACGCTAAAATGACCTCTCAAAAACAGCAGTCCTGTAGCAAATAATGAATATCCTGATCATTGGTTCTGGCGGGCGCGAGCATGCTCTTGCGTGGAAAGCAGCTCAATCACCAGATGCTCAAAATATCTTTGTGGCACCGGGCAATGCAGGAACAGAGCTCGAATCTGCTGTAAGCAATGTAGCAATTAGCGCAGACGACATTGACGCACTGGTCAAATTCGCATCGGAAAATGCCATTGGCCTGACCATCGTCGGACCTGAAGTGCCGCTGGTGGCAGGTATTGTTGATCAATTTCAACGAGCCGGGTTAAGAATTTTCGGGCCCTCTGAAAAAGCCGCGCAACTGGAAGGCAGCAAGTCATTTTGCAAAGACTTTTTGGCACGGCACAACATCCCCACGGCAGCCTATGGCGTATTCACCGATCTGGATAATGCCTGCGAATACATCAATACATGCAAGGCACCAATGGTGGTAAAAGCAGACGGATTGGCAGCCGGCAAAGGCGTTGTCATTGCAGAGACAAAAGAACAGGCAATTGCTGCTGCCACCGACATGCTTGCGGAAAATCGCTTTGGGGATGCCGGCAGCAAAGTAGTGGTTGAAGAATTTCTTGAAGGCACAGAGCTCAGTTTTATCTGTATGGTCGACGGAAAAAACTGTCTGCCGATGGCAACGTCACAGGATCACAAAGCTCGCGATGATGGTGATACAGGGCCCAACACCGGTGGCATGGGAGCTTACTCACCTGCAGTTGCTGAAACAGAAGAACTTAATGCACTGGTTATGCAAACCGTTATAGAACCAACCATCAAAGGCATGGCTGATGACGGCAATGTTTTTACCGGTTTTTTATACGCCGGCCTCATGATAAGCCCGTCAGGAGACGCACGTGTTCTCGAGTACAACGTAAGATTCGGCGATCCTGAAACACAACCCATCATGATGCGTTTGCAGTCAGATCTGGTTGCCCTCTGCAATGCAGCGATAGACGGCAAACTCGATCGGGTGACCGCAGAGTGGACAGAAGACACTGCGGTTGGCGTGGTCCTGGCGGCAGGAGGCTATCCGTCAGGTTATGCAACCGGTGATGTGATCTCAGGTTTGGACGACCTGGCCGAATCAAACAACTCCGGCAATACAAAAGTATTTCACGCCGGCACAAAGACAGACAACGGCAATGTTGTAACAAGCGGTGGACGCGTATTGTGTGTGACAGCGACTGGTGCAACGGTTAAAAGTGCACAACAACGTGCTTATGCAGCAGTGGAAAAAATCGGTTTTAACAAAATGTACTGCCGAAGCGATATCGCCTGGCGTGCTATAGAGTAACCAGGCTGGTATAGATTTTTCGTAAAGGTCACACCCGTATAGGTTTGGGCTAACCTTTCATTGCATCAAAGAATTCATCGTTGGTTTTAGTCTGTTGCAGACGACCCATCAAAAACTCCATCGCTTCGATTTCATCCATCGGGTGCAGGAATTTGCGCAAAATCCAGATCTTCTGCAGTTCTTCAGGGCTAATCATTAACTCTTCGCGACGTGTACCGGAGCGGTTAACGCTAATTGCAGGAAAGGTACGCTTCTCAGCAATTCGGCGATCAAGATGCAGCTCCATATTACCGGTGCCTTTGAATTCCTCATAGATAACTTCATCCATTTTTGATCCGGTATCTACCAGTGTGGTGGCGACAATCGTCAGGCTGCCACCCTCTTCAATATTTCTCGCTGCACCGAAAAAACGCTTCGGACGATGCAATGCATGTGCGTCGACACCACCCGTTAACACCTTACCTGAGGAAGGAATCACCGTGTTATAAGCTCGCGCTAAACGAGTAATAGAGTCGAGCAGAATAACCACATCTTTTTTATGTTCAACAAGTCGCTTGGCTTTTTCTATGACCATTTCAGCCACCTGGACATGACGACTGGCAGGTTCATCAAAAGTACTTGAAACTACTTCGCCCTGAACCATTCGCTCCATTTCGGTTACTTCTTCCGGACGTTCGTCAATCAGTAATACAATCAACTGACAATCAGGATCGTTGTGCGCGATGCTCTGAGCGATATTCTGCAGGATCATTGTTTTACCCGCCTTGGGTGGAGACACAATCAGCGCACGCTGACCCTTACCGATTGGTGCTACAAAGTCGATAGTCCGTGCTGTGATGTCTTCTGTACTGCCGTTACCCAATTCAAGTGTAAGACGATCCGTGGCGTGCAGTGGTGTCAGGTTTTCAAAAAGAACTTTGTTGCGCGCCTCTTCCGGTGCACCAAAATTTATTTCATCAACCTTGAGCAATGCAAAGTAACGCTCACCGTCTTTGGGAGGTCTGATCTTGCCGGAGATTGTGTCACCGGTACGCAGATTAAATCGTCGGATCTGACTTGGTGATACATAGATGTCATCCGGCCCCGCCAGATAAGAGCTGTCGGCTGAGCGCAGGAATCCGAAACCATCCTGAAGTATTTCCAGAACTCCGCCTCCAAAAATATCCTCACCCTTTTTGGAGTGCGCCTTAAGCAGCGAGAAAATAATGTCTTGCTTGCGTGATCGGGCGACACTGTCGAGCCCTGCCGTTTGCGCCAATTCGACCAACTCACTGGCGGATTTCTTCTTGAGATCGGTAAGGTTCATAATTGTGCGGAATGCTTTTAGGTGGGAGGTTGCAAGCCAGGTCACAGGACGGGCTTGTAAAGAAGAAGGTTTTTTTCAGATTCGCAGCTAGGGGTGTGCGAACAACGGGAAAGCGAGAAGCCGGAACACTATCACGCACATCAACGCACGTCTAGCGATCCAACTGCCTTCGGCATACTTAATTACAGCGAGTTTAGTACAAAAGACGGAAAAGACAAATTGGGGCGGCAAAACTGTGTAATCGAAGTCGCCGCGGTTATAAGCAGAGATCCGAAATTTGGGGCGATCAGCAAGCCGACGCACAACGCACGCCGGCCGGGATAATCAGTACTGGCGAAGAATCAGGAGTTACTGTCGATAAACGAAGCCAGTTGCGTCTTCGACAAAGCTCCTACTTTAGTACCTTCAACAGAGCCGTTTTTAAACAGCATCAGCGTGGGAATACCACGAATACCGTACTTTGGCGGTGTATTTTGATTGTTGTCGATGTTCAGCTTGGCGATTTTGACTTTGTCGCCGTATTCTTCCGCAATTTCATCGAGAATCGGTGCAATCATTTTGCAGGGACCACACCATTCGGCCCAGTAATCTACCAGGACAGGCACATCAGACTGCAATACTTCCGTATCAAAGTTGTCGTCTGTGACTTCGACAATATTTTGGTGCACTAGGCTTCTCCTCGGATTAAACGTCAGGGGGTCAAGTCCGTAATGATATGGAGGTATCAGGAAAAAACAAGCAGGATTACGACAATATTTAGTGACCACGGCCAGCATACTGACTGGTCAGCACGCTTGCGCGCGAAATAAGCTATGCTCCGCGCATGAAATCCAATTACCTGACGTCCGTCAGTTTCAGCGATTTTGCGCTGAGCCCTGATCTGGATTCTGCATTAAGTAAGGCAGGATTTAGCTTTTGCACCGAAATCCAGCAGCTGTCACTGCCGTTGATGCTCGAAGGCAAAGACATTGCGGCCCAGTCACAAACCGGCACCGGCAAAACCGCCGCATTTCTGCTTGGAATGTATCAGTACCTGCTGGACAATCCCAGCGAAAGAGAAGACGAGCCAGTTCAAAAATCAAACCAGACACCCACAGAGCTGCGGGCGATTATTCTCGCACCCACCCGCGAGCTTGCAATACAGATTCATAAAGATGCAGAACAGCTTGGTGCTAATCTGGATTTTAAAACAGTACTCGCCTACGGCGGCACCGACTACGAAAAGCAAAGACGCAAAATTCAGGATGGCGCAGATGTACTGATTGGCACACCGGGCCGAATCATTGATTACTTCAAGCAGAAAGTTTTTTCGTTAAGAAAAATACAAGTGGTCGTGCTTGATGAAGCAGACAGAATGTTTGATCTCGGTTTTATAGCAGATATTCGATTTCTGCTAAGACGTATGCCAGACCCCGAACAGCGATTGAATTTATTGTTCTCTGCAACACTTTCGCATCGTGTGATGGAACTTGCCTACGAGCACATGAACAATCCGGTCGGCCTTAAAACCGAATCAGATCAGATTGCTGCAGAAAAAGTTAACCAGTTAGTTTTTCACCCGGCATCAGATGAAAAAATACCTTTATTGCTGGGCCTGATAAACAGTATGCAACCACAACGCAGTATTGTTTTCGTCAACACCAAACGTGCCGCTGAAAAAGTACAGGC
The DNA here is from genome assembly GCA_964388065.1 of uncultured Granulosicoccaceae bacterium. Classification (GTDB taxonomy): domain Bacteria; phylum Pseudomonadota; class Gammaproteobacteria; order Granulosicoccales; family Granulosicoccaceae. The sequence continues at coordinate 25,335 of CAYLZS010000105.1, forward strand.
CTTCCTGATTGGCAACGACATACCAGCTCAGGTGCTATCGGGTGACGTGCGGCAGAACAAGCGACAACGATTAATCAAAGAACTCGCTTCTGGTGAGCTAAACACCTTAATAGCCACCGACGTCGCAGCGCGTGGTCTGCATATTGATGGCGTGACTCACGTATTCAACTACGACCTGCCGCAAAATCCGGAAGACTATGTACATCGCATTGGCAGAACAGCACGCGCCGGGGCTTCTGGTGACGCGATTTCATTTGCCTGCGAGGAGTATGTGTTTTCTCTGCCTGAAATCGAAGAGCTTTTGGGTCACGAGATTGAATCAGGCCAGCTCACTGACGAACTATTGGTTAAGCCAGCGCCACCGGCAAAAATCCAAAGAAACAAACCACCTGAAGCAGGCAAACGCCACAACCGGGGCTCGGGCAATAAAAACGGCAACCGCGGCCGCAATCAGAACCGACGGCGAAAATCAGGTTCTTCAAATTCAGGATCATCAAAAGGTGCTGGCCAGGCAGCCAAGGCCGGATCTCAAAACCAATAGCCTTTACTGTAGCCACTGTGTGACCAGATTGTGAGTAGTGCCGCGCCTCAGCCTGAAAGTGCTCTCGACCTGCGTTCAATACACCTGTTTAAACCAGTCACCTGGGCTTTTTCAAAGATTAAAAAACCAGTTGCGGCAGTAATTCAGTTCTAATATTCACTAAAACTATTTATCATTACCCCGATTAAAATTACGGAGCACGAAGCATGGACTTCGAATACGCCAGAGCCAACATGATTGAACAGCAAATACGTCCCTGGGATGTGCTCGATCAGAGAGTGCTCGATGCACTGGCGGCTATTCCGCGTGAAGTATTTCTGCCTGAAGAGCATCAGGGCCTGGCCTACTCTGATACCCGCATTCCTCTCGGTAACGGTCGCTACTCACTAAACCCCAATATCGAAGCCCGTCTGCTGCAAGCCGCGGTACTGGAAACAGATGATCGAACACTGATCATCGGTTGCGGCACCGGCTACCTCGCGGCCTGCGCTGCGAAGATGTGCAAGCACGTCGAGTCTATCGACACCCAGGAAGCAGTTAATGCCGAAGCACAGGATAAATCGGCTAAATGCGGCATCGATAATATTAAGTTTTTCACCGGTGATCTGATCGCAGATCTTCCAGACAAAACCAGCTACGATGCCATTATTGTTAATGGCTCACTACCAACCATCCCCGAGCGCTTAAAAACCCGACTGACCCTCAATGGTCGCCTTATCATTACTATTGGGGATGAAAAGCAACCGACCATGGAGACATTCGTGATTCGTCGTATTGGGGACTCAGACTGGCTTGAGCAAAGTGTTCTGGATACACACATTCCAACACTGATTCCCGCGGAACCAACAGTCGAAAAAAGCGGATTTGTATTTTAGGGTGCATTCCAAAATGACATAAGGACGCACCGCGCTGATTCCCAATATTCCTCCTAAGACCAACTGATTGCCTTTGCAATCAGGCTCCCGCACCTTACTTGCTGGAATTACAACAAGCAAAGTAATCACACCCCGTAACAGGCGACCCTGCTAAAAATCGGTCAAAAAAAGCCCAAAAACTCAAAATACCTTCTACATTCTAAGTACCAAGAATAAGAAAGTGTCGATGAAATGACGGCACTGCGGAATTCGCTGTCCAGTATTTAGAGAATAACAAGATGAAATCGCGCCTGACGCTCACTTTTTGCCTGCCGCTGTTAGTGGCAACTCCCCTGCTACTTCCAAAAATATCTCACGCCGCAAATCTGTCTGAAATCTACCAGATGGCAGAGTCGAGAGATTCGGTAATTCAGGCCAGTCGTGCCCAGTACGAGGCAGCGCTCGAAGCACTTCCGCTGGCAAGATCGGCTTTGTTGCCGCAGGTCGCAATCGCGGCGGACATCGCGAGGAACGATATTAATGATGACAGCATCGGTAGCTTTAATTCCGACACTATCGGCGCTTCTGTCACTCAGAATCTTTTCAACCTGACAGCATCACGCACTTTTAAGAGAGCCAAAGCAACCGTTGCTCAAGCGGCCGCAACTCTTAAAGAAGCTGAACAATCACTGTTGTTCAGAACATCGCAAGCCTACTTCAACATACTGACCGCACGTGAAGCCCACAGTGCTGCGCGCTCTTCTCGAGAAGCCACCGCCAGTCAAACCGAACAGGCAGAGCGAAGATTCGACGTTGGCCTGTCAGCTATCACCGATGTTAAAGAAGCACAGGCACAACTTGACCTTGCTATAGCAAGTGAAATCGTTGCTGAAAATCAACTCGCGCTGGCAAGAGAAGCCATGCGGGTAATCATCAATCAGGAAGTGCCAACGCTTGACGGGCTCAAAGATGATGCCGAACTAACAGCACCAGCTCCCACATCGATCGAAGAATGGATTGCAGTTGCTGAAGAAAATAACCCGCGGCTGGATGTTGCACGCAAAGACCTTGATCTTGCAAAAGCTGACATCAGTATCGAGCGCGCAGGTCGCTTTCCGACTGTTGCCCTCACGGGTGGTTATCAGGATTCAAGTACAGAGAATGTTGTAGAGCTAAGTACTGAGTCCGGCCAGGTTAGTGTGCAGCTTGAATACCCGATCTTCACCAGTGGGCGCACCAGTTCACTTATCAGGCAAGCGAAGTCTCGCTCTGAACAGGCTTCTTTTAATCTGGAGACTGTCCGACGCGCCGTGGTGCAGGAAACACGTGATGCTTACCTGACCGTACTTTCAGATATAAGTCAGAGTAACGCACTGGAAAAAGCTCTTAACTCTACCGAGATTGCGAAGGAAGCTACTCAGGCAGGCTTTGACGCCGGCACACGTACAGCGGTTGAAGTACTGGTTTCACTTCAGGACACCTTTAACGCATACGCTGACTACGCAGCTGCAAGACACCAATACGTTATCAGTAGCCTGGAGCTGCGACTGGCAGCCGGTATTCTTGCTGAAAAACACATCGACTCAATCAGCAACTCTCTGAGCCCCGGAAAATAGACCAACGGAAAATAGACCAACGGAAAATAGACCGAAGGAAATGGTCTTAGAGAAAACCAATACTTAGTGTACAAAAAAGACTGGCAATGCCAGTCTTTTTTTTGTCCGTCTTTTTTAAAATGATTTTCAGTACTTACTCTTCCACCAGAGTAAAGTGCGTGCCGCAGTAAGGGCAATTGGCCTCCTTCTTCTCTTCAAGTGGTATGTATACCCGCGGATGAGAATTCCAAAGCCCCATTTCTTCGGTAGGACAATGTGCAGGCAGGTCGGATCTTTTAACCAGTACCGATTCTTCCACGTTTTTATTTTGTTCAGTCATTAGAGTTACCTTAAAGGAGGAAATGAGAGCAGTCAGTTAGACGTATGTGAGCCAGGAGTCATGTTTCTCTGACTTGCCTTCTACGGCATTGAAAAACATCGACTGAATTTTTTCTGTAATCGGGCCGCGCGAGCCATTGCCAATACTACGGTTATCGACCTCTCTGATTGGTGTGATTTCAGCCGCAGTTCCGCTGAAGAATGCCTCATCCGAGATATACACTTCATCACGGGTGATTCTTCTTTCAACAATTGGCACATCTATCTCTGCGGCCAGCTCCATCACTGTCTGGCGAGTAATACCGTCAAGCGCAGAAGTCAGATCCGGGGTGTGAATAACACCATCTCGAATAATAAAAAAGTTCTCACCGGAACCCTCTGCCACATAGCCTTCGTTGTCGAGCAACAGCGCTTCGTCATAGCCATCCTGCAGTGCTTCCTGCAGGGCCAGCATCGAATTCATGTACTGACCATTCGCTTTGGCTTTGCACATGGCAATATTGACGTGATGGCGAGTAAAGGAAGAGGTTTTAATGCGGATACCTCGCTCCATATTGTCAGCACCCAAATAAGCACCCCACTCCCATGCGGCTATCATGCAATGCACCGAGAGATTATCTGCCCGCAAACCCATCCCTTCACTGCCATAAAAACACATTGGCCTGAGGTAGGCAGAATCCAGTTTATTTTCACGTACGACGGTTTTTTGCACCTCGCAGAGCTCATCAAAACCATACGGAATTTCCATACGTAGAATTTTCGCCGAATTAAACAGGCGCTTAGTGTGTTGTTCAAGCTTAAAAATTGCCGGACCCTTCGGTGTCTCGTAGGCGCGCACGCCCTCAAACACACCCATGCCATAGTGCAACGTGTGCGTCAGCACATGAACTGTCGCCTCGCGCCAGGGCACCAACTCGCCATCGAGCCATATGACGCCATCTCTGTCTGCCATAGACATAGGTTTTCTCCAATTCTGTGCACCCGTGCGAACTATCGGGTGACGGTTACACCATAATTTATTGTCAGCACTGTACCACCGCTGCGCGATATATCTCTGCTATTTTACCGAAGCCCAAGACAAACGGAACCCGAAGTTTTTTTGCCGTACAATGTGGTAACTACCAGGTTGCTGTGCCTGCAGTTTTTGACAAAGATAGCAGATCCGATGAAACTTTCGTCACCCTGCCAGACATTCACAGCAATACCTGCAGGCTGGACAATCAGGAAAATGCAAATTTGAATCAGTTCGAGCTCAATCAGGTCAGTGTGGAATTGCAGTCACAGCCGATCGTGCACGATGTCAGCTTCTCTTTGCTCAAAGGACAGATCGGCTGCCTGCTCGGCCCCAGTGGTTCCGGTAAAACTACACTGTTACGCGCTATCGCAGGTTTCCAAAGCATCTGCGCAGGCAACATCACAATTCGTGGTGACACCGTCAGTGACAACAGTTTTATGCTGCCGGCAGAGAAACGGCGCATCGGCATGATGTTTCAGGATCTGGCGCTGTTCCCACATCTGAATGTTGCCGACAATATCGCTTTCGGGCTCGAAAACAAAAAAAGCGAAAGCAACAAACGTGTTGATGAACTGCTGACTATCGTCAACATGCAATCACTAAAAAACCAATACCCTCACGAGTTATCCGGTGGTCAGCAGCAACGCGTCGCACTGATGCGTGCAATGGCACCAAAGCCAGACCTGATGCTGCTCGATGAACCATTCAGCGCACAGGATACCGAGTTGCGCGTACAGCTGGTTCAGGAAGTCAGAGACATTCTGAAAGAGGATGGCGTCACCGCAATTCTTGTCACCCACGATCAAAACGAAGCATTTGCAATTGCAGATTCCATTGGCGTGCTGCATGAAGGTCGGTTATCGCAATGGGACAGTGCCTACAACCTGTACCATACACCGGCTAATCGCTTTGTCGCAGATTTCGTTGGCGAAGGAGTTTTTATCTGTGGCAACATCATTGATAACAATACGGTACAAACAGAACTTGGTAACGTTAATGGCGAACTCTCCACCGACTTACCGCGCGGCGAGCAGGTAGATCTGTTAATCAGGCCGGACGATATTTTTCATGATGACTACAGCACTTTTCGCGGCACTGTTTTAAAAAAGAGCTTTCGCGGTGCTGACCATCTGTACACATTGAGAATGCCCGGCGGCACCAATGTTATGTGTCTGGCACCCAGCCACCACGATCATCAAATAGGTGAAAGCATTGGTGTCAGGCTCAGACTGGATCACCTGGTTGCTTTTCCAAGCAACGACTGATTCCTGTAACTAAAAGGCCGAGATAAAACACAAAGCTGCGAACGCCGTCGATTCAACCAAGTTTTTTCACTGAGCGTTTCAAAAAGACACCCATTTCCTTAGCTGCCTGCTTATCACCCCTGGCGTCTGCTACTAAAACACCTTGCTCGTAGGTTCGCACTGCATCGGCATAGTTTTCTGTATCAAAATAACAGCGACCGAGTAACTTCCATGCCGCACTGAACTGATCGTCAAAGTCCAGTGCTTTTATCAAATGCTCTATTGCATCCACAGGTCGTGATTCTGTCGCATAAGCATTCGCAAGCGAAAAGCGAAGTAACGCGCTGTCCGGACCTTTGGCCAGCAGAGACTCAAACGTTTTAGCATCCGGCATGTTACTTAACTCCTTTGTGCTACCAAAAAAGATTGATTGCGAATGCCCTTTTCTGTATCACCCTGACAACCCTGATCGCTAAACACAAGTACAGTAAGATCACTAAAGAGTGCAAGCAACTCATTAGAGCTAAGCAGATAGTCTGGATTCTGAGGACCCACTTCAGGATTGGCTTTATCCTGAACAAAGGTTTGATAAAACAATAATCCACCCGGCGCTATCGCATTGACCAGTGCGTCACAAATACCACGATCAAGGTAATTACTCACAACAATAACATCCAAGAGAGACTTATCAAGAGCAGTGCTATCCACAGATTCACAACGTGCATCAATAAGCGGGTGTTGCCGATCTCGAATAGATTCTATCGCAACTGAAGATATGTCAATCGCGGTAGTATTAAAGCCACGCTCTGCAAGGAACAGTGCATTGCCACCCAGTCCACATGCAACGTCAATTGCATTACCGTCTTCAGGAAGCAAGTGGGCATAGGATTTCAATACATAACACGCATCAGGTTTTTTGAATGTACCGGCTTTAGCGTGAATACTATCCCACTTCTTTTTTATTTCAGTCGACACTTTCTACAGACTCTGGCGCACTATTTTCTCCAGAAATGTGGTGTCAGCAATACCAGTAAGGTAAATATTTCAAGCCGCCCGAGTAACATGGCGAAACACAGAACACTGAGTTGCAACCCGTTTAAAGAACTGTAGTTAGAGCCCACAGCACCAAGGCCCGGACCCAGATTGTTCAGACAGGCGACCACAGCGGAAAACGCAGTTTCCTGATCAAGCCCAGTCGCCATCATAAACAACAACATCACAGTCAGAATAATAACGTAGGCTGCAAAAAATCCCCATACCGCATCAATGACACGGGGTGGTATGGATTTACGCCCCACCTTAACCGGCAATACCGCATGCGGATGTACCATACGAACCAGCTCACGTATGCCCTGTTTTATCAACAACAGTACTCGAATAACTTTCATGCCTCCACCGGTGGAACCGGCACAGCCACCAACAAAGCTCGCAAACAATAAAAGCACTGGCAGAAAGCCCGGCCAGTTAAAGTACTCAGCGGTGGTAAACCCAGTGGTAGTTGCAATAGAAACCACCTGAAACACACCACGAAAAAACGAGTTACTTAAATCAGCGGTCTGGGTGCTATAAAGATACCCAACTGTCACGACACCTAAAAACAATATTATTCCTACATAGGTTTTAAACTCCGCATCTTCCAGGTAGGAACCGAGAGACATAGAACGCAGCGCAAGGTAGTGCAGCGCGAAATTAACGCCGGAGATAAACATAAATATCACGGCAACCATTTCAATCGCGTTGCTCTGGAAATAGCCGATACTCTGATCATGAGTTGAAAAGCCACCGATCGCGACGGTCGAGAAACTATGTCCGATTGCATCAAAGAGCGACATACCCGCTACCCAGTAGGCGATCATGCAGGCGACAGTCAGAGCAAGATAAATATACCAGAGCAGCTTGGCAGTCTCGGCGACACGCGGCGTGATTTTTTCCTTTTGAGGCCCGGGTGTTTCCGCCCTGAAAAGCTGCATACCACCCATACCCAGAAGCGGAAGAATGGCAACGGCCAACACTATAATTCCCATACCACCGAGCCACTGCACCAACTGTCGGTAGAGCAATATGGCCTGTGGCAATGTATCAAGGCCAACAATGACCGTGGCACCCGTGGTGGTAAATCCGGACATCGATTCAAAGATACTTTGCGCAATAGTCAGGTTTAATTTTTCATCCAGGTATAGAGGAACCGCACCGAACAACCCGAGTACGGTCCAGAACATCACCACAATGACATAGCCGTCTGTCAGCTTTATCGGAGACTGCAGCTTGCGCAGCGGTAAATAGGTCGCAAGACCAATCGCAAGTGTGATGGCAAATGCCACGAAAAAAGACTGCGCTGAACCATCGCGATAATATAACGACACAAGGCCCGGTATAAACATCGTAACGCTAAAGATAGACAGCAACAGGCCCAGTACTTTTAGAACAATTAATAACTGCATTACACAGCGCTGCCATTCAGGCTTAGCAAGGTCAAACCAGCTAAAGGCCGGACACTTAAAAACAGAATAGATTGCATTAGTAGGTCACACCAACCTGGAACAAATCTTCGACAGCCGGAATTAATTTTTTATCTACCACAAATACAATCACATGATCCTCAGCTTCAATCTCAAGATCGTTATGGCCTATGATCACCTGATTACCTCTGACGACAGCTCCAATGATAGTTCCGTCCTCTAATGGCAGCTCAGATATTGTACGCCCCACTACCTCCGAAGTTTCTTTATCGCCATGAGCTATCGCTTCAAGCGCCTCAGCCATACCACGGCGCAGAGAATGTACGGCCACTACATCGCCGCGACGCACATGACGCAACAGTGCACCAATAGTTACATTATGGGGAGAGATCGCCACATCAATAAAACCACGCTCGACAAGGTCAACATAGGCAGGCCGATTAATCAGTGACATGACACTTCTTGCACCCATCTTTCGCGCTACCATTGCCGACAGAATGTTCGCTTCATCATCATTGGTCAGCGCACAGAAGAGATCCATGGAACTTATATTTTCTTCAAGCAGTAAATCCTGATCTGCGATATCACCGCACAATACAAGGGAGTTATGCAATTGCTCTCCGAGCTGCTCTGCGCGCTCCCGGTTTTTCTCAACAATTTTCACCCGGTATCTGGATTCCAGCCGTTGTGCGAGCGCCATACCAATATTGCCACCACCGGCAATCATCACCAGCTTTGATGGTTTATCCGGCTGATGGAACTGCTCCATAATCGACACTGTGTGCCCTTTGGCAGCGATGTAGAAGACAATGTCATCTTCCTTGATAATTGCCTGATCAGCCATGACCGGTTTGTTGTCTCGAAAAATCGCCGCTATGCGAACCCCGACATTCGGTAACAAATCATGGATCGCCTCTGAGGGCTGTCCGGTCATTGGCGCAGACGCTTCGGCTATAACACCGACCAGTCTGACCCGACCATCAGCGAAATCAACCACCTGCAAAGCACCTGGATGTTGAATAATTCTTTCAATGTGATCGGTGACCAGTTTCTCCGGGCTAATCAATACGTCTATCGGGATATGTTTTTTCTGAAACAAGGTTTCTTTTTCAGTCAAAAATTCCTGCGAACGTATACGCGCAATTCTACTGGTGGTTCTGAACAACGAGTAGGCAATCTGGCAGGCAATCATGTTGGTTTCATCACTGTTGGTAGCAGCGATGATCATGTCTGCGTCTTCAGCACCCGCCATTCGCAACACGTTGGGATGTGCCGCATGGCCGGAAACAGTATTGAGATCAATACGGTTTTGCAATTCCAGCAACGTGTTCATATTTAAATCAACAACAGTGACATCGTTGTTTTCATGAGCGAGATTCTGGGCAACAGTAGAACCAACCTGTCCGGCACCAAGCACTATGATCTTCAAACCTTAACCCTTTTGTTTAACCAGTCTGGTTAACTACCTGACACCAGGATAATTAGAAAATACTTAGCCGCGCTTGCGACCGGCCTGTATACCAACACTGCGTAACTTTCTGTACAGATGTGTGCGTTCCATGCCAACAATGCGGGCAAGCTCTACAATGTTACCGTCAACCCGATCCAGCTGCCGCTGGAGATAGAGCTTTTCAAACTCGGCTCGCGCTTCGCGCAATGGTACATCAAGTGGCAGGCGCATGGCGTCGCCACTGACCTCATAACCTTTCCCCTGCTGTCCACCAACCAGCTTTTCAATTTCCGCTACGTCAATTTCTATATCATCACCCAGGATCAAAAGGCGTTGAACAACGTTGACCAGTTCCAGCACATTGCCCGACCAGTCTTTATTTCGCAGATGATTTTGGGCAGCGACAGTAAAGTGACGATAGGACATTCCTTCCTGCTCAACCAGCCTGTCAACATAATAGTTCAATAGTGCCGGTACATCTTCACGGTGTTCGCGAAGCGGCAATGTATTAATAACCAACACTGCCAACTGATAATAAAGAGATTCATTAAAGTAACCCTGCTCCAGCAGGGCTGACAGATCTACGGTACTGGTGGCGATAATACGCGCATCAAATGCAACAGCAGGTTCCTGTCCCCTGTCGATTCTGCCTTTTTCAATAACGTCCAACAGTAGTGCCTGACCAGATGGTGAAAGTTCGTCCACATCAACCAAACATAAAGTTCCACCATTGGCAGACTCAAGAAACCCCGGGCTGTTAGCATCACCAAGCAGATCACGCGCAGCGCCAGACTCGGACAAACTGTCACAACGCAAGTGGATAAACGGCTGACTGGCGCGATCACTGGAATTATGAATGTGCTGTGCAATAAGTTGTTTACCGGTTGCCCGCTCACCCAGAATCAGTACACCGGTTTCATTAACTGATGCAGTTTTTTCTATCGTCTCACGCAGACCTGCAATGTAGGTGCTGCCACCTGCGATTTGCGGCAAGTTGCGATTGCGCGCTGGATCAGGTGATGCATTCGACTGGTTAAATGTACTAATCGCTTTTTCAACACTGAGCAATAACCTGGCAAGTGACAATGGCTTTTCTATAAAGTCGACAGCACCAAGCCTTGTTGCCTCCACCGCGGTCTCAACAGTTCCGTGACCAGAGATCATTACTACCGGAAATTTAAGCGCACCTTTATCTCGCCACTCTTTAAGCAGACTGACACCATCCTGCTCAGGCATCCAGATATCCAGTAATACAAGATCCGGTAGTCTCTCAGCAATCGCTTCGCGTGCAGTTTTTACATCTTCTGCCACCACTACTGCATAGCCTTCATCTTCGAGAATCTCACGCACCAGATCACGTATATCCGGTTCATCGTCAACAACCATTACCAGCGACTGGCTCATGCAGCATCTCCATGTAGATTTGATTGTCGATACGAGACGGGTAATTTCAACACAATGCGACCACCACCATAAGGAGCCTGGTTGTCGCCATTCTCCGCACGCACAGTTCCACCATGTTCTTCCACAATTTTCTTAACAATGGCAAGCCCCAATCCGGTGCCTTTGTTTTTAGTAGTTACATACGGCTCAAACAATCGCTCGCGAACCTCAGTTGCAAAGCCAGGTCCGTTATCCTCAAACACAAGTTCGATGGAATCTGAATTGCGATCAGTCACGAGTTTGGTACTGATAACAAGCTTACGTTCATCATTTTTAAGTGCAGCCTCAAAAGCATTTTTAATCACATTGTGCAGAACTTGTCTGAGCCTGTCCGGATCGCACTGCAGCATCGGGATAGTTGAGTCGAGCTCAAGACTTATATCATCCCGCTCACCACCTTCCCGATACAGCCAGCAGGTTTCATTAATTAGCTCATTTACGTTAACCGCAATAAAATCGTTTTGTGCAGTTGTGGCATAGTCGGCAAATGCCTTGACCATCGATTTCATCGATTCGACCTGCTGCACAATCGTGTTGGTTAACCTTTTAAGCACTACCGAATCATCGCCCTGCAGTTTACTCGCATACTTATGCTGCAATCGCTCTGCAGAGAGCTGAATTGGTGTTAGCGGGTTTTTAATTTCATGAGCCAGTCGGCGCGCTACCTCACTCCAGGCTGCGTTGCGCTGTGACTCAACTACATCGCTGAAGTCATCAAATACCAATACATGGCCCGACTGACCAGCGCCGTCACCCTGAATTTTTGCACCGCGACAGGTAACCAGTGCGCGTTCATCGATATCAGCCAAATCAAGCTCAACACTCCAGTCCGCTTTATCGGATTTAAGAAATGGCTCAAGGCCGCTAAAAAACTGCTGAGCCAAACCATCGTTTACGCTTTCACCAACGGATTCGTTTTCTGAACCGTATGGTGCTAACAACTGCAATTCCTGTTGCGAGACTTTTAATATTTGCGCGGCACTCTCATTGCAGGTGCGTACTTTCTGGTCTTCATCAAGTGTAATCACACCAGATGAGATTCGACTTAATACAAGCTCAAGATAGGACCTTTGCTCTTCAACCAGTCGCTGACTGCTGCTGGCGCTGGCTCTGGCACCTTCAATTTTATCTGTCATCTCATTAAAGGAGTTAACCAGATAACCGAGCTCATCCCGGCCCGATGTGTAGAGACGCGTAGAATAATCACCTGCTGCCACCAGGCGCGTACCTTCGACCAGATCATGCACTGGTACCATAAGGCGTCGCGCCGCGTAAAAAGCCACCCACACAGCCATCATTAAACTTAAAAACACGGCAAGTGTCAGCGTCGCTATAGAACTTTGCTTCAAAGGTTCGCGCAAATAAGTGAGTTGCCGATAGTTGCGAAAGCTCTCCTGTACGTTGGCGGCCAGCACACTGGAAGTCTGCGGTACCGGATAGGTTGCATACAATACCGATACACCATCAACCGGATCAGAGGAAAAAACCGGTACTACCGAACGTATCTGTAAGTCTCCATCGACGAGCGGATCAATACTCAGGTAAGAATCACCGTCACGGGCACGAGAGACAATGTCGTCAGCTGGTCTGTCCGGTACCACGCTAACACTACCGGCAAATGCAGTAGTCGCCACAATGCGATTATCTGCGCCTATCAGGGTCAGCTCCGACGCCTCAGCAAGAATACCTATGTCGTTAAGCACTAACACTGCAAGTTCTGGTGGTACATCACTTAAGCGCTCGGCAATTTCCAGGGCTGACGTTTGCCTCGCTCGCATGTAGACATTAAGTGAGTCGCGACTCAAATCCAGAGCATCATCGAGTGCACGTTCCACCTCTACATCAAACCAGCTATCAATATTGGAACGCAGGAATTTGATCGAGAACGAATACACCAGCGCCATTGGCATCATTGCCATGACCACCAAAATAATGACAAGCTTTAACGTCAGACGAGAGCCGGAAACATTCTGATGTAAATCAACAGCCAGCCGCCAGACACTGGCAAGAATCAAAATTCCGATAAGCCCAAGCGCTGACGCAGTGCTTAGCATCAGCCATTGGTAAGACTGACCGAAGCTGTCGAGGTGTTCACCTGTGTTGGCAACGAAATACAGCGCACAGACTAAAAATACAAACAGCGCCATCATCAACCACAAGCTATTGGCGAGCCTTCTTATTAGTTGAGCGACCACTGAAACACCTCGCTCTGTAAGTTCCATTCACTGGCTACCATGGCACGCGCCGCCAAAGGCCCGGGCAAACGGGTACCGTCTAATGAGAAAGTTATACTTGCGTTGTATCGTTTTGATTTTTTGATCTGGTCGGCATCGATCAATGCAAAGCGATTAATCTGACCAAGATAGCGCAATGCCGCGGTAAGGCTTCGGTAGTTGACGCTCTCTCCCGTCTGTAAATTTTCAACGCGGTAGTGGCGAGTGAGGTCATAGAAATATAGCTTGTAACGCAATCGCCTTTCGATCACTGGTGTATCAATCCACCAGCGGCGAATCCGTTGCACTGCCATTTCAACAAGAAAATGTAACTCTACCCCGTTAAGCAGAGCTTCCTCCGGCTCTTCGCCTATCTCAAGTCGGGCAAACGCATCGAGATAGTACATACCATTATCGAGATAAGTACTGGCATTCTCGAATCGCATTCCATACGAATCGGCATGCGCCGAGTTTGCAGGAGCAATGCTCAAAAGCAAAACCGACAGTGCAACAAGCCAGGGGATGATGAAATCCATTGCTGGCAGTTTCCGCATGCTAGCCATGATCAGTTTGCGATAGCTCTAAGCAAAACGCACTAACCGGCAGCGTCAGCTTTTTGGAGCTTCGCATAGTAAAATCCATCTGCCTGATGCTGGCCCGGCAAAATCTGCCGACCATGGGAGGTGGCAAAACCCCATTCAGCATCAATCGGGTTCTCCGCCGCATCAGAGGTCTCAGCGAGAAACTTGTCCACGCAATCTTCATTTTCCTGTTTTAACACAGAACAGGTCGCATAAATCAACCGGCCGCCCGGTTTCAGCAACGTCCACAGCGTGCGCAGCAGCTCAAGTTGCTGCCGGGATAGTACACGAATGTCCGATTCCCGGCGCAAAAGCCTGATATCAGGGTGCTTGCGCAGCGCACCAAGCGCTGAACACGGCGCATCCAGCAGTATTGCGTCGAATGGCTTTCCGTCCCACCAGGTGTCTGGAATTGCCGCATCGCCACAAACCACTTTTGCTTTGAGTTTGAGTCTGCCAAGGTTTTGCTCAACCCGCTCCAGGCGTCCGGCATCCGAGTCAAGACTAACCAATTCCGTTTCCGGCTCCCGTTCCAGCAGGTGACAGGATTTACCACCCGGTGCCGCACAGGCATCAAGCACCCGTTCACCTGCCACTGGCTGTAAAACAAATGCAGCAAGCTGTGCCGCCTGATCCTGCACCGAAAACTCACCGTCGCTAAAACCCGGCAGTGATGTCACTGGCGGTGCATCTGTCATGCGAACACCGTTTTCTGCAAACTCGCATTTCTCAACCTGTAACCCCGCGTCGTCAAATTTGGCAATTAACTTCTCGCGATCAGTAACGGTCGCGTTCACTCGTAAGGTCAATGGCGCTCTGGTATTGATGGCTGCGAATACATCTTCGGCATGGTCGGGCCAATCTTTGTTGATTCGCTTTTGTATCCATTCCGGCAACGAATATGGGCTTTTGATCGATGCTATGTCCGTCAGTTCCTTTTGGCGACGTAAAAATTCTCTGAGTGTGCCGTTAACAAATCCCCTCGCCCAGTTCTTTTTTATTTTTTTAGTCAGATCAACATAAGAGCTTGTGACTGCATAGTCCGGTGTTCTCATAAAACCAATTTCATACAACGCCAGCCAGATCAAAACCCGAACATCAGTATCTTTATTACGCAAAGGTTTTTTCAGTAACTCATCAACAATGGCAGAAAGCTTTCCGTAGTTTCGGCAAACCCCAAAGGTCAGCTCTTGCAGCAATGCAGCCTCGCGCGCATCAAGATCATTTTGTGCTGCAGGCAGTAACTCAGACAAAGATCTTCCGTCGCGTACCACAGAGGTAAGAAGTTTTATCGCTACCTGTCGAACATCGCTATCAGCCAAGCTGCGTACCCACAGCGATCGTGCGACTATTTAAAAAGTCACCGACAGACATTGCTTTTTTCCCTGGTGGCTGTAACTTGTGAATTCTTAAGACACCATCACCCGTTGAGACTTCAAGATGATTGTCAGCCGCAATCACCTGACCTGCAGATCCACACTCACCTGGCGAGGTCTCAGCCAACTGGCCATCTACAATAGAAGACTCCCATACTCGTATGGTTTCACCTTCAAGCACAGTCTGCGCGACAGGCCAGGCATTAAACGCACAGACTTTGCGGTGCAGCTCAATCGCTGGCAAATTCCAGTCTATCGTTGCTTCTGATTTTTCTATTTTTGCGGCATAACATGACGCAGAATCATCCTGCGCCTCGGGGCTAAGCTCGCTATCGTGTAACTGCGTAAGTGTTGCAAGCAAAGCATCACTGCCAAGTGCTGCCAGCTGATCATGCAACTCGACACCTGTTGTATTAGCTCCTATCTCACACGGTACTTTATAAAGCATGTCACCAGTATCAAGCCCTTTATCCATTTGCATGATCGTGACACCTGAAGTTTTATCACCGTGTTCGATTGCACGCTGTATTGGAGCCGCACCTCGCCACCGTGGCAGAAGTGACGCATGAATGTTGAAACAACCATGCGAAGGTATTTGAAGAACCTCTACCGGCAAAATCTGGCCGAAGGCCGCAACGACCATTAAGTCAGGGTGATAACTTTGCAACAGTTCATGTTGCTCTGATTCACGCAGACTGACTGGCTGCTCTACTGCAATATTATGTTCAAGCGCCAAGGTCTTAACCGGACTCGGTCGCATCTTGCGACCACGACCAGCGCGTCTGTCGGGTTGTGTGTACACAGCAACGACGTTGTAGCCCGACTGTATCAGGGTCGCCAGTGCCGGGACCGCAAAGTCAGGTGTCCCTGCATAGACAATTCGAAAATCTTTTAAATTCATTTAATTCAGTTCGCCGAAAGCAGGTGGCACGCTCTGGATTCGTTGCAGGCATCCCTGTGAGACCGAAAGCAGACCCCAGCTAACCAATACGAACCCTGGTTACAGGCAGCTAGTCTTTTTCATGCTTGAGCATTTTCTTTTTGATCCGTCTGCGCTTTAAAGCCGACAGGTAATCAACAAACAGCTTGCCGTCGAGATGATCGATTTCGTGTTGCACGCAAATCGACAGCAATCCGTCTGCTTCCATTTCATAGGGATTGCCGTCCGCATCAATCGCGGAAAACCTGATCTGTTCATCACGCTCAACCGGCTCGTAAATTCCGGGGATCGACAGGCATCCCTCCTCGTGTTCAGCGCGCCCGTCAGAAGCGATAATCTCAGGATTAATCAGCGTCAGTGGCTGATTTTTGTTTTCAGAGATATCTATCACCACAATGCGCTGGTGGACATCTACCTGGGTCGCCGCCAGTCCGATACCCGGCGCTGCATACATGGTTTCAAACATGTTGCTGATCAGTGATCGCATATTTTCGTCGATGTCGACAACCGGTTTTGCGATATTTCGCAATCGGTCATCGGGAAAGATCAGTATGTCGAGATCGGCCATTAGGTAGTGCTCTTACTTAACCCGCATAGTGTAAGCACTCCGGCGGTCAGATCAAAGCGTCGGTGCCCTATTATTTCGCCAACTTAACTTAATCTGTTGCGCACCAGTGACAACCATTGACGGTAAAGTTCATGATCACAAACCAAGGCGACAGAGAATCGGCACCACAGACACTAAAACGTCGCGGGCCTCCTTTTTAGCGCAGGCGAACAGGACTTTTAGTGACGATGACCGCATTCGGACTCACTATTGCAGCCCTTTTGAAAGATGTGAGACTCACCAGAGCCATGCTTGGCATTCTTTTTGGTTCTTTTCTCCTAATACACGTGCGTCGACAGTCGACGGCACTTGCACATTACCGGTAAAAACAGCCACACGGATTACCATGACTTTCAAAACTTCGTTGAACACCAGAACTGCGGCTCGCGCTGTAAAATTCGCCTGCAGCATGGGTGCTGCACTGCTGGTCGCTTCGTGTGCGACCGGTCCAGTTGAAAAGAACCTGTCTGCTGGCGATCTGACAGATAAAGAATGGCAAAGCATCGCGGAAAGCGACTTGCCAATTGCAGCCGGCTCAGAACCACTTATCAGCCCGGCTGGTGCACTGAGCGCAAATAAACAGCGCAAAGTGGCACTGCGCAGACTGGCCGCAAAGTCCATACGATCAGATGCCCCAAGCGACTACACGGTTGTTCGCGGTGACACTCTGTGGGACATTTCGGATCGCTTCCTGAGCCGACCCTGGCTGTGGCCTGAAATCTGGCACGTTAATCCACAAATTGAAAACCCACACCTGATTTACCCGGGTGACCGCATTGCTTTATCTTACGTTGACGGCAGCCCGCGACTACAACTGATTCGCGCAAGCAGTGGACCATCGCGCAGCGGACCATCGCGCCAGTCAACTCCTATCGGAACCATTCCGGCAGGCTTGATTGAACAGTATCTGGTTAACCCGCTCGTTGTCAGCAAATCAGAGATAGCAAGCGCTGCCTACATAGCTGCCACCGAAGAAGGCAGTATCATGGGCACCGCTGGTGACCATGTATACGCTCGTGGCAATGTCTCCGGATCACGCTACAGCATCTTTCGTCCGGGCAAGAGTCTGGTCGACCCGGACACCGAAGAAGTGCTGGGCTATGAAACCATTCATGTTTCAAACGCCAGCCTTGTATCCAGCGGTGACCCAAGCAAACTGATTATCACCAGCGCTTCGCGCGAAACACTCAGAGGTGATCGATTGATGGAGACAGTTAATCAATCACCTGAATTTTATCAGCCACGCGCAGCAACCACCACCGCGCCGGCGAAGATCATTTCATTGGTAGATGCGGTTGCACGCGCCGGAAAAAATCAACTGGTTGTTCTTAACATTGGTGATACCGATGGCGTACAAACTGGTGACACTTTCTCAGTGATGACCAATGATCGTATTATCCGCGACGACATCAAGCAGAGCAAAAAAGAAGAGTTTTTCACCGTTGAAGGTGAGGAAGCCGGTGTAATTATGGTGGTACGTACTTTTGAAAATGTCAGCTACGCTATGATTATGTCTTCCTGGAAAGAGATCAGTCTGTTCGATGAGGTTGTCAGCACTGCCAGCCAGCTGTAGGAAATTTTCGAAAGCTAGTCTTACCTATTAGTTGTCTCTTATACACATCTCCGGCCCAACGGGCCTGGGATGAACTCGTATTGCGGTCTTCGGTTTGAAAAAAAAAAATGATCATTATAACTTGCATAA
>CAYLZS010000106.1:0-5001 GCA_964388065.1 uncultured Granulosicoccaceae bacterium
AAGCTTAAGTCACTTTCAAATTGATTTTGAAGAAATCACCGAGCTACATGTAGAAAACGCAGATGCCGCACCCAACCTGATCGAATACTTGTACAGCAATAACATTGATGCCATTCCAGCCCCGGTCGATTTCGAATCAAAAGTACAAACCGGCGATATTCCAGCAGTATTGGAAATCACCCCTGAATACCAGCAGGCACTGCGTGAAGGCACACCGGCTCCTCTTACCATACACGCCAATGAAGGCGATAAGGCGTCCGCTAAATACGCACGCAGGATTGTATCAGTCGTTAGCGGTTACAAGCGTGTGATAGATAGTTTGCGCATGCAGCATCGTGGCATAGACCCCTCCGTATTTAGCAGTATCAGTATTGTGCAAAACGACGTTTCCGCAGACGGTGCGAGAGGACAACTCATCGGATCATTGTTGCCGTTTCTGTTTATCGTCTCAATGGTTTTAGGTGGATTTTATCTGGCTATAGATACAACAGCCGGTGAGCGAGAGCGACAGTCTCTGGAGCCCTTGCTTACCCTGCCCGTTGCTCGCAGCAAACTTGTGCTGGGTAAATACGGTGCTACATTGTGTTTTGTGTTTTTATCTGCTGTATTGACTGCACTAAGCATTATTCTATTGTTTCCGTTTATTCCGGTCGAACTTCTGGGTTCACGAATTAATTTTAACAGTCAAACGGTAGTTAAGGCATTCCTGATGGTCTGCCCACTGGTATTTTTCGTATCTGCCTTACTTATCACAATCGCCGCGTTTACAAAAAGCAGCAAAGAGGCGCAAACCTACCTCGGACTGATGATGGTGATACCAATGGCGCCATTTTTCGTTTTGCAATTCGTCAACATAAAATCTGCAGCCGTCACCATGGCACTGCCTATGTTGTCTCAATATCAATTATTGGAGAAAGTGGTCTTGCAGGAATCAATTCCACCGCTCTATCTTTCGCTTTCAGTTGCCGGTACTCTCGTCGCATCAGCTGTGCTCCTTGCTGTTGCCATCAAGCTCTATCAACGCGAACGCATTTTGTTTTAAGCTGGTAGCCGAGCATTGATCGCATTGTCGTGTGATTTGCAACAACTCGACTGTTAAACTCGCTTATCTGGTATGCTGATGGATACATGATCCGACCAGATCTTTTGCCCAATTAAAATATCTGGCAGGCAAAGGATCGCAAGAGTGGAGTATCTATGTCACAGTTAAATGACAAACCCACAGTGGAATCCAGTCCTCACGGGACAAAATCTCCGTGGCACTACACACCGGCATTGCCGGTAATCACCTCTCCGTATTTTAAGTGGCCATTGAATTTCCCACAGATTGGAAAGTGGATTATCAACGGCTGGTTTCCGATGTCCGAGCGCATAATAATTTTATTGTTCGCAATATTTTCCAGTATTTTCCTTCAGCCAGAATTATCAGACGCACAATCTCTGTCTGCAGGGTGGATTACAGAAGTATTTCTACGCAACTTCTTTTTAATGCTTCTTGTTGCAGGTGGCTTGCACTGGTACTTCTATATTGCACGCAAACAGGGCGATGAACGGCGCTACGACAACAGACCATTCGCAACCCGCAGCCGAAAATTTACTTTTGGTTCCCAGGTACGGGATAACATGTTCTGGAGCCTGGCAAGTGGCGTCACAGTCTGGACACTATATGAAGTGCTGATGCTTTGGGCACTGGCAAACGGAAAAGCACCGGCACTCGCTATGCCTGAGCACTTGATATGGCTTGTTCTGATGATTCTGCTAATCCCAATGTGGGAGACAACACATTTCTTTTTAATCCACAGACTGATCCATACCTCAAAAATTTACCAGCGTGTACACGCACTGCACCATCGAAATACCAATGTCGGTCCCTGGTCTGGACTGTCAATGCATCCGGTCGAGCACATTGTCTATCTGAGCACCGTGTTGATTCACTTTATCATTCCCTCTACTCCTTTCCTTGTTGCATTCCATTTGATGTACTTCACTTTGTCCGCAGCAACGACCCACACGGGATATCAGGGCATTGTGTCAAACGGTAAATTGGTGCTGCCGCTGGGCACCTTTCATCATCAGTTACATCACCGGTACTTCACCTGTAACTACGGAGGCCTGGAAATGCCCTGGGACCAGTGGACCGGATCGTTCCACGATGGGACGCACGAATCACATCGGGAATTCATCGCTAAGAGGAGGCAGAAGGTTAACGAGTAGAAAGGTTAAAGCAACGCACAGGTTGTTCTGTAAAGCACTTTTTAGGTTCTTAAGAAGTTGCGTTTTAAGATACGACAAAATTTACATGTCATGACACACACTGTTACAGACTAACCTAAATAGTGGCAGTATCCTTGCCGCTAAATAGTGCAATTGCTAAGAGGCTCTTTTCATGAACTTAATCAAGAACACGTTGACCAGTCTCCGAGATGTTTTCAACCGCAGCGAAGAAACAGAGTCCGGCCGTACAGAAAATAACCTGGGTAATCACGAAGACAATATCAGCAGCGCACAATCGGAAACGGGACACAACACCGTGAGTAACAATTCTCGTCCTGACTGGTATGAATCTACTCACGGACCCAGCAACTAGCCTGTACCTGGTTTAACATCACTCACCCGAAACCTGGTTTAGGCAGAACTAATTATTCAAAGATCTTTTCTACCTCAGACGAATCTGATGTGTCATCGTTGTCCTCTTTCGAGTTCACAACTCTGAGTGGATCAATAGAGGCCCAGATTGGCGTCGCTGCCATAACGCTCGCCAGCAAAGCACCACCACGTAATGCCCAGGCTACAATACCGGCCGTCGCACTGATAGAAATACCAAATACTGCATCATTGGATAACTTAATTTTCAAAGTCTGTTCAGTATCTGCCTCTTGAAGATCTGAATCTACCTGCTTCAATGCACGAAGAAAATTAGTGTTGGAAATCCCCACCCGGCTATCTTCGATCTCGAACTCTACATCAATTCTCTGCAATTCCAATTCTGAATCTACGTCAAATAACTCGGCCGTTCGTATCGAATTATGTTTAACTACCTCAAGCGCCACCAGCAGCGACTCAGATCTGTCTTGCCCTTCAGCACCTTGCAGGTCAAATGTAGAAATACCTAATTCCTGCAGCAAGCTTTCACTACCGGCAAGACTTGTTCGCGTAGAAACCTCGAATTCAGCCAGTGACGACGCACCAGCCTCTTCAATCATCTCAGTCACTTCCTCTACGGTTTCAACCTCGACCTCGCTTGCATCTTCAACAGAATCCGGGTTGTCTGTCTCCGGTATGATTACGAAATCCGGAACTGTAGCTATACGCTCTGGTTCTGGTTCCAATTCTGGTTCCTGGGCAGCTTCGAACGGTGGTTCTACTAATATGTCAACCGTGGCAACTGTAAAAATGCCATCTTCATTAATGATCCGATAAGAGAACTGATCAACCAGGTTCGAAGAACCATTGTGCTGATACGTAAAAGCTCCATTCGGTAGAAGGTTCACTGTACCCTGCTCCGGCTCTTCTACAATTTCCAACGTAAACCCGGGGTTTTCCATTAGAATTTGACCGCTCAATACGTTGTTGCCAGAAGCCAGTACATCTCCGGCAGTGGAATCAAACGATTCACCAAACGACAACGTCAATTGTTCATCTACTGCGTCGGGTGCACTATCGATCACCTCGCGGATCAACAAAGATAGTTGTCCCTCTGACGGTAAAGCTCCATCTTCTCCACCATCTGCCAATGAGAATTCTATGAGGTCAGTTTCAGTCTCGGATCCGTCATGCTCGTAACTCAGACGACCTGCAATAATATCCGCCAGTGAGAAACTATCACCTGTGGCCAATTCTGATCCGGATAAGTTCAACTCACCGTTGAGAGGAATGTTTTGCACGGTAAAGCTTAGCTCTTCCGGATCGGTATCATCGGGGTCGAAGCCAGACAAATATTCCTCAGTAATGACAATTTCATCCCCTTCGTCAACACTAGCAGCACTGGTAATAATCTGCGGTGCGTCATTCACGCCAACAAAGTTAAAGTCGATACGATTACTGGTAGCGTCTGTATCAGCTCCGCCATTAACCGTCCCACCGTTGTCTCTTACCTGATAGTCGAAACCACTAAAAGTACTGTCCAGCTCACCTGGCATTGGTATTAATACAAAATTTCCGTCGTCGATATCATTAATCGATATAAAATCCCCGACAACAACAGGGTTATTTGAAATTACAAGGTCACCTGCTTCAGGAAGACTGCCAATAACAATTCCGGCCAGCTGATCACTGTCAGAATCAGTAAACTGAAAATCAGAAGTTGAAAAAATGTGTAGTGTATCTTCAGATATAGTGATCAGCTTATCGCCACTATCTGGAGCGTCATTAACCGACGTAATATTAAAGGTGATTGTCCTGGGCACCGGATCAAGATCTACACCACCATTGGATGTACCACCATCATCTCGTACCTGGAAATTAAAACTATCAGCGTTTGCACCATTAATCTCTGCAATTGGCAGATATTCCAGACTCGGGATATCTGCTACAAGGACTTCAGTTCCGATCGACACCTGTGAATTGTTTAACGTCAGACTTCCAGCTGGCAATGTACTGATCACCACCGATTGAAAGCCGTCTCCCTCATTAACGTCATTGAAACCAAACTCAGATGGCATAAAACCACGCAGAGTATCTTCATCGATCATTAGCGTTATATCGGTTCCAGCCGGAGGCTCATTGACCGGCGTGACCATGATATTGAAAGTCTGGCTGCTTGTTGTGTTCCCCACGCCGTCAGAGACCATAAAGGCAAAACTGTCTGCCACGGTCTCAGAGCCTGAGTGTGTATAGATTAGAATACCTGCATCAATATCTGCCTGGGTGAATGAACTAACCGGTGCCCCGGCAGGGTCTGTCGATAATGATAGCGTACCGTTACTCGTTCCAGTAGTAATCGTATAAACGATAGAAGTTTCAGGTTGCAGATCTCCAAATTGAAGCTCACTCGAACCAATA
>CAYLZS010000107.1:0-3764 GCA_964388065.1 uncultured Granulosicoccaceae bacterium
CAATAGCCCACTTTGGTGGACCGAGAACTCGTTTTGGACAGACCGCCGCGCCGCCCACGATCTGCTTTGACAGCAACCGAGAGGCTGCCTGTTGGATGATATGTGTCTCGACATTTCACCGCGGATGCGTACCTACGCACAAAATACACAGTTGTACTCCTGTAAACACGTCATCGTTCGGGACCTCCAGGCCGGCCGCCGTGTATTCCTTGTCACACGCGGCATACGAAGGCATGATTTCAAAGCGAAAGCTGGGATAGTTTAGATGTACCCATCTTTCCCAGCAGGAAATTTCGTTGATGCATTTAGAGAGGTTGCGAATATGCATTGGTGTGACTGCAGGTTGCACGATGTCGGTGACATTTCCAAGTGTAGGAGGAGTGAAGCTTGTTCACTTCCAATGGAAGCTTTTTTTCGAGTACTTGTAGCTAGGCTTACATCCTATATGCCGGCATAGATCTGGCACAGAGGCTTTGTTCTAGCTTAAGGGAGATAATAGCTTCCAACGATCATCGCCTGGACGGCATCCGGCTCAACCAGGCGTACGAAACGAGCACAAGTTAACTATTCTACCTCCACTCTGCGAAGGGCGCTCGCTCATATTCCCGGCGCTCGAGAGTGCCATTGGTGCAGGATGTGTCAAATAGATTAACACACTCCAATGATACTCAGGTGGAGCAGCCTAATTAGAGATCGGGAAGCGAAGCAAACGCAATCTGTGACGTGTCGGAGATGTTTGAGGCTTGTTAGTTCGTCTATGTGGTGGGCTCGTTTCAAAAATTCGTTGCCTTCAAGATACTCGCGGACATTGCTTGGTCTATCGCGTGAGGGGCGATACCAACCGGATACATCACGAGACAATGCTAACTGTCTAGTAGAACAGTCGAGTATACAATACTGAAGTAGTAGCCCCACAGCAGTTGGAGCTGCACCAGGAATGACGTCATTTCTTTCAGAATTTCCCTAAACTGTCCGAGGAGCAACGATAAGAAACGTGGCGTGGCCCGCAGAACGGGAGCGCGGAGAGTGGACAGGGACGTCTGAGGGGGACAGCGCGGACGACGGTCGTGTAACGAGTGCGGAAACGTCCTCATCGTGCATTGCACCAGCTTGTTCGTTGTTACGTACAGGAATAAACGGTAAATATCTCGCGCTCGCGGGTCGAGGACGTTTTTGTTGGGAGATGGGTCGGGTGATGAGACTTGCCAGCCAGACTAGTTCTTTCAGTTAGTCGGTTGCGCAAGGTGACGGATGCGTAATTGACCATGAAACTGCCTTTTATTCCGGCGGTACGTTGGCTACGTGTATGATACAGCTGAATACATATGGTTACCTCCCGCGGTCGAGGCGAGACGTGGAAAACTTGGAAAGGCAACGATCTGTAGCATGGACACAACATTAAGAGTGCAAACCTACCAGGTATCTGGCAATCCGACGAGTGTCCCACCACGCACAATTATTCATACGGCACGAAATGGCTAAAGGCGTGATAGGTCTCAGGCGTGAATTGCCAATAGTTCACGAACGGCGTAGAAATTTTCCCTTTTGCTGGGCTAAACGTGAGCGTCATTGTTTGCACCTTCCACGCACACGTCGCCGCAACGGGACGGCAACTTCTTGCGTTACGATGACGTTTCGGGAAGTTTTACTAATGGTTCTTGATGGTAAATCTCGAGGTCGTGAACGACGTCCAGAAACATTCAAGAATTGCCCTTATAATCTCCTAGAGTCCTTTGGCGTGAATACTTGTATCTTTGTACGAATATATAATTAGAGAATAACTCGTGGGCGTTTCGCCACGCGCTGAGAGGGTATTCTCACCGGCAGACGCTCCAGAGGTCTGGGGCACTGGTACGTGTAAGTAGTCAACAGCAGGGGCGAAACTCGCACCACCGCTGGGTCTAATAGGAGCAGCAACGACATGGTCCGTGGTCGGTCGTTTCGCTTCCAAGGTTTGTGTCGGGCGTTAGGTCCGTTTCTATTCCCCAACCACCGAACCTGAACTAGATGTAACCCAACGGCGGGGCCACGCAGCGCTACTCTAAGAAAGGGGGTACCGTCACGGGCGTGACGATTGCTCTTGGCCCACAGATGACAACTATTCTAACCCTATAGCACAAGGCATACCTCAGGGAAGGTCATGCGAGGTATATAAGCAGCATGTTCAGTATAAACAAAGGAAATGCAAATACTCCGGAGTACAGTGTTAACTGATTTGTGCCTGATTGCGTTTGGCGGCGTACCAAACGACGTCAATCCCAATCCTTCAACGCTCAAACCTTGGAGTAATAACAAAACAAACAGGACGATGACGACAAAATCCTACCGTGCGCAATATGGTCTCGGCAGTTTTCGCTTTACACATGCAACCAAGAACTCACAGTAGTATCATCGTTCAGGCCATATGACCGTGAATTACCGAACTCGAGCCGTGCTGATGGTGATTGTTTTTCGACGGCGGTGACTTGGGTGTAAGGGGCATTGTCGACCCAAATAAATAGGGTATGACTATGAAGTGGCGAGAGTTCAGAAGCTGGCGTTGAACATAAAACTTATATCTGATGGCTCGCAAGCGCCCTCGCCCCTCAGTTGTGAAATGACTTTCCCAATCTCATCAAATGTTCGCTGCAATCAAAGCATCAACTGCGCATTCGAAATGCCCGACCTTGTTTGCGGCGCAGTTGTTCCTCGACTGCAACACACCGGCACGAAACAGTTTCATTTACGAGAAGATACGCCCAACACACAACATATTAGACGAACTGCCACATGTAGACCGTATTGCAAGGTAACAGTGTTGTAAGTGCCATTCCCCTTGATGACATCCGGAAACTCGGTTGTGACTGGGGTTGTCGGCAATCTTCGATGGATTGTGATGGAGTGCGCTCCGGCCATAGAATACAGATGGCGAGCTTGTAGAACTAAGGCTATGTATTATCATGGCAACATTATTGAGGCATAGAATATTCCTTAAGGGCACGATTACCCGTAGAACGGTGGCAAATCCTTTATGTTAGGATAGCCCATATGTGAGAGACATCCATTTATCAGTAGAAAGTTATAGTTTTCATCCGTATAGTGTTTAGATGGGCAAACTCAGAGTGACCTGCAGTACCTCGAGTCGTGTCACGCTGATCACTCGCCTTGGCTCCCCCGTAATAGCATATTTCAGGCTTGCCGTAGTCTCTCACCTCCTATGGATTAATGCAACGGTAACCAACTTGAAGATAAGCTGCATCCTAAGCCAGCGGCGCTAACCTCCTGCCTTCCCTTACGTTTACACCCGGCCACCATGACAAGATCCTATTGACTCTGCCTTCCACTTCTTTGAGGTGATCTCGCTGCGATTCGTCTTGTTGGTCCAAACTTCTCACACTCGTACTACAATAAAATACACCGTGGGATCTATCTCCTGTCACACTTAGGGAAGGATCTCGCAACTCTCTGGAACTCCTGCAACTTCATATTTCCAGACTAATAGCTTCGACGTACTATGGATCGAAAGGTGTCAACCGGAAACACCGCCAATGCCGTCGCGTTATAGCTTTTGAACTTGTTCATAAAAATTAAGGGTATCGCTAACACAACTGTCTAAACCGAGAGAGAGACTACCTTGTCAGCCCTAATCACAATCACAAATATTATATCGCTAGACGTAATGTACACTAGACTTCATTGAGCTCCCACGACCACCTGAACGTGAGACATCTTAGGTATTTCCTAATCCTGCTGATCGTCAACATATGCAGCTTTGCAGCGTATAT
>CAYLZS010000108.1:0-2709 GCA_964388065.1 uncultured Granulosicoccaceae bacterium
GTTTGAAACGCCGCATGAAACATCACAAGCCCGGGTACCGTATTAATTATCTCGAGCCGGTTAGACATATCGACTACGGGCAGCATCAATATTTGAAACGGCACAAAATTACCTGCGACAAATAGAAAAAACAAAGGCAGCGCCCATTTAAATTTATACATCGCCAGTGCATAACCTGTGAGACAGGCAAGCGCTACTGAGATAACGGTTGTGGGCACGGCAATCAAAAGCGTATTTAGCAAGTATCTTATTGCATCCGTTTTAGCAAATACCTCACCGTAGTTTTGAATAAACTGGAATGAACTCGGCACTCCAAAAATATTACCGGTAGCAATATCAGACGCTGGCCGTATTGATGTCATGAAAATCGCGAGTAGCGGTAACAGCCATATAAACAATGCAACAGGCAGCGATAACTTGTAAGCGAAGCGAGTTCCAAATGTAGTTTTTTCAATAGGACGTGGGAACATTTATCTGTCCCCCACTTCGTCTTGATACATGCGCCATAAAAAGTAACTGATATAAACCAACATAATCAAAAACAATACAGTTGCAATGGCAGACCCGTAACCATAGCGTCCAACACCCTCGCCTACTGCCTGATCATACATGTAGTACGCGAGCACATTGGTTGAGCCAAACGGTCCGCCCTGCGTCATAGTCGCGACCATATCAAATGAACGCAGAGCACCAATTACCGTTACTACAATGGCAATAAAAGTGGCTGGTTTTAATTGCGGCAGAATTACGTGCCGAAGCATTTTCCAGCCTTTTGCACCATCCAGACGGCCAGCTTCAATCTGGTCTGAAGAGATATTGTTTAGTCCCGTGAGATACAAAATCATGCAATAGGCAATCTGTGGCCACAGGCCTGCCGCAATGATTCCGTAGGTGGCGTAAGTATCGTCGCCCAGTATCGATGGTGGTTCCGGTTCACACACCCTTGTAAGATTTCCGACGATATTGGTTTTGGTTTCACAAAAAAACCAGCTCCAGATCTCACTGAGTAAACCAAACTCCGGATTATAAGCCCAGGCAAATATCAATCCGACAACTACCTGCGAAATCACAAACGGAAAAAAGAACAGTGATTTATAGAGTCGGATTCCCGTGACTGTCTGATTAAGAAATAAAGCGATAAACAAACCGATTGGTACTGCCAGCATAAATAACACCAGCCAAAGAACATTGTTCCGAAGCGATGTATAAAAATTGGGGTCATCAAAAAGAACTTTATAGTTATGTAGCCCGACCCACTCACCCGTCCAGATACCGTTGATGTCATACAAACCATCCCAACGCGTAAAGGAATAAGAGATAGACTGAAATATGGGTACGATTACGTAGCCCATAAACAGAATCAGCCCCACTGCCAGAAACAACCAGGGTGCGACAGCAATTTTATTACGCTTGTAAAAGGAGGTACCGGTAACCAAAAATAACAGTGCCGCAATGGCACAAAGCAGCAAAGCCATTCGAACCAGAAAAGTCGGCACCCTGGCTCGTATCTGTTGCGTAAAACCGAAGAGCTCCTGTATGCCTTGCGTGCTGACAAAAGTCAACGCATAAAGTGATACAACACAAACAACGGCTGCAATGACTACCCTGCTGGTTGAAGTAGCAAATCGATCTCGCTGTGATGCAGCATTAATGGCCAATTGATTCTCCAGTATTCATAAAGACCAAAAAACACAAACCGACACATCTGTCGTTATACAAAAAAGGCCGGCTATCACGCCGGCCTTTTGTCTTACTTTACGAGCTTAGGTAGCGGGCCCGGGTAGCTGGCCTGCTACGGTACAAAGCAGAGGATTACTTGTAAACTTCTTCCTGTACCTTATCGAGGCCTTCAAGCACCTCGTCGAGGCTCGAAGGATCAAGCATGAACTGCTGGAAACCCTCCATACCAGCTTTAGCCATCGCAGCCGGAGCATCGCGGTCATAGAATTGCGCTAAGCCAGCAGCTGTTGACAGAGTCGCCATACCTTCAACAATGAATTTGTCATCGCTGTTGATCTCGGCATCTGCGTTTGGTGGCAATTGCCCGATTGACTTATTCCACTCACTCTGGATATCAGGAGTTGCGACAAACGCCAGGAACTTCTTCGCGTTTTCTACGTTCTTTGCCTTCGCAGGAATGAAGAACGCATCTGCAGGTGCTTCTTCTGCACGCGGAAGACCCTCGGTGATTTCCGGGAACTGAAAGAAATCGATTTGCTCATCAGTCAGACCGGCATCTTTGTACTGGCCAACAGAGAAGTTACCCATGACATACATCGCAGCATCACCATTGGCGAAAGGTGCGATCGCATCCTGCCATGACATCGTTGCGTGGGTATTGACGAACGAGCAACGATCGAGCATTTCTTCCCAGTTGGCGAAGGTGGCGCGAATACGGTCGTCTGTGTATTTGATTTTACCGGCAGTCAATTCGTTGTGTACGTCATAACCGTTGGTACGAAGATTCAGGTAGTCAAATACACCGGCAGCTGTCCAGAGAAACTTGGTTCCGATGGTGAACGGGGTAACACCGGCTTCTTTTAACTTATCGCAATTGCCAAGCATCTCATCCCATGTAGTGGGTTCGGACAGTGCCAGCTTGTCATAGATATCTTTGCGGTAGTACACGCCCCACTGGTAGTAGGAGTAAGGCACGCCCCACTGCTTTCCATCGCGTGACATGGTTGGCTTGATGGCATTGAACTTGGC
>CAYLZS010000109.1:0-4796 GCA_964388065.1 uncultured Granulosicoccaceae bacterium
AGAGATTGCCGGTCGCC
Source organism: uncultured Granulosicoccaceae bacterium (assembly GCA_964388065.1). GTDB lineage: Bacteria > Pseudomonadota > Gammaproteobacteria > Granulosicoccales > Granulosicoccaceae. The sequence goes on from CAYLZS010000109.1 coordinate 18, forward strand.
GTGGCATGGTCGGTGTTGCATCCCAAAATTACTACCAGGCATCTGTTGCAACAGATGATCCTCGGGTCGCCGAGCGTGCGGCCAAACTGGCGCTCTACGCTCGTGACTGGCAGCGCGCCAGCCAGTCATCTGCGCGGTGGGTTAAGCTTGCACCGCAAAGCATTGAAGCCTGGCAGCACCGAGCCCAGGTCTCGATGCAGCAAAAAGATGTGGATACTGCAACATCTGCTATGGAGCAGGTTGTCAAATTATCGGATGGTGAACCCGGTGAGGTTATTCCGTCTTTGGTCGATTCAATCCTGCGCCAGTCCGATGCCGAGCTGGGTTCGGAGGTACTTAAAAGACTAGCCAGCAGTTACCCTGACAACGCGGATACACAATACGGAATTGGTCGATTCGCGATGTCCAACGGAGATCGTGAAGTTGCCCTTCAGGCATTTGAACGTGCGCTCGAAATTGATCCCGATAATGTAGATACACTTTTAGCCCGTGCGCGCATACAGCTAATTGCAGGTGAAGGTGATGTGGGTCTGGCGCCTGTCATCGCTTATCTGACACGTTCTCCTAATGATCTTAGTGCTCAGCTGGGTTACGCGCGGTTGCTTATAGAGACTGGCAAGGTGGACCGGGCAGCAGATCAGTTTGATGTTATTTACCAAAAATTCCCGACCGACGCCGATGCACTTTATACCATCGGATTGCTGGCACTTGACATAAAAAGAGTCAAAAGTGCGGAGTCATATCTCCTGGCCGTTGTAGCGTTGGATAAGCATCAGGACGATGCCAATTTCTATTTGGGTCGTATCTCTGACAGCCGCAGAGACTACAAGCAGGCTATAGACAGATATCGAGGCGTGCAACGCGGTGACAATTTTTTTGGTGCACAGATTCGCGCTGGAGAGTTGCACGGTCAGCTGGGCGAGGTAGAAGAAAGCCAGCAGCTATTTGCAACGCTTAGAACATTTACCAGTGATAAGGCTTTACAGATTGAGATTATTAATTCAGAGAGCCGTATGCTGAATCGCAATGATTTGTATGACAAATCTTTTGACATACTGACTGAAGGTCTCGACCAATATAACGAAGATCCGGCGCTCCTTTATTCTCGTGCGCTGGTTGCTGAAAGGCTCGGTAAGCGTGAACAGTTTGAAACCGATTTAAAAACGGTTATAGAAGTACAGCCGAATAACAGCTATGCGCTGAACGCACTGGGTTATTTTCTGGTTGATCGCAACGAGCGTTTAAGTGAAGCGGAAGTCTATCTTGTGAAGGCTTATGAGCTTACGCCTGATGATGCTGCAATTATTGATAGTTTGGGATGGTTGTATTATCGGCAGGGCCGCTATGCTGATTCGATTGAGTTGCTGGAAAAGGCTTACAGTATGTTGGCAGATACAGAGATTGCAGCGCATCTCGGTGAGGTGCTTTGGGTAAGTGGCGATGAAGCAAATGCGACAAAAATCTGGGAAGAGGCATTGCGTGCAGAACCGGATGATGACCTCCTGAACCGCGTAATGGAAAAGTACATTCGTTGATAAAAGCAGTAGACAGAACTACCTTGATAATTTCCACCCTGCGTCTGAAGACTCCGTCCTGTAAGGACCGGGCAAATAAAGCTCGACCGTACAAAGCTTTAGGATACAAATTACCGGGCGTTTTTTTGCTATTAGCCGTGTTGAGCGCGTGTGCTACAAAACCCGATATAAGTGAATCGGTTCCAACGCTTACGGTGTCTGAACGCGAGGCCAGATTAAAGGCCTTCAAGCCCTGGCGTGCGCTTGGCTCAATTGCAATTGATTCCGATACCCAGGGTAAATTCAATGCATCATTTGCATGGAATGTTGATCAACAGGGTTTCGATATAAAAGTCTTCGGACCATTGGGTATACAGGCTTTTCAATTAACAGAAAATGTAAATGGCGCGCAGTTAATCGACCGTGGCGGCACCGCTAACGGGGACAATGCCGAGCAGTTAATAAAATCTGCACTGGGTTCGGACGTACCAATCAGCAGGATGCAGTTGTGGATCGTCGGGCTGCCGGGTGATGCAACACAAATAGAGCGTGATAATTCCGGCAGGCTTGATCGCATGGTTGTAGCCGGCGGAGATGCTAAAGTCTGGAAGGTAGATTTTAATCGCTATACCGTGCTTGAAGACATGTACCTGCCAAAGTCAGTGGTAGTTGAAGGTAATGGTGTGATAATAAATCTTTCGGTTTCAAAGTGGAGTCGCGCAAAGCCGGTTAAAAGTGGACGCCTGTCTATCCCGGGTGTTAGCAGTTAAGCCCGCGCAGTCTCCCGTACATTTGCCTCTCGTACGTTTGCCTTTCGTACGTTTGCCTTTCGTACGTTTGGTAGTAGCCTCGTATCCTGGCTTATCCCTTCTTTTGTTTTTAACGCATTGTTGCTTGTGAATACAGAATCTGCTAACAAAAGTACCTGGCTGGCGCCTGCCAAGCTAAATCTGTTTTTGCATATTACTGGCAGACGGGCAGATGGTTATCATTTGTTGCAAACCGTTTTTCAAATACTTGAGTACGGTGATGAGCTCAGTTTTGAAATTACCAATGATGCAACTATTGCCATGTCGACACCGATTGCAGGTGTGCCGGATTCCGAAAACCTGATTGTTCGTGCAGCCAGGCTTCTGCAAAGCCATACCGGCTGTAAATCCGGAGCGGTGATCAGGCTTGTGAAGTGCCTGCCGATGGGAGGTGGGCTCGGTGGTGGCAGTTCTGATGCAGCGACTACGCTTCGGGCACTGAACCATCTATGGCGCACCGATCTGTCGATTGCAGAGCTCGCTGTTCTGGGTTTGCAGCTGGGTGCGGATGTACCCATCTTTGTACATGGTAATTCTGCATGGGCCGAGGGGGTTGGAGAAAATTTGCAACCGCTGTCTCTGCCAGAACTTTGGTATGTGGTCCTCAATCCCGGCGTTCACGTTAGTACGGCAGAATTGTTCTCGCATCCACAATTGACACGTGATTGTGCAGCAATCACAATACGCGACTTCCACGAAGGTGTTGGATTGTGCAACGTGTTCCAGTCGTTGGTAACTGAGCTTTATCCAGCTGTCGGATCTGCACTTGAAGTACTGTCGCAATCTGCGATCAGATACAAGGTGCAGGATACTGATGGCAGGATAAGAAGCCCGCTTATGACCGGAACCGGAGCATCTGTATTTTTAGCGTGCAACAGCTATGCTCAGGCACAGAACGTGCTGGCAGGTCTGCCAATTGGCTTTTCAGAAAATGAGGCGGCCGGTGAGTCAGATGTTGAGTCGTACAGCCAGTTCGATGGAGCAGTAGCTTTTGTAGCCAAAGGGATAGACAGCACATCCGCTGTTTGCACCTCTGGCAGATGACACAAACTGCTGCTTTTTGAAGCGTTTGTTTGTGAAACTTGTGTCCCTGATCCAGGGCTGAGTGGAAAGTAGTTAACAGTAAGACAATTGGGGCGTGGCCAAGCGGTTAAGGCACCGGGTTTTGATCCCGGCATTCGTAGGTTCGAATCCTACCGCCCCAGCCATCTTATCGGGACTGAGTGTTTCGGTGAGTGTGTTTTACCAGCAGACTCTTACAAGCCAGCGAGTATTTGTGTCTGATTCAAACATGATGGTGTTTTCGGGCAATGCCAACCGGGCACTTGCAGAAAAAATCGCAAATCAGTTGCGTATTCCGTTGGGCAGAGCCTCTGTCACAGAATTTTCCGATAGTGAAACCGCGGTAGAAATCCTTGAGAATGTTCGAGGTCGCGACATTTTTCTGGTTCAAACCACCTGCAACCCGTCCAACCATAATCTGATGGAAATGCTGATTATGGTTGACGCGTTTCGGCGCGCGTCAGTTGATCGCATCACTGCGGTAGTGCCTTATTTTGGCTATGCACGCCAGGACCGTCGGGTACGATCGGCGCGGGTGGCCATTTCAGCCAAACTGGTCGCCAATATGATTGCCATAGCCGGTGTTGATCGAGTGCTGACCATTGACCTGCACGCGGAACAAATTCAGGGTTTTTTCGATATACCGGTAGACAATGTCTATGCGTCACCTGTTTTGCTGGGTGATATCTGGAAGCAGAAGCATCAGAATTTAATCGTCGTATCGCCTGACGTTGGCGGTGTGGTTCGTGCCCGTGCTGTTGCCAAACAACTGGATGACGCCGATCTTGCCATCATCGACAAACGTCGTCCGCAGGCGAATCAGGCTCAGGTGATGCATATCATCGGAGATGTCAGCGGCAAAGTGTGCGTAATAATCGACGATATGGTCGATACTGCAGGAACCCTGTGCAAAGCCGCTGAAGCCTTAAAAGAGCGCGGTGCAGTCAAGGTAGTAGCCTATGCCACGCACGCAGTGTTGTCCGGTAAAGCACTCGACAACCTGGCAGAGTCAGAGGTAGATGAACTGGTAGTCACCGATACCATTCCACTGTCTCAGGAAGCAAAAGACAGCGGTAAGATCCGACAGTTATCGGTCGCTGTAATGCTCGCTGAAACGATCCGCCGTATTCACGAAGAAGAATCGGTCAGCTCTATCTATATGGACTGAGTGCTGCGCTGGTTCTCGGGGTGTTGCGGGAACCTCACTCATCCGAATCCTTGAGCCCTGGCTGTGTACCGGCATGCCCGAGGGCAGGAGCTTGTAATGTCGTTAGGGCCGATATCGCTCAAATCCGCCTGTTAAATCACCAGTAGTACTGGCTATCAGCGTATTCCCTGTTATACTGTTCGGCTGGGGTTGTTTTGGTCGCGAAGCAGCCTGTCATATTTAATAC
>CAYLZS010000110.1:0-24849 GCA_964388065.1 uncultured Granulosicoccaceae bacterium
TGCAGCTTTATTGTTGCGCTCAGGCCGCCCACCTCCTGGGCCCTCAGTTCGATAGTCACTGCGGGGGTAAAGACCACATTCCCATTCATCCCGGCAAAGCAATTGCCCAGTCTAGGGTCTGCTGTGGAACGAGGCGTTCCAACTACTGGATGCACGGTTATTTCCTGCATGCCGACAAAAGCAAGATGTCAAAACCCAGAGGTGAGTTTCTGCGAATGAAAACACTGACAGACAAACAAGAAGATCCAATCGCCTATCGCTACCTGTGCCTGCTCGCACACTACAGAAGTGATATTAATTTCAGCTGGGAGACTCTCGCGAGTGCGACAACCGCACTTAACAGAATGCGGGAAACCTATTTCCAGTGGCCCGACGGTGGAACCCTGAACCCGCAATACAGCGACCGGTTCAGGGCTTGCGTAAATGATGACCTAAACACCTCACAGGCGATCGCTTTAATTTTTGAACTGTTCAAAGCAACAGACATTGACGTTGCCGATAAAAAAGCAACCATAAACCTGTTCGATACCGTGCTCGGCCTGCAACTGGCCGACTGGCAACCCGCGGCTGCGGCAGATGTACCCGATGAGATAATGGCGCTTGTGCAGGCACGCACTCAGGCACGCGCAGACAAAGACTGGGCAGCTGCAGATAAAGCCCGCGATGATCTGGCAGCTCTTGGTTATGAAGTTATAGATACTCCCGACGGACCGGAGGTTAAAACTCTTTAGTCTCGATACAACAACTTTCTGTTATACAGCGCGCGTCGCCATGACGCCGGTACCAGGTCCCCGGCAGTCGCACTCAGACAATCCGATAGCACTGAAACCGCGCTGGAGGAATTTGTGGTCCTGTACACATAAATTTTAGAATTTGTTGATTTAAAATTCACACGTTGTCTACACAATTTCTCGTATCGTCGGCAGGTACCGAGCAGACGTCCTGTCTTGCCTGAGACCACCCTTTGCAGAGTTTAGGAACACAAATACCAATGAATCGCAATAAAAACCTGGCACTTGCCGCAGCCCTGACCATTACCGGCGGAATCGCTATTGCTGCATCAGACAAAGATGTTCCTGATGATGTCGTCGCAGCGCAACGCGATGCCCTTGCCGCAAGCACAGAAGGCGCTGGATTCGGCCCACAATCTCCCAGAGATATTGGTGCAATCACAGGTAGCAATCAGCGCGTATTCGAGACAGCACCTGCCTACACAGAAATGAATCTGTGCAACATTCACATGCACGACGGTGCAGAACACAAAGGTGGTGATTTCTCGAAATACAGAGGCAACGGAGACGGTAAAGGTTTCGGTACTGGTTTCGTCTACTCAGGCAACCTCTCAGATGCTGAACTCGCTGATGACGGCCTCGATGTCGGTGCTGGTAAGCACGCAGCACTCGAGCCGGGTGGCACTATTGAAGTGCACTATGTTCATTCAACTGCCCAGGTAACTCCCGGGCCTACCCTCGGTGCCTGCCTGAGTGAATCTATTGCCAACCCGCAGCTACGGGTGGAAACACAGGTATTTGTTCTGGTAAACGACGAGTCAGCCCTTGATTTCACTGAACTCACTAAAATTGGTGAGGTAAACGGCAAACAGCAGGCTCTGAACATCCCGTCTAATACCGGCACACCTATTCAGTATGCAGGTTCCACCACAGGCCCAAGCTACAACGAAGCAGGCTCTCCGCTGCAGGTTAGCTGGAGCGTCAGACCCGGGGTTGCCAAGCTCAACATCAAGTCCGTTGCAGCATGGTTTGAAGATAACGTGTTCGACGAAGATCACGCACACGGCGTCAGAAACCTGGTGATGAACGAGGCACTGCTCTCACCTATCGCTAACTAACAACGCTCAACCACCTGTTCAGCCGGTGGCACTTGTGGCTAATGTCAGAGGTGCTGCCGGTTGGCAGTCTTTTGAGACTTAAGCAAAACGCTCAAGCTTGCAGTAATGTTTGCCCAGCGCTTTTCTACCGAGCTTGTGCCTGCCAAGTAACACCCACTGCACATAGGTATTGCTGTTAGGTCCGGGCCAGTAGCGATACTTGCTGCACCACGGATATTTCTCCGGCGTACTGCGAATACGTTCCATCAGGTAGCGAGCAGTATCCCCCGACCATTCTTCGAGTTTATAGGCAGGGCCATTACGCATACCCTGCTCAGGTGGCAGTAAATCACGGTGTACGTGATCCCAGCTTTCACCGATATCGTTACAAATAACGTTGGCGGTCTGCCATACCTCCCAGCGGGTTTGCACGCCACAATCGTTAATCACAAACCAGTTGTGCTCGGCTATGACACCGAGACCAGGGATTCCTGAAGCCCACAAACTGACGATGTGCTGATCATCACCGGTGCTGTTTTTTTCTGCGTTGCCTTCTGTTGCGCTGTTGTCTTCTGCGCTGTTGTCTTCAGGGTTGTGACTAACCATGACCGATGATTATTCCTGCCGCAAACACCAGCGCACCACCAAGTATTACCTGAAACGCCGCTCTGCCCCACGGGGTTTCCATATAGCGATTTTGAATCCAGGTGATAGCCCATAACTCTACAAAGACAATGGCAATAGCGACGCTGGTGGCAATTTTAAAATCTGGAATCAGGTACGGAAGTGTATGACCAAGACCACCTATGGTAGTCATAATGCCGGAGGACAAACCGCGCTTAACTGGCGAACCTCTGCCCGACAACACACCATCATCATGTGCAGCCTCAGTAAAGCCCATCGATATACCGGCACCGACTGAAGCTGCCAGGCCAACTAAAAAAGTTTTCCACGTATCACCGGTTGCAAACGCTGTTGCAAAGATTGGTGCAAGCGTAGAAATTGAACCATCCATTAATCCTGCAAGACCGGGTTGTATGTAGGTCAGCAGAAACTGTTTCTTTTCATTGTTTTCCTCTTCAGTTTTAACACCGTCCGGGACCAGCTCTTTTTCGAGCGTTGTTGCTGCATCCTGATGTTCGGCTTCTGCTGCGGCAAGATCGCCCAGCAGGCGGCGTGTGTCAGCGTCAGTTGTGCGAGCGGCAGCAGCGCGATAAAAGCGTTCAGCATCGCGCTCCATCTGTGCTGCCTGCATGCGAGTTTTTTCAAGACTCAGTGGTCGCACTAACCAATCTGGCTTGCGTTCAAAGTAACCACGCACGTGTTCACGACGAATCAATGGAATACTGTCGCCAAATCGTTTCTTAAAAAGAGCGATCAACCACTGTCTGTGCTGATCTTCCTCTGATGCCATGTGCTCGAATACTTTTGCAGAGGCTGGAAAGCCTATTCGCAATCCCTCGGCATAGGCGCGATAGATCCGACCATCTTCCTCTTCCGCAGAAATAGCCAGCCCCAGAATCTCTTCATCTGTTAAGGACTGGAAGCTGCGTCGGCCGGAAAAAAATTTAGTAAGCACTGTTAGGTATAAGGCTAAATGTAATTTGAATTCAGTTTAGGTTTCACCAGTCGGAATACTCCCGCCAGTACACAGACTATACATCACTTATGGACTCAGCTGAGCGCTGCAAATGTTGCCAGACCCGATGTGGGGTATATGGCATTTCCATTGGACCGGCACCCGCTTCACGTAATATATATGCCATTGCATTACTAAAAGCTGGCAACGAACCGGAACACCCGGATTCACCCACACCTTTAGAGCCAAGCTCATTAAGATCTGTGGGTACGGCGTATGTATCAGTGGTCATCTTTTCGACAATACCAGCGCGCGGCATGGCGTAGTCCATAAAGCTGCCGGACAATAACTGGCCATTGTCATCATAAACCACCGCTTCGGTGAAAGCCTGCCCTGCACCCTGCACAACTCCGCCGTGCACTTGTCCACGGACAAGCTCAGGGTTAACAACGTTGCCAAGATCATCAACAGCTGTATACGAAACCACACGCACTACACCTGTTTCGGGATCGAGCTCGCACTCGGCTATATGACATCCATTCGGATAGTTCGCACCAGTGCTTGTTTCCGCCGACGTATTAAATGGATGCGCGCCATCAGTTGCGTGCTTGCGCGCTAATGCAGCCAGATGAATACCAGGTGCTGCATTGCGACCGAAGAACTGACCATTTTCAAATAACAGATCGTTATCTTCAACGGCAAGCTCACGCGCGGCATAAGGAGTCACTTTTTCTATTACCGCACTAACCAGCTTCTTAAATGCTGATCCGGTTCCATAGAGAGACCTCGAACCACCGGTACCATTGCCAATAAGCTGTTGATCGGCAACGCCTGCCTTATAGCTTATGTTGCGAGTCTCAATACCAAGGCCATCACCGACAATTTGCGCAAACGCAGTTTCATGTCCCTGACCGGAGGGACCGGTTACTGCAAACAGCGTAATGGTTCCGTCATTGTTGAACCGACAGGCAACCTGATCTTTTGGAGCACTGCCAGCACCGGATTTTTCAACGTAATAACCCACTCCGATCCCGCGTAATTTACCATTGCGTTTTGCTGTATTGCGGCGTGAGCTAAAGCCCTGATAATCCGCCTGTGTCAATGCTTTATTCATCACAGCATCAAAGTCACCACAGTCATACTCGGTGCCATTGGCCGTGGTGTAGGGAAACGCTTCTTTAGGTATAAAGTTGCGGCGTCTGAATTCGATCGGATCAAGGTTGTGCTCAGCGGCGGTTTGATCAATCAAACGCTCAATAGCAAACGCTATATCCGGCCGCCCCGCTCCGCGATAGGCAGAGACCGGAACCTTATTGGTATATAAAAGTGTCGACTGCATATACAACGCCGGTATTCGATACGCTCCTCCCATTGTGACCGACAGATTGTTGGTACCGATAAAACCACCGAAATAACAATTGTAGGCACCAAGATCAATGGTGTCGTCAAATCGCAGTGCCATAATGTTATCGTCGCGGTCCAGCGCCAGTGATCCATTCAACGTTAAGGCGCGTCCGTGCAGTTCACCAATAAAAAGCTCCGAACGTTTTGCTACCCACTTTACCGGCCGTCCAAGTTGCTGTGTCGCCAAAACTACCAGTCCGTGCTCTACACCTGGTCCGCCGCGCAAGCCGAAAGATCCTCCGACATCCTGTGTGATTATTTCGAAGTCGGATGTGTCCATCCCGGTTACCGCGGCGAGTGATGCTCGCATACCCAAGAGGCCCTGAGTAGGTGTGTAGACCGAGGTTTTGCCACTGGCAATATCATAGCTTGCCAGAACAGTGCGTAACTCAAGTGGTGCACCAGAGAGGCGCTGGCTGGTGATACTGTGGTGAGTTATACGGTCTGCATTGGCAAAAGCACTGGACACCGCCGATTGATCACCCGACTCGAAAACCAAAGAAACGTTATTGGCGGCATTCACATGTAATTGCTCTGTGTGGTCAGCAGTGGCATGTTGTGCGTTCATTACCGGAGCAAGTTCACTGTAGGTCACTTCCACAAGTTCTGCCGCGTCTTGTGCGATGGCATCTGTGATTGCAACAACCATCGCAACAGCCTGGCCCACAAACCGCACTCGATCAATTGCAAGTAACGGCAGTGCGTTTTTCACAATGACACTGCCGTTAAGCCCTTTAATATCGGGACCCGACGGCAACGGTGAAAACCCGCTGGCTGTGACATCGGCTGCGGTATAAACAGCCACCACTCCGGCTAACGCTTTTGCCGCATCAATATTCACCGATAAAATAGCAGCGTGTGCACGATCTGAGCGTACCATTACCGCATGCAGCTGGCCTTCAAGGTTCCAGTCTGCTGTGAACTTGCCGGTGCCGGTAATGAGCCGTCGGTCTTCGTGACGCATCAGATCCATGGCTTACTCACGTCGATAGCTGTTTTACAATACAAACTACTAGCACCGGTCATGTGTCACCAGCCGTCTGTTCAGTTCGCACAGATCTGATCGTTGCACTATTTGACATTGCCACCTCTGCTGCTCGCACCGCAGACTCAATATTCAGATAACCAGTGCAGCGACAGAGATTGCCGGACAGACCATCGCGTATTTGTTCATCAGACGGATGTGGGTGGCGTTCGAGCAGATCAATTGTTGCGATCACCATGCCCGGTGTGCAGTAGCCACACTGTAAACCGTGGCATACAGAAAACGCAGTCTGTACCGGATGCAGCTGATCACCATCGGCTATGCCTTCGATCGTTGTGATTTCAACACCCTCCGCCTGCACCGCCAGCATCGTGCAGGATTTCACCGCATCACCGTTTACCCGAACTGTGCAGCAGCCACACTGGCTTGTGTCGCAACCGACATGAGTGCCGGTCAGCTGTAATGAATCTCGCAACGCATCGACCAGCAGGGTGCGATCTTCGACTTCTATTTCAACGGAATTGCCATTGACACTAAAGCACACCAGGGCCATTTCAGGTTACTCTCCAGTTTGCGTCATTCGCTCTCACACGCAGTCTACACCAGACACCTCTATCAGGCAGCGGCAATCTAGCAAGCGTGAACGGTATAACCGTAATTGTCATAGCTTGGCTTGAGACTCTGATACGCGCCGAAAAGTGCTGGCTCCCCACCGGTAATTAACCAGACTGGCATCTCTTTAACAAACTCACTGAACCGGCCTTTGTAATGCAGCCAGTGTAAAAACTCAGAGTCCATAAAGTAGTCTCCGAGATGCGGCACAATGCCACCGGCAATGTAAATACCGCCGCTAGAGCCAAGAGTTACGGCAAGATCTCCCGCGACAACTCCAAGGTTTTTACAGAACAGCTCCATCACCTCACAACACACCTTGCAACTGTTGTTCATTGCAGATGCGCTGATCTCATGGGCTTCGGTATATTTTGCAGGTACGCTATCGAGCTGGCAGATCGCCTGATACACACCAACAGTACCCGGCCCGGATAAATACCGCTCTGCCGATACATGACCCAGCTTTTCGGCAAGTACATTGCGAATGGCAAGCTCACGTTCCGTTTGCGACACCATGGTGACATGCCCGCCCTGTCCCTGCAGTGGTATCCAGTGCGAACCGGAATAAACCAAACCCGACACACCCAGGCCGGTGCCGGCACCCAACACCGCTTTCGGGCCATCGTTGTCAGGTAACCCCGGATGAATTACCTTTAAATCTTTTTCCGGCAAACTCACAACACCGAGAGCGGCGGCGGTGAAATCATTAACTACTCGCGCTTGTACCAGCCCGAAGCGCGACACCAGATCAGACACCTTAAAGCCAACTTTACAATTGGTCAGTTCCATCGAATCTGTGTACTCGGCGGTACTTGCAACTGACAAAGCTATCTTGCTGACTGCCTCTGCGCTATTACCTGCTTCTGCAAGATAGAGCGCAATGGTATCTGCCAGATCGGGGTAATCGGCAACGGGCAGCTTAGCCAAACTCGATTCAATGAATTGTCCGTCACGGAACAAAGCAAAGCGGGCATTGGTGCCACCAATGTCGCCGGTTAATACAGTTTCCAACTTGGTTCCTCTATGTGCAGTGGGCTGCGGAGCATTAGTGCTTAATTTCAGTGTAGTAGTTCACACGCATTGGCTGTGTAAGTGTATAAGAGCCATGGCTGTTCTCACATTCATTGAAACGCCGCTGCACTTCGGCCTGTCGGACGTCACCTGTATAGTTGTTGAAGGTTGAACTTTCATATCGTGTGGCGTAGTCGTTAAACGAGTCAAAAGTAACATCTACGTCGTAGTAAATTTCCCGTACAGACGAAAACAACGGAGCAGCATACTTAAGCAACGCATTGTAAGCCGACAATCGTACACTGGTTTCGTTATGGAACGGCTCCATCACATGTTGATAGCTGCCATTGGCAATCGGTTCAATCACAAAAAGAAAGCCGCTGGCTTTTAATATTCTGGCTAATTCATTAAAGATTTTTTCAAAATTCGGTGCGTGCATATGATGCAGTGAATTCTTAAACACGACACCGTCAACCGAGCTAGCTTCAACGGGTATTGCAGCAGCACCCGCCTGCTTAAATCCAACATTGGATACCACCGCGGCCGCGCTGTTTATTTTTGCCTGCTCAGGGTTTGGCTCAATACCGAGCACCCGTGCCCCACGACCCGCAAGATGCCTGCAAAGCGCACCATCACCACAGCCGGTGTCGACAATAAATTTGCCATCTACCTCAAGCAATGCGTCAATTACTTCGTGGTCGGTTTGATAGCCCCAGTCTTCTGCCACAGACTTCACCTCTGAATTTATCAGTCAATCTCAATTATACCGCTTCGGAGATCACACGTCCGGATTCACCGGTAATTTTCAACACGACACCGATGCCGCGAACCCCCCAATTCTACTTGCTCAGGAACCGGTGAGCGCCTACGATAACGGGAAGAGTCACACGACATCGTTGCAGTGACGTTCGCTTATAGTTCGAGCACTGTTCACTCAACTGGACACTACCGGAGAGCCCATGTCGGATCACGCTGAACCTGCTGGAGAAAATCCGACCAAAAAAAAGCTGGCATCGCTACTGGCAGATGCACGTGGCAACCATACGCAAGTCGATGCTGCACCATTTAATGCATTTCCGTCACTTGAAAGTGCCTACCAAGTGCAAGCTCTGGCAACAGAAGCCTACCCTTCAAGGCAAATTGGCTACAAAATTGGCGCTACCAACGAGGGTGTCCAAAAACTCTTCGATTGCAATGAACCGTTTTACGGCCCACTGTTTGAAAAGGAGCAGTTGCAACCCGGCGCGTCATTTCCGCTGACCACCGGAGTACTGGGCGGTGAAGCTGAGTTTGCATTTATCTGCGGCAGCGACTTCCCGACTGACCGGGAGCTCTCAACTGAAGATCTGCCCCAGCTGATCGAGAGCTGCCACATCGCAGTCGAAATTGTCGGTCGACGGACTGCAGGCACTGGTCTTCCGGGACTGCACTCGGCCGTTGCCGACTTTGGCGTTCATGTCGCATTTATTCCCGGAATCGCGATCGGCAACTGGCGCTCGATCGATCTCGCCGCTATAGAGGTTACCGCCTCGATCAACGGCACTGAAACCAACAGCGGCACCGGTGCTGCGGTACTCGGTCATCCGCTAAATTCACTCCTGTGGTTGCATAATGCTCTGCGCTCGGCTCGCGGTGATCTTAAGTCCGGCCTCAAAGCCGGTGACTGGGTTTCAACAGGCACCTGTCTGGGCGTTATAGCCCCAACTGCCGGTACAGTCGAGATTGAATTCCGTGGCTGTGGCACTATCGGCTACACATTTAAATAACGCATTCACCTCCGGAGTATTGCCATGTCTAAATTGCTTAGCCCGTTAACCATCAGAGGCGTTACGTTTGCCAACAGGATTGTTGTGTCACCGCTTTGCATGTACTCAGCTATCGACGGGATGGCACAACCGTGGCACTTCGCACATTTAAGTACATTTGCACGCGGCAAAGCGGGTTTGGTTTTCGCAGAGGCAACAGCTGTTGAAGCCATCGGTCGCATTACACCGCAATGCCTTGGCATCTGGTCTGATGAACAGGCCAATGCATTAAAACCGATCACCAAATTCATCGCCGACATGGGCTGTGTCGCCGGAATTCAATTAGCACATGCGGGACGCAAAGCATCAACTGCCTCACCGTTTGCAGGCGGAGGTAAACCACTTGCAGTCGATGACCCTCAGGCATGGCCAGTTGTAGGACCAAGCGCCACACCGGTTGCAGACAACTTCCCGACACCGCGAGAGCTTTCCAAAGATGACCTCACCAAATTAACAGACACCTTTGTACAAGCTGCAAAAAGATCTGTTGCAGCAGGCTTTAAAGTCATCGAATTACACGGCGCACATGGCTATTTAATGCACTCGTTTCTTTCACCGCTGGCAAACTTCAGAAGCGATGAATACGGAGGCAGCATTGAAAACCGCATGCGTTTTCCGCTGCAGGTAACCCGTGCAGTACGCGATGCAGTTGGAGAATCGGTTCCCTTGTTCTTTAGAATATCTGCCATTGACGGGCCATCTTCTAATAACGGCTCAGGGGAGGGCTGGTCGATGGACGATTCAGTTACCCTTGCCAATGAACTCGCAGCTTGTGGTGTAGACATTGTCGATTGTTCATCAGGTGGTATCGGGGGGGCTCCCAGATTCAGAATGGACGACGCCGGTAAACCGCTGACCAAAACTTCCGCCAGAACACCGGGCTTTCAGGTGCCTTTTGCAGACCGCATTCAAAACGAAACGAAACTTAAATCTATGGCTGTAGGTGTGATCATAGAACCACAGCAGGCAGAGGATATTATTGCATCAGGCAAAGCGGAGCTGGTTGCACTGGGCCGCGAAATCATGCACGACCCGTTCTGGCCGCTGCGTGCGGGCCTTGCGTTAGGTGACGACCCCGACTACGAAATGTGGCCACCACAATACAAGTGGGCAGTGGATCGGCGTGCGCAGATAGCAGCGCTTAATAAGTAGTCTTGGTTACTCCTGTTAGAGCACAAACGGTTGGAGTAAGCGGCTACTGGCGTGTTATACCGGATTTGTTATCACGCAATACAAACTTCTGGACTTTACCGGTAGCCGTTTTTGGCAGCTCTTCTACAAAACTCACCCACTGTGGTGTTTTAAAGTGCGCCAGGCTATCCCTTACATGTTGCTTTAAATCATCTTCAGTCACTTGAGTGTCCGGCTTTTGTACCACAAAAGCATGCGGTGACTCGCCCCACTTTTCGTGTGCCATACCGACCACTGCCACCTCCTGCACTGCGGGGTGGCGCAACAAACACCCTTCCACTTCAACCGACGATATGTTCTCCCCGCCGCTGATTATTACATCCTTGAAGCGGTCACGAATTTCCAGATAACCGTCAGCGTGAACAACAGCAGCATCACCTGAGTAAAACCAGCCGTTTTTAATTGCCGCATCTGTCGCCGCCTGATCGTTGTAGTAACCTTTCATTACCACATTCCCGCGCACCGTAATTTCACCCAGAGTTTCTCCGTCATGAGGGACTTCGTTACCGTTATCATCGACAACGCGAAGTTCTCCCGACCCTACCAGCTCTACTCCCTGACGAGCTTTTACCACAGCAAGATCTTCTGCAGATAAATTTTCGTGCTCAGGTCTCGACTCGCAAATTGAAATTAATGGCGCTGTTTCAGTCAGACCATAGACATGCGTGAGCTGCCAGCCAAACTGTTTTTCCAGTACCTCTATTGTAGCCGCTGCGGGTGGTGCGCCGGCAGTGAACAAGCGGACTCCGGACGGTATCAGGTCACGAACTTCACGGGGTGCATTAATAATACTGATCAACACAGTAGGAGCTGCACACAGCATGGTGATTTTTTCATCCTGCAACGCTTTGCATACCAGCTCAGGATCTACCTTCGGCAAACAGACGTGAGTCATTCCACGCGCCGTATTGAGCCAGGTAAATGTCCAGCCGTTGGCATGGAACATGGGCAGCGTCCACAGATACCGATCTGCCGGAGTCAGGTGCTGATGCGCCAGCATGTTCATAATATTCAGATACGCATTGCGATGCGTAATCATGACACCTTTGGGGCGTGCGGTTGTACCACTGGTGTAGTTGATAGTTAACAGATCAGTTTCAGAAATGCTGACCTTTTTATATTCAGGACTTGCATCACCGATCAGCTTTTCGTAGTCGAGCCATCCCTTCTTACTGCCGCTTAAAGCCACATAGCACTCAACATTCGAAAGGTCCCCACGGATACTGTCTATCGCATCCATGTAGTCCGGGTGTACGCATACAACAGACGCACCGCAGTGATTGATAATATATTCGAAATCCTCCGGCAACAGTCGGTAATTGATTGGCACCAGTACAGCACCAATCTGTGGCACAGCGTAGTAGCCCTCAAGATGGGTGTGAGTGTTTGGTGCAATATAGGCAACCCGATCACCTTGTTTCACGCCCAGTTTTTGCAGCGACGCTGACCATCGATCGCAGCGATCAAGAAACTGGCCGTAGGTAAAGCGCTTGTCGCCTTCAACAACAGCTTCTGCACCGGCGTAAAGACGTCGAGCGCGTTGCGCAAACTCCAAAGGTGACAGGGCAATTTCCACCAACCACTCTCCTCAACTGTTTTAATGGTCTACTTTAGACTAATGCGAACATCATCTGACGTCAATGCGATAAGAATACAAAACGACGGTCTGTTCTCTGCATAAGAAGTGAACTTGCTCAGAGCATACTGGCAGTTAAAAACACAGAAGGCAGCATTATAATGAGCTACCTGCAGTCTGGCGACTTTCTCCGGAGCCAGCTACTTAACGTCCCTTTTCTGTATCAGATTATTCATCACTCAGCTCTACAATTGACCATTGCTCTTCGATGAATAAATCACCATCATCTATCTTGTCGGAGTAGTACCTGTAATAAACTTGCAGGCTGACACCCGCATCCAGTTCAGATACGTGGATGTCTTTATGTGTTATCTCTTTGATCAAAATCTCTTGCCCCGACTCAAAGGGACAATCACGGGATAGTTTGTGGTTTTTAGAAACCACTGTAACGTGCAGACTTTCAATGCTGTTTAAGTTGTTATTGGCATTGAGATCGAGAATATCAACCTTGAGTCGACACTCCCAATAGGAAGAAGCATTAGCGCTACTTATTGTGCAAAAGTATAGAACAGCAGCCAGCATTAATTGCAACAGTATTTTCACGGGCGCTTTCAGCGGGACTTTCAACAACACTGGCTCACAAATATAGTTGATTCGCACTGTTGCTCCTCATCACCAGGTATCAGGTACCATACATCTTCAGTAACCGTTTACAGATCGGCTGAAGTTATGTTGTATGCAATGGCCGTTTACTACGAAACAGATACTGTTGTATATCTTCACGCATGTGCTGAATCGTTTGCTCACTTAACGGATTACGATTTTCATCCCGCAGATGACCGCCAAGCTCTTCTGCCAGTCCCTTTGCTTCAGTTATAAGAAAATCAAAAGCGACATCTGCATCAAGTTCTATTGGCAAACGCATAAACAGTGTAAGACCCGGTGTTTCAAAAGAAGTCATTTGTTCGTCATCAAAGGTGCCAGGTTTAACCATATTGGCAATTGAGAAAACTTTGTCTCCATCCAGCGCACAATGATAGATAGACATTCGGCCATACGTGTAGCCGTGTAAATCAAAAAGTGCTTTTATGTCACTGCCGTAGAATCTGCGATCATTTTGTGCTGCGACATGCACAGTGACGAGCTTCTCCTCAAAATGCTCCAACTGCACCGGTTCGCCAAAGTCTTCGCTACCACCCTCGCTGAAATCTTGGCTATAACTTTGAAATTCTTCAGAAAAATTCTTATCAATAGCATCAGTTCCGTCAGTGTTAGACGATAACTTCACGGCACTGGCGAGACTGGTTACCTTTACAACATCAGCACGTTCAGTCGCTTCTTCTATATCCAAATCAATATCGTCAAACTCTTTACTGATTTCAATTTCAGTTTGCACCGGATCAACGGAGTAGTCACCGGTTGATGGAAGCGCTGCATCAATCTCGTCATCTGATAATTCTGCATCGGCATCGAATACCATGGAGGATGCGCCGACAGTATCCACTGTATTGTCCGGCTCAGCAGAACTCTCCAAAGCCGAGTCCACTTCGTGATCAGATTGCCACCCTTCAGCAGGTGCTACGTCGGTTAGAGGAACGCTAAGCTCATCGAGAGAGGGATCGTAGCCATCAGGCTGAGCGCGGCTATAGACGTTGATTTTCGTCTTTTTACGTCCCACCAGATAGGCGGCTCCCAACAGCAGCACGCCCGTTACAACCAGAATCACGCGGAATAATTCCATTCAGAGACGACCTTTATTTACGTATTAAATTTGACTGCGACGCTATTTTACAAAACTAACTGTATGCGCGTCGATTGACGTTACTGAAATAAAAGATAAGGGAGCAACACCGCTGTTGACTCGCAGTGCGTACACGACAAATTACGCAACAGCCAATTCAACTGCCTCATCAACGTCAACAGATACCAGCCTCGACACTCCGGGCTCCTGCATAGTCACACCCATTAGCTGATGACTCAACTCCATGGTGACTTTGTTGTGAGTAATAAAAATAAATTGAACCTGGCTCGACATCTCTTCTACCATTTTGGCAAATCGACCAACATTGGCGTCATCTAATGGAGCGTCGACCTCATCGAGCATACAAAATGGTGATGGACGCAGGTGGAAGAACGCAAACACAAGCGCTACTGCCGTTAATGCTTTTTCTCCACCTGACAGCAACTGAATACTGCTAACTCTTTTACCCGGTGGACGTGCCATCACAGCAACTCCGGCCTCGAGCAGATCTTCGCTCGTGAGCTCAAGCTTGGCTTGTCCGCCACCAAACAGACGAGGGAACAATTCCTGTAGCTTGCTGTTTACTGCATCAAAAGTTTCACGGAACATCGCCTTGGTTTCACGATCAATTTTACCCATGGCATCCTCGAGTGTTTCCAGCGCATCGGTGATGTCTTTATATTGTTCATCAAGGTATTCCTTGCGCTGCGTCTGCTCTTGAAACTCCTCTATAGCAGCAAGATTAATCGGACCAAGTTTCTGAATCCTGCGCTCTACCTCTGCGAGTTGTTCTGCCCAGACTTTCACTGTGGCTTCTTCAGGGATAGTCGGCATCAGTTGCTCGCGATCCACACCAGCTTCAGTTAACTGCTCGTCGATCGTTTTCAACCTGACCCGCGACTCCTGCGACTCCATGTTTACCTGTTGCAACAACTCGCGCGCCTGAGTTGACTGCTGCTCCAGTCGATGGCGATTTTGCTCTTGAAGTCGTAGCTGGTTATCGTGCTCTTCAAGCTGCTTGCGGGACGCGGTTAAAGACGATTCCACTTCACTGCGACTTCGCAGCAGCCCGAGGTGCTGAGTTTTTAGCTGTTCTATCTCACTATTGTCTGGCTGCTGCTGATCGTTGAGTTCGTCACGGCGCAACTCAAGCTGACCCAACTGGCGAGTCATGCGTTGACGATTCTGCTCAATGGACTCGCGCCCGGACTTCATCGATTCGAGTTTTACAATGGTCGCCTGACCCGATTCACGAACCTGATCAAGCTTCTGCCGCGCCTCGTCTCGCTGTTCGCGAACCTGCAGTCGTCTTTCATCGATTTCGGCAAGTTGCTGCTGCAGTTGATGTAGTCGTTTCTCTGCCTCTTCTGCACGCCTTGAACCTTCTTTCTGCTCACGTTCTGATCGTGCAGTCAGTACTTCTATCTCTTCAAGCTCGCCTTCAACTTTTGAGGCTCTTTCACCGGCCTGGTCAATCTGCGAACGTGCAGATTCGATCTTTCCTGCGATTGTGCTTATTTCACGGTGTCGGGTATTAACCAGCGTTTGAAGTTTGTCGCGATTGTTCTCGCGCTCAACTACCTGACTCTTTTCTTGCTCCAGTGTTTCTTCTATTGCGGAGATGTCCTGCTTCAGAAGTACGACCTGTTCCTGCAATGTGTCAAGTTCTTCCTGCCTTGCCAACACGCTGCCATTGCCATCGTCAGAGCGAACGCACAACCAGTGACGACCCATCCACAAACCTTCACGGGTAACAACCGACTCACCTGGCTTGAGTGTATCGCGCACCTCAAATGCTTCTTCGGTGGTTTCGCAGATAGTAACTCCATGCATAAGCTCCGCTATACCAGCGCGACTGCTAACCATAGTGGCGAGCCACTGTTCTTGCTGCGCTTTATCTTTTGCATCGTTATCTTTTACACCATCGCGAACCGCGTTAACACCCGCCTGAGGAAGATTGCCAAGCTTCTTACTTAGTGCATCGAAGTCTTCGACACACACTGCATCAAGAAAATCACCCAGTACCGCTTCAATCGCTTTTTCCCAGCCTTTGTCGATGTCGAGAAGTTTTAATAACGGGGGAGCATCGGCGAGGCCATTTTTTTCCAGCCATTCAATGCGCTTCTTCTCACTGCCACCCGTGGCTGCCTGTTGCAGTGCCTGCAATGAGGCCAGTCGACCATTGCTGTTTTGCAGTTCGGTACGCTTTGCATCAAGCGATTGTTCTGACTGAATAACTTTCTCACGTGCCTGTGCCAGATTTTTAGCAGCGTCATCGAGCTGGGTTCGCAGTGCGAGCTCTTCCGTATTCTTGCTTTGTTGTTCTGCAACCAACGCGTTAAGGGTAGTTTCTTCGCCGCGTTCAGAGAGCTCGCCACGCTCACGTTGCAGGCGCTCTTCACGCAGCTTGAGGTCTGCAACTTTTTTTGTAAGTTCTTCCAGGCGGGTAAGTTCAACCCGGGAGATAGTTTCCTGCTCTGCATGATCAGAGCTCAGATCTTCCCAGCTTGCGAGCGCATCCTGAAAATCACTTTCTGCCTGCTCATAGCTTTCAGTGGCCTCTTCCTGCTCGCGCTCAATCCGCTCGCGAGTCGGACCGGCTTCTGCCAATGCCACTTCTACTTCCTTAATTTGCTGAGCATCAGCTTCGATATTGGTTTTGATCTCTGCCGTTTCTTCGTCGATGCGCTGTAGTTCGCGGCTGCGCTTCTCACGTTCATCGCGCGCAAGTTGAATCGATTGCTCAGCACGCGTGATATCAGCACCTACTGCGTAGAACTTGCCTTGCACATCATTGAGCTCGCTTTCGTACTCTTTTCGCTTCTCACGCATGGTGGCAATACCGTCTTCTGACTCGGCACGCGCTTCATCAGCCAGTTCCACATTACTCTTGCGCTCTTGCAGTCGTTCATCAAAGGAATTGAGAGCATCGTGATATTCACGCCAGCGCAAACCGAGTAGCTCGGCGCGAAATTGTTTTTCATCTACTTTAAGTGTTTTGTATTTTTCTGCAGTTCGCGACTGACGCTGCAACCGTTCCAGCTGTTTCTCGACCTCTTCTCTGAGATCATTGAGCCGGTCGAGGTTGTCGCGGGTGTGACGAATGCGATTTTCAGTTTCACGACGACGCTCTTTGTACTTGGAAATTCCCGCCGCTTCTTCAAGGTAGACACGCATCTCTTCCGGCTTGGCATCGATTAACCTTGAGATCATGCCCTGCTCGATGATTGCGTAACTGCGCGGCCCGAGGCCTGTGCCGAGAAAAATGTCAGTGATATCGCGACGACGGCATTTGGTACCATTTAAAAAGTACTGCGACTGCCCGTCTCGGGTTACCTGCCTTTTAAGCGCAATTTCTGCGTAGGCGGCGTATTGACCGTCGAGTTTGCCTTCACTGTTGTCAAACACCAGTTCCACAGACGCAGCACCCACAGGCTTGCGTGAAGAAGAACCGGAAAAAATAACATCAGACATTGAGGCACCGCGAAGGTGCTTTGCCGATGACTCACCCATGACCCAGCGAACCGCGTCAATGGTGTTGGATTTACCGCAGCCGTTAGGGCCAACAATTCCTGTGAGGTTACTTGAAAGCTGCAGCGTCGTTGGATCGACAAATGACTTAAAGCCTGCAAGCTTGATTTTGCTCAATCGCATTTAGACGGCCGGTGTGCGGATACTGACATAACGCTCGATATTAACGCGCGAAACCGCTTTAGTCCCCTATCCTTTTGGCAGATTTCGCTTGTTTACCGTATTGAAAATAAAGTCCAATGTTGTTTGTAGCAAAGGCGCTTCATCTTGTATCATTTTTGAAACAAATGGAGGAATAAACCTGTGTGTCGTCTACTTTTGCTTGTTTTCACCTTTGCGCTCTGCAACACCGTATCCGCCAACGAACTCACCTTACCCGACTCGCAGCTAACTCCAGGTGGAGTGGCGAATATCAATCTGGGACCAGCAAACAGCAAGCCTGCTGCAACCCTGAACGATATTCCCGTGGCAGTAGTGAAGATTGCCAGTGACTACCATGCGGTGGTGGGCATACCACTGAGCACCAGGCCTGGTCTGCATACGCTGCAAGTTACCTCAAGCAATGGCAGCAAAGATTATGAGTTTGAAGTAGCTGGCAAAGACTATCCGGAACAACACATCACCATCAAGAATAAACGCCAGGTCAATCCCAATGAAACCGATATGGTTCGTATCCGCAAGGATCGGACTTCAATTGCCAATGCAAAGCGCTATCGACACAGCGAGGTTCTGGGGCTGCGCTTTGATGTACCGGTTGAAGGAATTCGCAGCAGCTCTTTTGGCTCAAGACGATTCTTCAACAAGCAACCGCGCAGACCACACGGCGGTATGGACATCGCAGCCCCTGAAGGCACGCCGATATACGCCCCTGCCGATGGCTATGTCGTCGAGGCCGATGACTACTTCTTCAGTGGCAAATGCATATTCCTCGGACACGGAGAAGGACTACAAACATTTTATGCACACTTAAGCAAAATTGATGTGACCCCCGGAGAGTTTGTCACTCGAGGCCAGAAGATCGGTGAAGTGGGAGCAACGGGGCGCGTAACCGGTGCTCATTTGCACTGGTCTGTTGGATTAAACAGGACATGGGTTGATCCGGAATTGTTTCTGCAAAAGTGACGATGTTCAATCTGTGACCAAATTCAAACTCGCCTCTAACCCCATGTAAGTTCAACGACTTTGTCTATCTAACAGCAACAAGAGATAACTATTTAATTTAATTCAGCTCAAGAATCAATTTCACCCGCCGTTACAGTGCCCCAGTGCGTACAGCCACCAACTGACTGTACCTGCCGGGTGAATATAAAAAAACAATAAGCACCTGGCAGTAAATAAAAAAAACCAACAAAGGCCAGGAGTTGAGTTTTGAAAATTAAGTTAATAAATACGTTCAATCGTGTACCGATTGCGTTAACCGTTGTAGCCGCTTCACTTTTATCTGTTACACACGCCGCTTCCGTTGAATCTGAGGGTAACGGTGAAACTTACTCAGGTAGTGTGAAACAAGCCACCGCACCTATTGTCTTTCGCGATGGTTCTACTCATATGCGTGTTCTTGACAACGTCAATGGGGTTGCCATTTCCGAGGGAGACATTATCTTCGGTGATGCAGAAAAATATTTTAACAACACCAAAGATCGTTCAGTCCGCGGTTTAAGTAACTACGTTTATGGCACCGTGTGGCCTAATGGCGTTGTGCCCTATCGTATCAGTGGTCAACTCTCGGTATCGGCTACAGAAAAAGTGCGCGCGGCAATCGGCGCATGGAACGCGACCGGTGCTGTGACTATGATAGAGCGTACCGACGCAACAGCCGGCGCATATCCGAACTACATCGACTTTGTTAGCGCAGACCAGTGCGCGTCATGGGTTGGATTTCAAAACGATGGCCCACAAAGTATCTATACCGGTGACAAGTGCAGTGAAGGAAGTATGATTCATGAAATCGGCCACGCTATGGGTTTGCTTCATGAACACACCCGTCCTGACCGAGACAGCTTCGTCCAGATTAACTGGAACAGCATCAACACTGACAAGAGACATAACTTCGATATTCTCGATGATGCCATCCCTCTTGGTGATTACGACTATTCATCAATCATGCACTATGGCACACACTTTTTCTCGAACGACAACAATCCAACAATATCGTCGTTACAGAATACCGGGGTAAAAATTGGCCAGCGTGAATTTATCAGTGAGGGTGACAAGAACTCAATGATCACGCTGTACCAAAGTGAGTACTCACTGGTTAGCTCATCGTCTCCAAGTGCAGAGGCTGGTGGTACGCTACAGCTCGACATGTTTGTTACCAATAACAGCGATATGGGTGCAAACAGTATGCGCCTTGAAACCTCAGTACCTGCCGGATCAAAGCTGGTGTCGTTCTCTTCACCATCCTGGTCATGCCAGCAAGGCAGTGAAGGTGAAAATGTGATTTGTCAGTCACCCGTCCTTACCGAGAGTTCGAGCTCAACAGTATCGGTTACGCTTTCAGCTCCGACCACTCAGGGAGTTATAAACTTCGACACCACGCTGAGTGCCAACACGTTCGATACTGACAGCTCGAACAATCGGGATCAGTCCAGCACAACCATTGTCGCTGGTTCAGGCAATGTACTGGCCGATGAGAAAGCAGCAGCACAACCGGAGCCCGTGATCGCCGCCGCTAAGCCAGCATCTGTCCCGGTTGCGGCAGCTGCCAGTCCTGCCAGTGTTTCTGCTGGTGGTTCAGGCGGGGGTGGCGGTTCATTCGGCGCACTTGGATTGCTGCTTTTGCTGTGTGGCCGAAGAGGTCTCGGTAGCCTCAGAAGCTGGTAATCCTGTCGCAACACCCACTCGTGAACACGACGCATCCGCAATCGATTCACGAGTGGGCAATTTACCAGTGGGTGTGCCGACAACAGAAACTGGCACCGATTCCGGACGGGCAGCTGTGATAACCTTTCACTCAGAAATTTTACCTACAGCCCCCTGAATGAAAGTAATGATAAGTGCCGGCGAGGCTTCAGGCGATATTCACGCCGCTAAACTCGTAGAGGCACTGCACGAAAACGCAGCCAATGCGTCGCCTGGCATCTCGAAGCTGGAATGCTTTGGCATGGGTGGCAGCCATATGGCAGCCCAGGGCGTTGAGATACTTGTAGACGTTGACAAAAACGCCGTTATGGGTTTGCTCGAAGTACTCCACAAATATCCGTCGCTGCGCACCAACCTCAATGTTCTGCGTACGACATTGACTGAACGTGAGCCAGATATACTGGTGCTGGTCGACTACCCGCATTTCAACATGAAACTCGCGGCGATGGCACGTGAAAAAGATATTCCGGTGCTTTTTTTTATTGCTCCGAAAGTCTGGGCTTCACGCCCCGGACGCATTAACGAACTAAAAAAAATTGTCGATCACATGGCTTTGATTTTGCCATTTGAAAAAAAGATCTTTGACGAAGCAGAACTACCTAACACCTACGTTGGCAATCCGCTACTCGACAATAAGCCGCTGGTTGAGGCCAGCGAAAAAGCACCTGTTCGAAAAGGCTCGTCAAAGCGCGTTGCACTATTACCCGGGAGTCGTAAAAGTGAAGTCAGTATGTTGCTGCCGCCAATGCTCGAGACCAGCAATTTACTTAACGAGTTGCACGACTCTATCGAATTTTTCCTGCCCGTAGCCGACACCATTAAGCAGGAAGAGATAGCGAACGAAATAGAAGAGTGCAATGCCAAAGTCACGCTAATAAAACCAACTGACTATGAAACACTGCGCAGTTGCGATGCCGCTCTGGTGGCGTCTGGTACCGCGACATTAGAGCTTGCAATCCTGGGCATACCATTGGTGGTGATTTACAAACTCAACTCCATCAGCTATAGCGTTTTAAAGCGCATGCTAACGATAAAGCATGTGAGCCTGGTCAATATCATCGCAGGCTCTGAAGTGGTACCAGAAAAATTACAGGACGAAGTTACAGCAGACAATCTTACTCGCGAGCTACAAACTCTGCTCACGGACAGTGATGCTCGAGACAAGCAAATGGCAGGTCTCGCATCAGTTTACAAGCAACTTGGCAAAGACGGCGCAAGTAAACTTACTGCCGAGCTTATCGTGTCGCTCGCGAAGGATAGAACGCAGGTGCCAATACAAAGAAGCGCTGTCGCAAACCGCAGTAAGCCATAACCCAATATTGGGCCAAACTTTGACCGTAGCGGTGGGTTACAGACTCAAGACAAATTAGCTCACTGTACCCCGTGTAGCAGTACGTACAAACTCAAGCATGTTTTTTACACCGGCGTATTCAACTGCGATCCGTTCAACCTCAGCAAATACCTCATCATCAATAACGCCTTTTGTCCGCACTAATTTTATATAGCTCTTTTGAATGGCGCGAATCTCATCGGAGCTGAACCCACGCCGCTTTAAGCCTTCCTTGTTGATACCTTTGGATTCTGCGAAGTGCCCGCTAACCAGCACATAAGGCGGTACATCTTTATTAATCACTGAACCCATCCCTGAAAAACTGTGAGCGCCGATGCGACTAAACTGATGCACCAGTGAAAACCCACCCAGTATTGCATAGTCGCCAACCACGACATGGCCCGCAAGTGATGCAGAGTTGGCAAATACTGTGTTGTTGTCCACCAGGCAGTCGTGCGCAATGTGAACATAAGCCATCAGGAGGTTGTCATTGCCAATACGGGTTAGCCCGCCGCCACCGGCTGTACCCCGGTTGACGGTGACAAACTCTCTGATTCTGTTACCGGTTCCAATTTCCAAACGGCTGTTCGAACCATCAGACTGGCTATCAAATTTGAGGTCCTGAGGGTCGGCCCCAATTGATGCAAACTGAAATATATGGTTGTTCTCCGCGATGGTAGTAGGACCTGTTATCACCGCGTGTGGACCCACAGTGTTACCCGCTCCCATGACAACATCACGACCGATAACGGCGTATGGTCCAACCTCACAGCTTTCATGCACTTGCGCATGCGGATCGATTGACGCTGACGGGTGTATCACAGATCAATCTCGTTTTTAGCAATGATAATCTCGGCGCTACAACACAATGTATCGTCAACGTGTGCTTTGGCATCAAAGCGCGAAATACCGCTGCGGGTTTTCTGATGAGCCACATTAATTTTCATCTGATCACCCGGTACAACTTGTTTTTTGAACCGTGCTTTATCGATACCAGCCAACAGATATAAAGTTTCCTCACTCGGGTAACCACCAAGCTCCTTGAAGGTGTAGACAGCACAGGACTGCGCCATGGCTTCAAGTATCAATACACCGGGAAAGACAGGAAACTGCGGGAAATGACCTGAAAAAATGGGTTCGTTAATAGTGATGTTTTTAATTGTGGTTAATTCAACCCCTGGCTCAATATCGATCACCCTGTCTATTAACAGGAAAGGATAGCGGTGAGGCAGATATTTCACGATCTCGGTAATATCAAGCGATTCCAAGACTCGTCCTCGTCTAAGTTGCGGTGAACCTAGTTTATAGAAGTTGGAGTTTCATAACAGCCGTCTCAGGATTTCAGTTTACCCACCTGTCTGCTGAGCTCATCCAAACGGAGTAATCGGACAGCATTTTTACGCCACTGACTTGTTTTTTGTAGTGGAAAACCAGAGGAATAACTACCGGGCTCATCGACTGAACGGCTAACAAACGAGGTGCCGGTAACCGTCACACCATCGCAAATATTAATGTGGCCAAGTATCGACACTGCACCACCAATTCTACAATTAGCACCAATGGTGGCACTGCCTGCTATCCCGGTGCAGCCAGCTATCGCAGTGTTGGCACCGATCGTGACATTGTGAGCGACCTGTATGAGGTTATCGAGTATCACACCGTCACTAATAACCGTATTTTCAAGTGCTCCGCGATCAACTGTAGTGCCGGCACCTATGTTTACCCTGTCACCAATGATCACGCTGCCAAGCTGATGAATTTTCTCCCATCCGTGTGCGGCGGGTGCAAAACCAAATCCGTCTGAACCAATAACCGCTGTAGAGTGTATTTCGCAGTCTTTACCAACGGTACAGCCGTGCATTATGTTCGCGTTCGGATGTACTACTGTTCCGGCACCGATGCTCACACCGTGCCCGATATAACACCCTGCACCAATCACTGAACCAGCACCAATCACCGCATCTGATTCGACTACCGCATTGGCACCGACTATCACATTCGCAGCTAAAGTGGCGTCTTCAGACACACTGGCAGAGTGGTGTATTGTCTGTGTTGACTGACCATTGTCACTGATACGGGCAACCCACAATTGGGTAAGCTTTGCGTAACCCAGGTACGGATTATCCATGATCAGTCGTGTGACTGAAGTTTCAGTCGCAAAACCCTGCTGTAAAATTACCGCTGAAGCGCGTGTGGTGCGCAATGCATCGAGGTATTTGGCACCGGCTATAAAGGCAATACTTCCCTCTGTTGCGCTATCTAAAGAGGCAATCGCTGTGATTGTTGTATCGCCATCTCCTAAAAGCTCGGCACCAATAGCTACCGCTATGTCACTACATTTGAGAGAGACTGAAGTCACCAAGGTACCGGATTAGTTGTTTTGCGGATCGGCGGCGATTGCCTGTTGGAGCTCCAACAATACCTTATCAGTGACGTCTACTGTTTTATTCGCAAATAAAACACCGTCACTGATAATCATGTCGTAGTTATGGCTTTTGGCAAACGTAGCGATCGCATTAAGTACGTAGACGCGAACTTTCTTGAACTCCTGATTCTTCTGTATATTCAGCTCTTCGCGAAACTCTTGCTCGTCGCGTTTCATGCGCCGTTCGATTTTTCGGTACTCACGTTCTTTTGTCGCGCGCTCGGCGTTGTCCAGCGAAGTGCTGTCGAGTTCGCTGCGTAAGACCTCCAGCTCCGCCTTTTGTTGTTTGATAATCGCCTGACGTGGCGCAAACTCACGCTCGAGCCGACTGCTCGCAGCATGCGCCTGTGGTGCCTCATCAATGAGGAAGGGAATGTCGACAAAGCCGAGCTTGATTTCTCCCGCGTTTGCTACGCCTGAGGCAAGCAGCAACAGTAAAATTATCGCGGAACGCGCTGTCAAGCGTTGGCTCCGTGGCTCAGCAGTATCATCAGCATAATTATCGTGTCGAAAATGAACATTGGGATTCTATCGCATATTGCCGTCAGTGCTATAGCTGTTTGGGCCAGCTATGCGAAAGATGACCAAATCCGACCTTTTCTGTTGCCTAAATTTGCTGCCCGGGCTCACCGGATACGTTTGCAAGCCTGAATGGCCGCTTCATCCCGGTTTTTCTTCGACCCGGGTTATTTGGAGCGCATTTACGCAAATAGCGGATGCGGTCCGGACAAACTAGAAAATCGACCCAATCGTAAATTGAAAATTCTGCGTAACGTCGTCAGATTCATCGTTAAAGGTCTCCGCATAGCTAAAGGTCAGCGGCCCGATAGGTGCCAGCCAGACGAAAGATAATCCGAAGGATCCTCTCAATTCTTCCGCTTCGAAGTCTGTCACATCGTCAAACACATTGCCAAAGTCGGCAAACAGACTCAGACGTGTCGCTCCACTTACTTCTGTAAGCGGTGGTGG
>CAYLZS010000111.1:0-12752 GCA_964388065.1 uncultured Granulosicoccaceae bacterium
GACGGATGGTCAGCCATTGTGTTGCTCAAGGATCTGGCCGGTCTCTACGCGAATATACTAAGCGGCACACCACTATCTCCAGCAGCGCAATCAACGCAGGCAGACTATCTGACCTGGCTATCGAAGCAAGATGAGTCGGCCAGTGAGGTATTTTGGCAAAAGCAACTGAAAAACTACAGCGAGACTGTACATGTTACTGAGCGCTTCGAAAGATCGTCAGGTCAGCTGCCATTAGCTGCGGACAGTTATCACACTCATGTCGTTCTGTCAGACAAGAATTTTGACGTACAAATTAAAGAAACCGCTGCTGCGTTAAAGGTTACCCAGGCAACGATCGTCTACGTTGCCTGGGCGATGTATCTTTCAGCTATTACTCAGCGGGAAGATATTATCTTCGGTACCACCACTGCCGGACGATCGTTTGATTTACCAGATAGCCAAATAATGACTGGCTACTTTGCCAATGTTATTGCTAAACGATTTTGCCTGGATCGATCGCACTCGGTTGCAGATTGTATCTCACAAACGCATATAGATAGTTTTGCGGTTATGCAGTTTGAACATGTTCCGATAGATGTTGTTCACGAATACTCAGGATTGCCGAAGAACAGGGCGTTGTTTGATCATCTGGTGTTGTTTGAAAACTTACCCCTGAACGATATCGTACTTCAGGAATCCAGCAGCGCTCAGGAATCCAGTGACGCAGTCACTCTTGGAGATTTCTCAGGTGATCTGACCAGTACCTATCCGCTGACCCTCACTATCCGGCCAGATGAGGTATGGCGATTCAAATATCTTTTCGCGGACCGCTTAGATGGTGCGGCTTTAGAAAAAATTCTGGAAGGTTTTCCGTCGTTTCTATCCCGCGTCTGTTCTAACACCGAGCATACCGTCGGACAATCGCTCGATTGGGTAGCGAAAACACTGAGCACTGCACCAACACAACTAACTGTTGTATCTCAATCTGCTTTCAAAGCACCCAAGCAATTAGCAAGAAACAAAACGGAATTGGCTATAGCTTCTATTTGGGAGGATCTTCTTGGTATTACATGTATAGACATCCACGAAGAATTCATTGCGCTGGGCGGGCGCTCTATCGCCGCTGTAAAAATGATCTCGCAAATTGAGGATAAGCTAGATGTGAAATTGACAATGCTCGACGTGGTTACTTATCCAACCATCGCAGGGTTGGCTGGAAGAATCGATGGTACTACGCAGCAGTCTAACTGGCGTTCACTGATTCCACTGAAGCCGACTGGATCAAAACCGCCGATTATTTTTATTCATGCTGTTGGAAGTCATGCATTATTTTTGCGCTCGATAACACCGTATTTTGATGATGATCAACCCGTTATAGGTTTGCAACTAGTTGGTCTTGACGGAGAATGTGAGCCAATGGGTTCCATTCCTCAAATTGCTGAGCACTACCTCAAAGAGATTCAGTC
The DNA here is from genome assembly GCA_964388065.1 of uncultured Granulosicoccaceae bacterium. Taxonomy (GTDB): domain Bacteria; phylum Pseudomonadota; class Gammaproteobacteria; order Granulosicoccales; family Granulosicoccaceae. Next base: position 1,446 of record CAYLZS010000111.1, read on the forward strand.
ATATCAACCTCAGGGTCCGTACTATCTTGCTGCTCATTGTCTCGGGGTGATCGTCACGCACGAGATTATTCAGCAGCTGGAAAAACAGGGACAGGAAGCAGCACTTTTCGTTGCTATTGATGCCGACGCACCGTACACCAGCTTAAAAGAGTCGAACACTAAGAAGTTGCTCAGTGGTCTGCGAGTTGCGAAAAAGGAAGATGCTTTCCAACAATATAAGACGCTTTACAGACGTCTCATGGCCTACCTTAAGTATCGTGGCCGAGGTTATGCAAAGAAATTAAATGAGGTACGTTTGCTGAAATTCGGGACGACGCTCGCGAAGAATCAAGTGTATCTGGAGTGGGCACATGAGGCTGCGAACAGGAGTAAGTATAATTACGTAGGCAGTCCTATCGATCAGAAAGTCGTGCTAATTCGCGGCATTGACAGGGACTTTGAGCCATATCATATGAACTGGAAAGAGATGTCATCTGAGCTTGATATTATCACTCTCCCCATTGGTCATGAAACCATGTTCACTGAGCCGGAAGTGAGTATTTTAGGAGAAAAAATTCAGCAGCTCGTTAAGCAGGCACAGTACTCTGGTATTCCTCAGTCGAAACGAGCCAGTTGTTGAAACTGTTCGCTCTGCTCAAGTAATGACTGGTAGTCGCCTGCGGCAACAATCTTGCCCCGGTCGATCAAATAGAGTTTGTCGCACCTGACAACTGTTGATATTCGATGTGCAATCATCAGTATCGTCACGTGAGGCAGTTCTTCGTGAATGGCCTTGACAACTTCGCCTTCAGTTACATTATCTAACGCACTTGTGGCCTCGTCTAATACCAGCAGGGAGGGCTGTCTATACAGCGCTCTTGCCAGGCCCAAACGCTGTCGCTGACCACCGCTCAGTCTGGTGCCTCTCTCGCCTATTTGCGTATCGTACTGATCCGGTAGTTGAGTCTCCACAAAGGTACTGATCTGTGCCATTTTCGCGGCTTTTCTAATCAATTGATCGTCAGCTTTTTCCAGCCCGAAGGCTATGTTATTGGCAATCGTATCGTTGTACAGAAACACGTCCTGAGGTACATAGCCTATCAATCCCCGCCATGAACTGTAGCGTTGTTGGTTCAGCGGTACATTGTCGATAAGAATTTCCCCGCTGTCTGCTTCTAACAAGCCCATGATTATATCAACCAGTGTGGTTTTACCGGAGCCGGAGGGCCCAACAAATGCCACCTTGGTGCCTTTGGCTATGGACATTGAAATGCCATCGACTGCCGGTGCGGATGCCTCCGGGTAGGTGAATGCGACGGACGTTAGTTCAATTGACCGATCAAAATTAATTGATTCCGTCTTCGCTGGTGCAACATCGACTGCAGTCTGTATGTCATCATAAATCGCGTCAATCGCCGGGTAGCTGTTGAGCATTTGTGCGAAAGACGTGTAAGCGCCATGTATCGCGGGAATAAGCCTGTAGCCTGCCAGAGTAAAAAGCGTCAGTGTTGGCAAAGCCTCGACGAAACCGGAGTCGGAGCCAGAAAGATATAAGATAATAAATATCACACTCCCGAACGCGATTGAATCCACCAGGAAGCGGGGTGCTGCATAAGTTACTTGTATCAGCGGGTTGATATTCGAAAATCGCTGTGACGGAACTTCGAATCGATCAATAAAGAAATCTGTGACCCCATTACTTTTAATTGATTTAATTCCACTGATGAATTCAACAAATGTACGATATCTGTTAGAGGTAACCAGTAAGCTTTCAGAGCCAAGGCTGGTTAGAAATGATCGTCTGCCGAGCACAATTATCAAGTAAATAGCAGCAATGAGTCCGACTGCGGTCAACGCAACTACAGGATTTACGATGACCAGCATAAAAAATATCAGAGTGGTGATTAGCAGTTGTGACACGAGGTTGCACAACGCGAGTACGATGCCATTTATGAGGTTATTGATGTCATCAATAGCTGACCGTATTAATTCTGATGAGTCTTTGTTCAGGAAAAACTGATAGGGTAAAGTGGCGTAGGTATTGACCAGATGCATTGACACGTTATGACATACATTCCACGCTATCTTCTGCTGGAACCATATTGATAAGATTGACAGTAAATTGGAAGCCCCCATTAAAAATAGCGCCATCCACGCTATCGCGATGATCATCTGTTTTTCAGAACGAAAGTCAAATCTTTGAAACAATGAGCTCAGCAGCTGACTGTCTGCCAGCGCATCAGGGTTGGATGCAAGTTCAAGAAAAGGCAAAATTGATGCGACACTGGCGACTTGCAAAACAGAGATGATTATGGCGAGCAACAGCAGCAACCAGAATTGAGTCAGTTCTCGCCGAGAACACAATGACATAAATCTTTTGAGTGAACTTTTCATAAGTGATATTTGTCGATATAAGGACGTCTGTGTGGCCACGGCTACAGCTGACTCAGCTCCGGCTGTATCTTAAATCGATTCAGTATCCGAAAGAGAGTTCCGATGTACCAATTTACACGAATCACTGTGAAGAAGTTGGCACTGCAGGGCGGCGTAAGTAGATTGTGCTGGTAGATCGAGGTAGTGTCACTGGAATATCTGATAAATTTGTGAAAAAAAATTGCTCTGCACTGATCTCCAAATTTGCGTGTGGGCATTAATCTATTTGAGCATCATTTTCAATGAAGCCACACTCTGCTTTTTCGACCATAATTTTGATGCTCCTGCTACTTGTGGGCACGTCGGCTAATGCACATGCACCCAGAGAAAACTATGTTTGGGTTAATGTGGAGGCGGATCACATTAGTGGTCGCTTTGAGGTTAATATTAATGATCTCAACAATAAGCTCGGCCTGAGCATTGATGCAGACGGCAGCGAACTGGCGAGCGAGATTGAGAGCACATCGGCTATTGTGCAGCAGTTTCTCAAAGAGAATTTCGGCATTGCTGATGATGCAGGAACCATGGAGTACTCATTCACAGGCACTGGACTACCCGGAGATGTGGACGATTTTGCTCAGTACCAGTTCCGTACCGAACGGAAGCCGCTGTCCGATGTAATCTCAATTGAAAATTCGATCTTCCTGACCCCTGAGTATGTTAAGTCAGACCGACTGCACCGCAGCCTGATAATCGCTGACTACAACAAAGCGGCCAATAAGGAATTCGGGACTGAATCAGTGTTCCTGGTGTTTAGTCCTGGCAAGTCGAGTGGTACGCTCGATCTGATCAATCCAACCGGAATTTTGCAGTGGAAAGATTTTCTCGAACAAGGCATTTTGCATATCTGGTTTGGGCTTGATCACGTGTTGTTCGTACTGGTTTTATTATTGACGACAGTTTTGACGGTCAACAATAGATCATTGTCGCCTGTCAGCAGCTTCAAGGGTGCTTTTTTCAAAACATTAAAAATCGTTACGCTGTTTACCATTGCCCACTCCATAACACTATCCCTTGCAGCCTTTGGTCTGGTGAGTCTCAACTCGGCATTTGTTGAAACGGTCATTGCAATCTCGATTATTGCTATTGCGCTAAAAAATATTTATCCTGTTGTCAATTCGCACGCTTGGCTACTGGTGTTTGCATTTGGACTGTTCCATGGTCTCGGGTTCGCATCTGTTATGGCAGATTTGCAATTTAGAACGGTACAGCTTGGTCACATTCTGGTGATGTTTAATATCGGTGTTGAGATAGGTCAGTTCGCGATCGTTGCTCTCATTTTTCCTGTATTCTATCTGCTAAGAAAAAATGCTGCTTATCGGTTTGGAGTAGTGGTGCCAATATCATTAGCGGCTATCGTATTGTCGGCGTACTGGGTAGTTGAAAGGACAGGGATCATTGACTACGTCATTTGAGAATGTTGAAGATGCATTTCAACTAACGCCAATACAGGCTGGCATGTTGTATGACAGCTTAGCGACTGCGGATGAAGATATCTATGTTACTTATGTAACTTCAGACGTGGTTGGTTATGTCGAGCCCGACCGATTCAAGCGTGCCTGGAACTCAACTTTTAACATGCATCAGGCGCTTAGAGCCGAGTTCCATTGGGATGGACTTGAAGAGCCTCTGCAGGTCATTACGCGAGAGATTGACCTCCCGTTGGTGAATCTCGACTGGTCTGGTGAAGATGCTTTCCAGCAAAGTGTCTTGATGTCACAGCTTATGGATAAAGAGCGCCTGATAAAGATGGATCTCTCACAAGCCCCACTTTCGCGTATTACATTGATCAAAATAGCGGAAACTCGCTGGCGTCTGTTGTGGAGTGTCCATCACCTGCTGGCAGATGGAGTATCGACTCCTCGAATATTAAAAGACGTGCTGGAATGTTATTCGTCCGGGCGAGAGTGTAAAAAGACTGACGAGCAAGTGTATCAGTACTCACAATATGTAAGCTGGCTGCGTAGCCAGAACCATCAGGCGGCCAGTGCTTATTGGAGTACTTATTTAAATGGTGCCTCAACAACTCCAACTAATTTGCGCACCTGTAGTGACGCAGCCAGTATCCGTAACACTACTTCAGAACTAAAAAAAATACCGCAGTTCAGGTTTAGCTTATCGCAATCCCAAACAGGTATTGTGACAGAGTATTGCCAAAATCACCGTATCACCTTAAGTACGTTTCTACATGCGGCGTGGGCTCTGTTGCTGCAGAAATACAGTAATTGTGACTCAGTATTGTTTGCTTCAACAGTATCGGGCAGACACGCGGACCTCAACGGAATGGAGCAAGCAGTAGGTCTTTATCTCAACGCGCAACCGAGATGGATTAAAACGACAAGCGGATTGCCTTTGACTGAATGGATGCGATCCATACAGCTCGATATTCACAACAGCGCGAAGTACGACTACTCACGCTTAAGTGAATTACAAGAAAACATCGTTACTGAAAATTCAGCTCAGCCTTTTGAGAGTGTTATCACCATTGGCGGGCATTCCAGTGAGCTGAATATCGGCGCAGAAAATTCTGAAATTCATTTCTCTGGAATAAATTATCAGATTACTCAGAGCCATTACCCGCTTGCATTTATTGCCACTCCCGGTAGTTCGTTGAATCTGGAGCTGGTTTATGAAGCGCACCGATATTATGGTGCAGATATCCAGGCGATGGCGGAGTATCTGAAAAGTCTGATTGAAGTAATGGCAGCTAATGCAAATACACCAACCGCTGAACTTAACAATCTGGTTTTACCGCAATCGCTGGCTCAGGGAGTAGCGCCGATAGCTGGTTCAGGCATGGAAACCATTCACCAGTGGTTTGAAACTGTTGCACACGAATACCCCAAAAAACCTTGCATTCTGTTTAAATTTCGTGAAGTCACTTACGAGGAAGTCGATACCCGTGCCAATCAAATAGCGCACTTGCTTCAACGATCAATAACAACTGAAAACGTAAGTTTAATTGGCATCATGTTGCCCCGAAGTGCAGAGCAGATCATAGCGCTGCTTGGTATTCTGAAAGCCGGCTATGCGTACGTCCCGCTGGACCCGACTTACCCGAGCTCGACAATACAGACTTTGGTAGAAGCAGCGGGAATAAGCCATGTAGTGACTGATAAGGCAACACTCTCTGACTGCACGATATCTACAGGCAATTATATTCTCATCGAGAATTCTGCTGAACTATCTGGCCGGCAGGTTGGTGATGTTCAAGGTGACCGAGACAGCCTCGCTTACGTTATGTTTACATCGGGTTCTACCGGTTTACCCAAAGGTGTAAAGATAACTCACGCAAATCTTCTCTACTCAACTGCAACCAGAATTGACTACTACCAAAAATTACCGGCCAGCTTTTTGTTGTTGTCTTCCATAGCATTCGATAGCTCTGTTGCTGGAATTTACTGGTCATTATGCAGTGGAGGCAAGCTTGTATTGCCAGAACCAGACCAGGAAAAGGATGTTCACTCGGTAGCACAGTTAATACAATCCGGGTCAGTCACACATACACTGTGCCTCCCAAGCTACTACCGGCTTTTACTGAACTATGCAGAAGTGCAACAATTGGCAGGTCTCAATGTTGTGATAGTTGCCGGGGAAAGTTGTCCGCCTGAGTTGGTGGAACTGCATAACCAACAACATGCCGATGTGAATCTCTACAATGAGTATGGCCCAACTGAAGCGTGCGTGTGGAGTAGTGTGTACAAGTTCAATAACGAATCTGTTAGCGAAATACCCATCGGTAAGTCAGTGGGGACAACCTACCTCGAATGTGTAGATGGCAACGGATTTCAGTGTCCTGTTGGCGTCAGGGGTGAAATAGTGATTGGTGGTCCAGGTGTTTCTCCAGGGTACTACAATGACACTGCCCAAACCGTAAAGCGATTTACAGCTAATCCTGTCACTGCAACTGATTGTGCCGTTATCTATCGCACAGGTGATCTCGGATATCGGGATGAACACGGAGATATTGTCTTTTCCGGCAGACTCGACAGACAAGTAAAAATTCGTGGATACAGGATCGAGCCTGGTGATATTGAGGCTGTGCTAAGTGCGCACCCAGAGATTATGCATTCAGCAGTGCTACCGATGGATCAAACAAGGCTATCTGCCAACGACGATGACTCTAAAGATGGCAATGATACACCTGTGGCTGCTCGTAGCCTGTTGGTAGCCTACTACGTCGAGGAGAATACCCAGGAAATCGATCCCGGTAACTCTGCTTGTGAGATAGTAGATGGAATAGTAGAACAGGAACTTCGCGACTATTGTCTCAGCCGGTTACCACTGCATATGTGCCCGGCTCGATTCATCGCGCTGAGCGATTTTCCTGTACTTTCGAATGGAAAAATTTCTTATAAGGATTTTCCAGTCCCGAACATTCCCGATCGATCATATGAGTCGCCTGCAGATCAAAATGAATCTGAGGTGAGCAAGCTTCTTATAGGCTTATTGAAGAATCTTCTGGGCACTGATGATGTACGTCCTGAGCATAATTTTTTTGAGATTGGCGGGGACTCTATTACTGCTATTCAATTCGTCTCGCAGGCGCGCAGCGCCGGGATTACTATTGGCGTTGTAGATTTCACACATAGCCGGTCTATCGCAGAGATTGTCGCCCTGAGCGAGAGTTCAAAATCAGATAGTGCAAACGGTAACTCAACCATAGACAAAGACAACAGATTGTTCGCAAGCTCCGGGCTAAGTGAAACAGAAATAGATGATTTCCTCGACGGACTTTAGCTTAGACCCAATCGGGATTAACAACAAAATTGTTACACCTTAATGTCGTGGCTGGCTAAAGCGTGAGTCCTCCCGTCTTTGACCGGAGATACACAGTAATAATTTAAATTAGCAGTTGGAATTGCACGGGACGCAATGAGCAGAATACTCTACTTTATGATCGGGATGCCCAGTTGTTATAACAGTGGCATTACATTGGCTACTCGTTTGCAGCAATCAGGTTTTGAAGTGGATATTGCCTGTGAAAAAGATATCAGTGAATTGCTTGCCGGAAGTGGATTAGGCTTTCACCACCTGAAAGAAAACAGTGAGTTTTCTGAGGCGTTACAAAAGAGTTTACATGCGTACCCTCACAGAGACAGGTTCCGCTTTTTGCTCTATAAGCTTAAATTGTTCAGGGAGTATCGAAAGCGCTCGTTAACAGCTACTGAGCTTAAGGAGTTGTGCAGTGCAGTGAGCCCGGACGCATTTCTGATTGACATTGAATTTCACTATGCGATTGTCGCTAGTCTTAATTCAGGTATTCCAACCTGCCTGGTTAGCCGATGGTTTAGTAATCAAAGCGCCAGCGGCATTCCGCCATTGCATTCGCTGTCCCAGCCTTCCAACAGTTTCCGGGGCGCATTTTTAATTAGGTTGGAGTGGATGAAACTCTCTGTGTTTCGATTCAGGAAAGCCTTGTTTGAATGGTTTTCCAGGAGTCGCCTTGGACCTGTACAATATAAAACGATTTCAGGCGTAGACCTGCGAGCGCTGGCCAATGCACAAGGCATTACGTTAAAACCGCAAATTACACAACAGGATTGGTTGATTCCGCATTCTTACACCCGGATACCTATTGTAAGCCTAACTGCAGGAGAAATGGATTTTCCAAATGTTTCGACCCGCAATTTTCATTATGCAGGGCCTATGGTGAGTGGAAGAAATCACGCGTTCAGGATAGAGGGTTCTGTCATCTCAACAATAGATGGCTTCATTCAGGACGCGAGATTACAAAAACAGAAACTGATTTACTGTAGCCTTGGTACGTTTTTGCAAACTGATGAAAAATTTATTCATAATCTGCTGGAGCTTGCGACAAAACGAGACGATCTGGCATTTATCGTTTCGATGGGAGGTTTACCGAAAAACAGTCAAGTGCATTCGTCGTTGCCTGACAACGTGTTAATGCCAGACGTTGTTCCACAAATAGAGCTACTGAAGCGCGCTGACGCCGCCATTATTCACGCGGGTATTGCCAGCATTAACGAAGCCATCACAGCAGATGTTCCTTTCATTTCTTACTCTGTTGGGACTAATGATCAGAATGGTTGCTGCGCACGCTTGAAATATCACAATCTTTGCGAAACCTATCCTATAGGTTCGATTTCTTCATCTGATATTGAAGCTTCTTTAGATCGTACAATGGCTGAGAACCGTTATGATGAAATTCGAAGTGCAATGCAGCGCATTTTTCTTAGCTACGAGTCTGATAACGTTTGCACAAAGCTGTTTACATCACTACTCAAGTAAAAAATACTATAGACACTGATACGCCGAAGATATTACAGCGACTGAGCATCTCACCTGAACATTGGATCGAACTCTCTACTAACTTTGAAAGTCGATTCAAAGGCATTGTCGGCACTACTGAATCCTTGAAAGCACTCTGTTCTATGTTTTGTCTATCACGAAATACCAATCGTAGTAATAGTCGACTTCTTTTCAGCTAAACACCGATTTGGTTTGCGCTATGCACACACTGCAAGATCTTGCAGTGTATTGCTATGTTCGTAGTAGCGAATTATTCGCTTTAAAGCACGAATACTTCACCTGACTTACGTAATTCGGCCTGGTTTATCTCTATTTTCCCTAATTTTCGTTGAACACATTCCAGCAGAAAGCACTATCGCTCCCCTACTACGGTGGCTGTCCCTGTATCTTTGCTGTTTTCTATGGTGACTGTCCCTATATATTTTCCACTGTTCTATGTTTGGTCTATCACGAAATACCAACCGTAGTAATAGTCGACTTCTTTTCAGTTAAACGCCTATTTGGCATGTACCATCCACACACTGCAAGGTCTTGCAGTGTATTGCTATGTTTGCAGTAGCGAATTAGTCGCCTTAAAGCACGAATACTTCACCTGCCTTACTTAATTCGGCCAGATTTCTCTCGTTATTTCTTAATTTTCGTCGAAAGCATTCCGGCCATAAGTTCTCTAACTCTTCTACTACGGTGACTGTCCCCGTATATTCGTAAGCACTTTACTCTCCTACTACGGTGCCTGTCCCCGTATCTTTTTTTCATTGCGCAAGTTGAAAATAAGCTCATTCAATGAAACGGTGTAGGACGGTATGTCTTGTCCGTCTGACTCGCCCTGATGCCATAGTATTCCATCAATGGCGTCTTTGTGTGGCAATCGGTTTAGTGCGTCAACGACTTTGTTTTGTAAAGTATAGTAAAACGAACTGCTCTTATTCCAAACTTCGATTTTCGAACCAGGTGACGAGGCCAAAATGAATCCCACAACTCGCGACGTGTCTGCAGTTGCGACAGATTTACCGAAGTGCAGTGACAAATTATTAGAAGGGTCAGTTTCCGAGTGGTTGAGCGGGTGCCATTCGTGATCCCAGATTTGTTTAAGATCTGCGAAGTTAGTCGGGACAGGCACTCCAAATTCTTTCGGCCTGTATTCGGTGATTTTTCTAAATCTTCACTGACAATTCAGCTGTAGCTTCTCACTTCATTTCCTCACTACAGCGCCTGTCGCTGTATTTGCCTGTACTTGGTGAAATTCGAAGCTTCTCAAGCTCCCTGTTCCCGAAGGGATCGACTAACCGTTGAATAATGAATACCACAATAATCAGCTATCTCTCTTTGCGAGTAGTTTCCCGAACCATACGCTGCAGCTATTGATGACGCCCTGTCGACACCCTCAGCAAAGTAGCTGTCCAATGGCTTATTTTTTGAGCGACGCTCCAGTCGACTGATTTCTTTTACATCCGACGCTACCTCGTCGACATATTGCTTGTAGATCGATTCAACAAAAGTCTCATCACCTAAAATTACCGGATGAATTTTATCGTCCCACACTGAATCTAATCCTTTACCAGCTCTAACGAACTCAATGTATCGCGTTACCGCTTGTTTTCGTCGCTTACCAAAGTGACCAAGAATAAAATCCGTCTCCAGCCACTCTGGTGACTTTCCCTGGCCTGTCATCGACGGATAACTGCTCCATTTCCAATTCCGCAATTGCTTCACCATCCCCGCACGTAACGGATTAAGTACTACATATCGACTTAGCTCTAACAAGTAACTTTCAGCATCAACCAATATTCCTTTGAACCGGCCTTGATACACATGCCCTACCCGATTGTGTCGACGATTATGAGCCTGAGTGTATACACCATTTAACTGGCGCATACCTTTAGACAAATTACCTTCCACGGTTTCAACTATCAGGTGGTAGTGATTATCCATTTGCACCCATGCATGGCAACGCCAGTTAAAGCGTTCACATACAGATCCGAAGATCTCCAGCCACATCTCCCGATCCTTGTCATCAAGATAAATTGCTTCTCGACGATCTCCACGGGAGGTTACGTGATATATCGCTCCGGCATACTCTATTCGTAGCGGTCTGGCCATGCATCAAACTCTACTGCAACTAAAATTATGTGGCAAAAGTACAAACCTGTATGAGCGCACAGGTAAAAATACTCAATCGACCTACATACCAATCCAGGCTAGTGAAGAAGGATCTACTTTTTTACACACTGAGCGAAGGTGCTTGGCATTAGTCTGTGAACATATACCTTCTCCGATCTCCTCACCGATTACAGATAGAAGATCTTCGAAATCCTTAGCATCACCTTCTAATGTCCATTTACCGGCCTCAGGAACACAACAAATAATCATACTATTAACGTTTTCTGGAGGGCCATGAATTTCCATCAAAGCGGAATACTGAGCGTTAGAGACGTTTATTTTCATCGTCCACACTTTGTTTTAATTTGATTGTTGCGACAACGGACAATATACAGAAATGAATATAATGTGGCCAATGCAAGACCTGACCTTCTATGTTTTTCCCATCAAAACGGTCGGAGCTTGTCTAACGGAAGCCCGTTTTTTTCAACGTATTCGTTTGAACTTTCAATTGCCTTTGCA
>CAYLZS010000112.1:0-11930 GCA_964388065.1 uncultured Granulosicoccaceae bacterium
GTTATATGCTAAACCGGTTAACGGCTGGCCTCCGGTGTTTGCAGAAACAATCAATCATCGACTACGCAACGGGCTGTTTTGTCTACTTCTGCTGCTGCCTGTCGTTCTTGCAAACTGGTTTGCTATATCCCGTGGCGCAACCCGCATTAATCTATCGCAATCCCAACAACAAATGAGTAGTTTGCTCAGAACACTGCCGGGGGCTGCGTTAACCTACACTAACGCTGCCGACAGTGATCTACATTCGAGGCACGATAAAGTCCGTTTTCTCAACCCTCAATCGTGCAAAGCAATATTCGGTGTTGAATCAGAAGTCGCAGAAGCTAATGTGTCAACGCTTTGGGATATTATTGAAACACCGGAAATTGCAAAAAAAGTGTCAACTGCGTTGCTTGATTCGCGTAAGTTCTTAACCACCTTCGATGAGACATGGCCGGTTCTTACGCCTGACGGGGAATCCAGATGGCTTCAATGCAGAGCACATCCTACGCGCCTGGAAGATGGTTCTACACAGTGGTCTGCATTGATTCTAGACTGCACAGAAGCAGTTAACAGTGAAATAGAATTAGAACAACAACGTGAAGTTGCATATCGTGCGCAAAAACACGAAACCGTAGGCAAACTGACTGGTGGCGTTGCACATGATTTTAACAATTTGCTCGCAGCGATTCTTGCAAACCTGGAACTGGTTTCAATGGAAAAGCTCTCCCCGACGCAACTTGAATGTTTGAATGCCGCGATCGAAGCCAGCCAGAAAGGTGCTGATCTCACAAGCAACATGCTTTCCTTTGCAAAGCAGGCTCGACTAACGCCTGAAGTACTCAGTCTTAATAATGTTGTTCAAGCAGCGCGTAGCTTAATAGAGAGAACATTGCCCGCCACCCTTAGTGTTTCTCTGAAATTAGATGATAGTCTTAGCAGTGTATCAGTTGACCGTGGCTCGACTGAAAGTGCGCTGCTGAATCTTATTTTGAATGCCCGTCATGCGATGGATGACCGGGGACTGATAACAATAAAGACCACAACAGTAATGCACAACCACAGTGAAGCCAACCCTCAGCTCTCTGAACTGTCTACCGGGGTCTACGCTGTGCTCGCTGTCAGCGACACCGGACCCGGGATCCCCCCGGAGCACTTGCAATATATTTTTGAACCGTTTTATACGACAAAAGCACCGGGTGAAGGTTCAGGCCTTGGACTATCAATGATCATGGGATTTATGCAACAGTCAGGAGGAGCTGTTGTGGTGGAAAATAATAATGGAGATGGCACCACTATCAGTCTCTACTTTCCAGCCGTCAGCTCCCAACCACACTCACCGGCTACACCGGAAGTCACGAAAGCTGTTGCTGCGACAGGCGCGAGGATATTATTTGCAGAAGACGAACCGTCCGTGCGCAACGCGATAACGCAGCTACTAACAATAAGCGGGTATCAGGTAACACCGGCGTCCAGTGGAGAAGAAGCCCTGACAGCATTCCGTAAAAGCAAAACTGACTTTGATTTGCTTATAACCGATATTGTGATGCCGGGAAGTTTACAGGGATCGGAACTCTGTACTGCCGTTAGAAGGTTGAAGCCGGACATACCTGTTGTTTTAATTACCGGTCATGCACACGAGCGAAAACCGACCCGGTCTGAAGACATCCTCGTTACAAAACCAGTGAAGCGCTCTGACCTGATCCAGGCAATCGAAATGAGCCTGAAAAGCGTCAGTAGCACTGTGTGATTTTTGATAATACGACAGCCCGGGTAATGTAGTCAGCTTTAGAGCATCACGGCCGGGTCACTTTCAGCCATTAGAATCACAGCAACACGTGTCACCCCTGTGGCACGCTGATAACGGACTGTTTTATTCTTTTTTTTGTATTTTTCTGTAAAACTATGCAAGTATCGGGCATTCCTGCTGGACAGTCACACCGTGTTGGACGTAAACATCCGGGTCAAACCGGTCAAGTTTGCAATTGCCCTTGCGCTATATGCATTAACACTGTCGTTTTACGCGAATTATCTTCCGCAGCACTGGCGTAACAGCCGCTGGTTTAACGCCTACGTTGGCCTGGTCATTTTTACCATCATAGGTGAAATGATCTGGTAGGTGAAATGATCTGGTTAACAACTGCGGCGGCCATCGGGGAGCCTTCACACTTTAATCAATCTCATTCAATCCTTGCACCTGTTTACTTTTTAATGGGGGTGTTTGCGGCAATAGGCACATCGCTGTCACTGGTGACGGGTATTGGTGTGCTGCGAAATACCCGCACATCATTATCGCTGCCTCTTAAATACTGCGTCGGATACGGATTGATAATTACCTTCATACTAACGATGATCACAGCGGGATATATGTCCGGAGCACCGGCGCAAGCCCACGCAGTATTACCTGCGGGAGCCACAACTGCCAGTGGCACTTTATCGGTGCCACTGTTGGGTTGGTTGCGAGAGGTCGGTGATTTACGTGTTGCACACTTCTTCGCTACACACGCGTTACATGGCGTACCGCTGACGGGCTGGTTGCTGGTCCGCTTTCTGCCGCAGGATCAGTTGAGTGGAAATAGTGCTGCTCGTACTACTGCGTTGGCATTGTCCGGTGGCTATTGTGTTCTGGTGGTCGCTCTATTCATTCAAGCACTGAACGGGATGGCGTTTATAAGGTGAGTGTTTGAAAATTTCGAGCTGGCCAAAACCAACCCTCAACCTTTAAATACTTCGAGGCGTGGTGGCTTAGGTGAACGATTTTTCAAACGTTCCTGTCACCGGGAGCCGGATCGCAGTTTGGAGTTATGAGGAGTCAATCGCGACTTCAAGATTAAAAGGGAGCAGGTCTGCCCTGACCCCTGTGCTTCATTCTACCGTGGATGTCCATGTCTGATGGCTTCGGGAAAGGTTGGAAGCTTGCGAATTTACGTCTACCGCTGACTACGCCGACACATTATCCGGTATTTCTAGAAATACATCACGTTATCTGAACCCGTGCGTCTACTGTAAAAAATTTCAGTAAATCAAAAACGTGCCGTCCCAGAAGTAGAAGGGTTGTAATCCATTAATTTTTACAAGGACAGATACAACGCATGTGTATACCAGCAGGTGTTATCTCAGACATCTTGAGATTAGTACATTGAAGATTCGTGCGAAGTTGGTTTTATTCGCCATTCTTTGTTCAGTGCTGCCGTTGATTGCGGCATTTAAATTGTCATTCGATGCCGCAACCAGATCGACGCTGGAAACCGTCGAGCGTAATCTACTTGCTCACGCGTCAGAAGAGCTGGCGACACTGCAAAATAATCTCGTTGATGCCAAGCATCAGCTCATCACTCTGTCTAACATGAGTAATGTTCAAAGAGCTGAAAGTGCATTCTCGACAGATCTGCAGAGAGATCTGGAAAAATTCGCCGAGAGAACCCCGTTATACGCTGAAATTATTGCTACCAATGCCTCTGGAGTGATCATTGCGTCGTCACAACCAAAATATCTGGCTACCAGCCTGAGTGGAACCTGGGAGTTTGAAGCACCTAAACTGGGTATACACTTTGATGGTAGCGTCGTTAAATCCTTTCGTCTGAATGAGCATGTCGCTACTCAAAGCGTACCTATTTTCGATAAGTTCCAGCCAGATCAAGTGGTTGGTACTTTGATCGGTTCAATAAACTGGAAGCATTTAAAGCAGGACCTCGCATCACATACATTGTTTGGTGATGCACAGGATCAGCATAGACAGATATTTCTGGAATATCTGGTAGATGGAACAATACTGTATGCTACAGAAGGTGCAGAGTTACCTTTGGAGCTATTCTCCACTGTAGAGCAAACTGGCGTACCGAAAATGGTAAACCATGACAACCGTGAATACGTAATGGTGTCTGTCGACTCTACAGCCGTGGGTGAATTCAGAGATCCGAAGTGGCGTTATCATTTGCTATTGGATGCAGATATAGCGTACGAAAGCATAACCAAACAAAAGAAGTATTTCCTGATTGCCGGTGGCATCGTGTTATTACTCACTGTGCTGGCCAACTATCTATTAGCCAAATCTATCGTTAATCCTATTAATTCACTGGTGATAGTCGCCAGACAATTAGCCAGGGGTAACTATGAAAAACCGTTAGAAGAGACAGGCAAGAAAGACGAAATAGGACTGCTAACAAACAGTTTTAACGCAATGACTGTTTCTATTCAAAGTAAACAGGCTGAGCTTGAGCAGAAAACACAGATTGCAGAAAATGCGTTGAAGGCTAAATCCGAGTTTCTTGCAAATATGAGTCATGAAGTGAGAACCCCAATCAATGGTGTTCTGGGAATGACGGAACTGCTGCTTGCCACCCCGCTGGATGGAAAGCAGCTGCGATACGCCGAAACGATATCTAAATCCGGCCAAAGTCTTCTGGCGGTAATTAATGATGTATTGGACTATTCAAAAATAGAGGCCGGTAAACTCGAACTTTCGGTAAGTGCGTTTGATCTTAGAGAGTTAGTGGAAGACGTGATCCAGATGCTCGCGGAGAGTGCTTATAAAAAGAACGTAGAGCTTTATTTAAAAATATCTCCGGATTTTCACATCGCATACGACGGTGATGCTAATCGTATACGCCAAGTGCTGGTAAATCTAATCGGCAACTCCATCAAGTTTACCAATGAAGGTGAAGTTCGACTTGAAGTTTCCACGCATCCTGCTGATGACGGTATCGAATATTTAAAATTTAATGTGACAGATACCGGTATCGGAATAAAACAGGAGCGCATGAAAACTATCTTCGAATCATTTGTGCAGGCTGACGGAACCTCAACGCGAGAGTTCGGTGGCACAGGACTCGGATTAACCATCTCCGCTAAGCTGGCTATGTTAATGGGTGGCGAAATTGGTGTTGAAAGCGTTTATGGAACAGGCTCTACTTTCTGGTTTACCGCTAAACTGGAAAAACTACCAGCGAATATAGAATCGGTGTGGCATCGCAAAGACTCACTGCAAGGCAAACAGGTATTAGTGGTCGATGACAACTACACCAATCGCGAAATAATGGAAGTTCAGCTGCAATACTGGGGTGCTTTACCAGTGATGGCTGAGAGCGGAAGTAAGGCCCTGGAAATCCTGCAACACTCAAAGCAGGAAGGCGTACCCTTTGATGCAGTGATACTGGACATGCAAATGCCGGGACTTAACGGACTGGAGGTTGCCCGCAAAATAAAAGAACAGAAACTGGGGGAGAATACAAGGATAATACTGTTTAGCTCTGCGAGCGATCAACTGTCTTCTGACGAATACCAACAGGTAGGTATACATTCCTTTGCTACAAAACCAGTGCGCCAACCGGATTTATACAATTGCTTAACAGCCGCGATTAACTCTGATAGAAAAGCGGTAATCAGAAGTGTCGCCCATCAGTTACAAAAAAATTCCGTTAGCGGCTCAGTATTGTTAGCTGAAGATAATATAGTTAATCAGGATATGATGATGGAACTTCTGAACCAGCTGGGAGTTGATGTGCAGCTGGCAGAAAACGGTCAAATGGCACTCGATGCTCTTGAGGAACGAACATACGATGTAATACTAATGGACTGTCAAATGCCGGTTTTGGACGGGTTTGAAGCAACAAGAATGATAAGACAGCAGGAGGCTCTCAGAAAAGATAACTATCGCATCCCGATTGTTGCGCTCACTGCAAACGTTATGGACGGGTATCGGGAGAGATGCCTGGATGCCGGAATGGACGAGTACCTTAGCAAACCGGTAAGTTCGAAATCTCTGGTTAAAGTACTTCAACACTGGCTGGAACCCGGGCAGGCGGAAGCAACGCCCGGGCCTGTTGCACCGGACACTGAGGCACTGGAAAACACCAACAGCACACGGTTGGTTGAGGCTGCAGGGCAGTCGATCCCTGAGGCCGCAACCTTATTAAACAAAGGTACAAGCCTGGATGACTCTGATCAACAGGAACACACGCGTGAGGCACCGCAGCCGGTCCAGGTTGCTGATGATAAGACAGTAGAAGATGGCGATGTGGTGTTAGACCAAACCGTCTACTCTGAACTCCTCGCTATGTGTGCCGGAGCCCCCGACGGATTCTACGACCGGCTGGTCGACAAATATAAAATCAGTGCAAGCGAAGACATAACAAATCTTCGCGAGGGAATCATTGAAAAAGATGGAACCCGGGTTGGATCATGCGCCCATAGGCTCAAATCCAGTAGTGCTAACTGGGGTGGTAGGAGAATGGCTAAAGCCTGCGAACGATTGGAATTTGCGGGAAAAAATAACGCTCTGGACGAGGCGGAAGACCTGTTAACAGATGTTGAAAAGGAACTCAACGTATTACTGGCATTACTTAACGATAAATTATCAAAGGCTGCGTAATGAAAAACACGAACAGGGCGTTGGCAGCGCCAGTTGTTCTGTTCGTCGATGATGAAGCATCAACGCGAATGATTGCTAAAGAGTTTCTCGATCAAGCTGGTTTTAAAGTTGTGGAGGCTGAGAGTGGAGAGCAGGCACTCGCTATCATTGGTGAGGTAGATCCGGATTTGATACTGCTTGATGTGGAAATGTCCGGTATTAACGGATTTGAAGTCTGCAAAATTATTCGCGATATGCCTGAGCATGTTGCCACCCCGATACTGATGCTAACCGGGCTGAATAACAATGAATCTATCGAACTTGCCTATGAGGCAGGTGCTACAGATTTCTCTACCAAACCAATTAACTGGTCGTTGTTGTGCCATCGACTGCGATATATACATCGTTCAGGAACAGCTGAGAAAAAAATTCACCAGTTAGCCTACTACGACACTCTAACCGGACTCGCAAACAGAGACTTCTTTCAGGACCGATTGCGAATGGCAATTAAATTAGCGGACACAAACAGTCGCATGCTGGGTGTTCTTTACTTTGACCTGGATAATTTTAAAAGAGTTAATGATACATTTGGTCACTCAACCGGCGATCAAATGCTAACTGCAGTAAGCAGACGCATGGAAGTCATTGTTGAAAAATACAAAGTGGATTCGCCCGATGCTGTAGTCACCCTCGCCCGTATGGGTGGAGACGAATTTACCTTACTATTGCATGAGCTGGATCACGAAAACTCAATCGTAAAACTGGCGACTGATATCATTGACGGATTCTCTGATCCGTTTGAACTGGACGGAAATAAGCTCTTTAGCAGCCCGAGCATTGGCGTGTCTGTATATCCAAGGGACGGTCAAACGATCGAAACGCTGCTCACCAATGCAGACCTTGCAATGTACGAGGCAAAGAGTATTGGTAAAAATAATTATAGTTTGCACAATAGTGAAAGAACTGAGGAAATTCGACGTCGCAATGAAATCTCCGTTTTAATGCGCCAAGCCATACAAGATGAATCGTTCAGTGTGTTTTATCATCCGCAATTAAATTTACATACCGGGAAGGTATTTGCAGCTGAAGCTCTATGCCGATGGCAAGATACGGGTTTAGGCTTGATTGCACCAGATGAATTTATACCGATTGCTGAGGAAAACGGATTAATTGAGCCTCTCGGGACCTGGGTGTTACGTCATTCGTGCCAGCGCGCCAGGCAGTGGCTGGACAGTGGTTTTTTGTTTCACAATATTGCAGTAAATATCTCGGTACTGCAGTTTATGCAGGCAGAATTCGTGGATCTGGTAGCCTCAATCCTTTCTGAAACAAAATTACCTCCGGAACACCTGGAACTTGAGATTACGGAGTCCCTGTTGGCGATGGATACAACTAACGCTGTGTCAACACTGCGACAACTGAAAGACATTGGTGTTACTTTGAGTATTGACGATTTTGGCACAGGCTATTCAAGCCTGAGTCAGTTGAAAAACTTCCCGATCGATCGCCTCAAAATCGACCAGTCGTTCATTCGCAATGTCACTACCAACAATGAAGAGGCGGCCATTACACGTGCAATTATTGCGATGGCAAAAAGCTTGAATATTCAAGTGTTGGCTGAAGGCGTTGAAACACTGGATCACTTGCATTTTTTGAAAGAGAATGGCTGTGATGAAGTTCAAGGTTACCTGTTGTGCAAACCATCTCCCGTCGAGCTATTGACTGAACAGGAAGAAAGCATTATCGAACAGGCCAATGGATATTTTAGCGGTTTTACTGATTTGAAAAACGCTGCCTGACTATAGATCCTCTTCTTTGAACGCTACTAACAAGCTGAATTGTTAGCGCTGTTAAACAAGCTCGCGCGCGCTGTTGATGGCTGGAAACCCTGAATACGAGTGGCATATATGCCGGAGTATCCTGCAGCCATCATCCGGCCGGATCACTTTCAGCCAGTGAGTCACAGCAACACGTGTCGCCCCTGTGGCACGCAGATAACGGATAGTTTTATTCTTTAATTTGTATTTTGCTGTAAAACTATGCAAGTATCGGGAATGAATTCGCAATACCGTTAGTTTACGCAACACAGGAACCCGATCATGCCAGTCATACCGGAAATAAATGCCTACGCCTCTGAGCTTACTGCTATTCGACGTGACTTACACGAACATCCGGAACTCGGCATGGAAGAGGTTCGCACATCCGGTATTGTTGCGGACCTTCTGAAACAGTGGGGAATAGAAGTTCATACAGGGATAGGAAAAACCGGTGTTGTCGGTGTTCTGGAAGGCCGCAACGCTGGACGCACCATAGGTTTGCGTGCAGACATGGATGCATTGCCAATTGAAGAAAAAACCAATCTTCCATATGCCTCAAAAAACCCGGGCATCATGCATGCCTGCGGTCACGACGCCCACACCACAATGTTGCTGGGTGCCGCACGCTACCTGGCAGAATCGAAAAAATTTGATGGCAGGGCCGTATTCATATTTCAACCGGCAGAGGAAGGTCTTGGCGGCGCGCGGGCTATGCTGGCAGATGCATTATTTGATAAATTTCCCTGTGATGAAATCTACGGCATGCACAACGATCCAAACGGAAAGCCGAATTCGGTCGGGGTGAAACCCGGTGAAGCCATGGCCGGAGCGGACTTTTTCGATATTAAAATACAGGCTGCCGGTGCGCACGCAGCCATGCCACATGAATCAATTGATCCGATCTTCATAGCTTGCAATCTTGTACAACAACTGCAGTCAATTGTCAGTCGTAACGTACCACCAACCGACCCACTGGTTCTGTCTGTTACACAGATACACGCTGGTGCCGCCTACAATGTAATACCTTCTGACTGCGTAATCTCCGGTACCATGCGCTACTTCAGTACAGAACTCGCCAACAAGGTGCGTCAGCGTATAAAGGAGTTGTGTGATGGCGTAGCCCATGGCTATGGCATAGAAGTCAGTTACGACAACCGGGAGATCTTTGATGTGCTGGTTAACGATGATAAATTATCTGAAGTCATGTTAGACATTGCCGCAGATGTAGTTGGTAGTGAAAACACAGAAGTCACCAAAGATGTCGTCACAGGCTCGGAGGACTTTGCCGATATGTTGCGGGTAATACCCGGCGCCTATTGCACAGTAGGCCATGAAGGCACACTGCCATTGCACAATGACGGATTCTTTCTTGACGAGAGCATTTTACCGGTAGGTGCTTCTATTTACGCACGCCTGATAGAACAACGCACTACCGTTTGACCCGCTTACTTTTTAAGGTCGCTCACCAGCTATAAACGAACTACCGGAGACCCGCATGCAATTTTCAGAACTCCCGTTCGACATAGAAGACATGGTGCGGGGATTAAAACCCTGGATTGAATGTGAAAGCCCCACCTACGACGCGGCTGCGGTTAATCGCATGATGGATCTCGCCGCCTATGACCTGGCGGCGATGGGTGCAACCGTTGAACGCATACCCGGCCGCCACAATCTTGGTGACAGCGTTCGCGCTACCCTGCCTCATCCAAACCCGGATCAGCCGGGTATTCTTATATCCGGACACCTGGATACCGTTCATCCAGTCGGGACACTTCAACAGCTGCCATTCAAGCGCGACGGTAATAAATGCTGGGGGCCGGGAATTCAGGATATGAAAGGTGGCAACTACCTTTCACTTGAAGCTATTCGTCAATTGCAGAAAGCGAACGTCACTACCCCGCTTCCAGTTTCAGTATTATTCACTCCGGATGAAGAAATCGGTACACCGTCTACGCGGGAGTTGATTGAAGCCACTGCAAAAAAGAACAAATATGTACTGGTTCCGGAGCCCGCCACCAGTGATGGCGGTGTTGTATGGGGGCGCTACGCTATCGCACGTTATAACCTGCAAACTACCGGAGTACCGATACACGCAGGTGTTGACCCGCGACTGGGTAAGTCTGCTGTAAAGGAGATGGCGAAAAGATTAATTCAGATTGAAGAGATGACCACCGATGACTGCACATTCTCAGTCAGCGTCATCCGTGGTGGTGAATGGGTAAACTGTGTTGCGTCGGAATGTAACGCCCAGGCTTTATCGATGGCCAAAAAGCAGGAGGATCTCGACCATGGGGTGCAGTCCATGCTCGCATTGAATGACAGTGAGTCAGAGATAAAATTTAACGTCAGCCGTGGTGTCACGCGCCCTGTGTGGGAGCCGGATGACGGCACTCGTGCACTCTACGAGCAGGCAAAATCTCTCGCCGCGGATCTGGGCTTTGACCTGCCGGCATGTATGGCAGGTGGCGGGTCTGACGGTAATTTTACCGGTGCTATGGGTATACCTACGCTTGATTCTCTGGGTGTTCAGGGCGCGGGCTTACATACACTGAACGAACACATAGAGATAGAGAGTCTTGCAACAAGAGGAAAACTCATGGCGGGCTTACTGACCACTTTAAGTTAGTGACGCCAGTGCTGCTGCATCTGTGGCAGAACCTTGCAGTATGTCCGTCAAATCCGGTGCCTCAACTTTTATTGGTATGCAGACCCCGGGAACCAAACTTAAAATGACGCCCCGGTGCAGCTTCAAACAATGCTTTAGTATATTCATGCTGAGGATTGGCAAACAGCTCTGCAGCCGGTGCATACTCCACCACTCTGCCTTTCGACATCACGGCAACGCTGTCACACACTTGTGCTGCGACGCGTAGATCGTGGGTGATAAACAGCATGGCAAGCTGCATGCGATCGCGAATCTGTTCCAGTAAATCGAGCACCTGTGCCTGCACAGAAACATCCAGTGCAGATACAGCTTCATCGGCTACCAGCAGTTCGGGTCGCATTGCCAGGGCACGGGCTATGCATACGCGTTGCCTTTGTCCACCTGAAAACTGATGCGGATAACGATCAAGTCCATCGGGATCAAGCTGCACCAGTTCCATCAGTTCGCGCGCGTGTGCCATTGCATCGCTGTGACTCTCGCCATAGTTCATCGGGCCTTCAATAATTGATTGCCCCACAGTGCGACGCGGATTGAGTGAGCGGTATGGATCCTGAAAAACAATTTGTACTTTTCTGCGAAGGCGGCGCAGTTCGTCACCGGAAAGTTTAGCGATTTCACTGCCGGCCAGCCAGATTTTTCCGTCGCTGCTTTCAATTAACCAGGTGACGCAGCGTGCTACGGTAGATTTACCGGAGCCTGATTCACCGACAATCCCGAGTGTCTCTCCTTTACGGATTTCCACCGTGACGTCGACTGCAGCGTCGACCACATTATTTTTTCTGCCAAACGAGTAGCTGAAGTATCGCTTGTTCAGCTCTTCCGTTCGCAACACTACCGGTGCCTGCTGCGCTACCGGTGCTCTTTGCGGTGGCTCGTGACCCGGCACTGATGCGATAAGCATTTGTGTATAAGGATGTTGAGGTGCCGTCAACACCTGATCTGTAGTTCCTATTTCTACCAGTTCACCCTGCTTAAGTACGGCAACCCGGTCTCCGAGTTCTGCCACTACACCGAAATCATGCGTGATGAACAACACACCCGTTTGTCGTTCACTCTGCAGTTCCCTGATTAAATGGAGTATTTGCGCCTGCGTCGTAACATCAAGTGCTGTGGTAGGTTC
>CAYLZS010000113.1:0-2361 GCA_964388065.1 uncultured Granulosicoccaceae bacterium
GTTTTCTTATTGGCCCTCTTGTTCCTCCGGTAGCAAATGTAGAGGAAAACCAAGTGGACGAAAATGATGAGGATGGACGACACCCCGGAGCCAAAGGAGGCCCAATTAAACTGCATGAATGCAGCTCCTGCTGATTGGTCAACGACCCTGTTGTGATTGGCCTGTGATTGCCGAGTGTTTTGGGAGGGCCGGGGAGGGGCTTCCTTGGATTTGCACATGTTGATTGAGAGGGAGATGAAAAGTGCTCAGGAGATGCTGTTAGACTAACTTCAGATTCCTTACTGGCCCTTAACATTTGTCTTGATCTAATGAAAATACGCCCCTCACAATTCACTGTATAAGAATGTTTGTCAGGCCTCATTCCCACGATAATTCCAGCCGAATCCCACTTGCCAGTCTTGGGGTGTTGTATTACAACAGGTTGGCCTGGAGAGAAAGGAGGCATATTCACTTTGTCTATATCATAATACTCAGCACTCTTCAAGAAACTTGAGTCTTTTGCTTTCTTTGCAGCAGAAAAGTCACATTGCTCATATTGTTTTTGAAGCACGGGTAGATCAGTTAATTGTCTTCTTCCGAAGAAAAGCTGAGCTGGACTATAGCCATCGCTGCGAGGCACGTTTCTCCAGGAGTATAATGCCTTATTTGCTGATTCCCTCGTAACACTACACTTCTGAAGCAAATGTTTCACATTCTTTACAGCAGCTTCAGCTAAGCCATTGCCTCTAGGGTTATAGGGAGAAGACAATTCATGTATAATGTTATTGTGTTCACACCAAGATTTGAATGGCCCTAGGAATTGTGGGCCCCCATCAGATCGTATGGTGGAAGGCCAACCGAGAATGTTGAACCAATCTTCCAATGTACCAATCACTGCAGGAGTTGTCACTGTATTTAATTGCTTGTAGACCGGAAATCCCGACCATTTGTCCACGCAAATTAAATATTGTTTTCCAGCAAACTCGAACAAATCTACCCCCACATGAGCCATTGGAGGGCCGTAAGAAGTTGAAGGCAGACCAGTAGACACAGGATTAGCAGGAAGGCTAGGGAGATTACGAAAACAAGCTTTGCACGATTCAACAAAGGTACGAATGTCATTTGTCATTCCTGGCCAATAGAATAAAGATTGTGCTAATTTGAGTGTCTTCTCCTGTCCTGGATGACCTGAATGTAGTCTTGATAAGATCGACGGAATTGCTGCAGCAGGAATCACAATTCGGCGAGAATCAAGGATAACGAGAAAACCTTCAACACTTAATCTTTCTCTTAGTCCCTTCAGAGAATGCGACAATTTTGAGTTACTCGTGTTATTTAAAATGTCTTGAGCACATAGCCTGTAGTCGTCATCCATGGATGATAGTACCATATCAATAGCTGGGTCATTAGTGGCCGTGAGACACGTTAAAGCTGTATCCACGGTAATGTCTGGGTCCTCTTCTGGTGCATGTAGGGGAGCACGAGAAAGAGTATCTGCTATAATATGGCTTTTCCCTGGAACCCACTTCACTGTAAAAGAGTATGGCGTAAGGCGCTCTCTGTATCTTTGTAGGCGAGGATTGGGAATGTCATTTATCGGCTTGAGGAAAATTCCTTCCAACAGTCTATGATCTGTTGATATTTGGAAATTAGCCAGTCCTCTGAGGTAAAAATCACATTTATCAACAGCCCACCAAATAGCCATACACTCAAGTTCAATGGTAGCATATCGGCGTTGGGTATCAGTCAATGATTTTGAACCACACGTGATAATTTTCGGCTCCCCTTTATCACCATATTGAAGGAGAGCAAAGCCAATTCCAAAATGTCGTGACGCATCCGTCAGGAGATATACCGCACGAGTGGAATCAAAATGATGTGTTTGCATGTTCTTAGTCAACAATGTCTTTAAAGTCTTGAATTCGAATTCTTGGTCGTCAAGCCATAAAAATGTTTTACCCTTGCCTAACAAAGATCGCATGGAAACAGTGGCATGGGCATAATCTGGAATGAAAAAAGCCAGTTGTTGTGCCATCCCCAAAAATGACTTCAGAGCAGTTTGATCCTTTGGACGCGGAAAATTAGAAATTGATTCAACTCTGGTTGGATCCGGGTGTACACCATTATTGGACACAATATAACCCGCAAAGGGCATAGACGTGCCAATCGAGAACTTCTTTTTGGAGAGGATTATATTCAATCGCTCACAATTCTGAGCAATTATCTCTATTCTTTGCTGAAGCTCCTGTAATGATGAAGCCCAAATCAGAATATCATCAACAATTTTCTTTGCCCAAAGCAGACCATCGACTACAGCATCAGATCTTCGGCACCATTTGTCTGAGGATGCATTTAAGCCTTGTGGGATGCGCAGATATCTGT
>CAYLZS010000114.1:0-3577 GCA_964388065.1 uncultured Granulosicoccaceae bacterium
TGTTGGAGTATCTTTATTCTCTAGACTCTCTTTAGATCTAACAGCGATAGTAATATGATATAGATAGGATAAAATAAAGTCAGTATACGAATTGAAGCTAAACTACGAGCACGTGAATTCTCTTAGCTACGTAGAACTCAACATGGCGCAGTCGGTATTTAATTACGACCCGAAATAAATCTTAATATACTAAGTAATGATAAGAGTATTATCTGCCAACATGGAGGTGCTATACGATTTCACGGGGAAGACTGCAGAACAAGTGTTGCTGAGTTACACAGCGTACAAAGGGTGGAGAACCAGAAACGTAGAAAAAGTCAATCAATTGATTCCTCTTCAAACAAATGCTTACTCTAACACAACTGAAGTAGAAATGAAACGATGCCTTGCCAATGTTGAAAAATATACTGACATTCTATCTCAACAAGCGCAATGGCTTCGTAGTGAAAATCATGCAAATGCAGATGAGCACATCCGTGAATGTACTACTTGGGATGCAGCCACGAAAGCGTTGATTACACGAGTGCTAGCATTGATTCACGGCAATCAACCAGGAGTACAAGCCCCCGCAGTAGCTGTTCCTGCTCCTAATAATGTTGCCAAGCCTATATCGGACTTGAAACCTAGTGAATTGGCATTTGATGCGTCTGTCGCTCATGTCAGAAGATGGAAAATCGACTTCACTGCGTACCATTCCTCATCAAATATGCGAGTTTTACCATTGACCAATCAACAAGCTTTCTTTAATAAATGCATTGATGATGATCTCAGTGCACGTGTTTCCCGCTTAGTTACAGCAACAACTCCCATCTTCCCCACTCCCGGATTTGTCTCATGTTTCGACATAATTGACGAATTCTTCAAAGAACGCAATCCCGTTCTCATGCGGCGCAAAGCTTTTTTTACTCTTCGACAAACTGACGCTCACCATGATGAGCTGTCATTTATGGAGGACGTAAGACGAGCCGCTGATGAAGGTGACCTTGCCGGGATGACGGTCGAAGACGCAATTTGCCTGGTGTACGTCCTTGGCGTGAAAGACGATACTCTCCGCGATAAACTCAGTGAAGTGCAAGATCCAAATATTGCAAAGTTCACCTTAATCATGAAGAGTTATGTGCAATCCAAAATAACTGCACGCGAGCTTAATAAGCACGCTGTAGCAGTTCGTGCTGTTTCTGCTCAGGGCAAAGACAAAGACAAAGGCAAAGGCAAGAATAAATCGACACCTCCACGTCAACAACTCTCTGACGAAGAGAAAAAGCGCCGTTCCCGCTTCAAAGGAAGGTGCTTTCGCTGTGGCTCAACCGAGCATATGCAGCCCAGTTGTGGCCGGCCGTCTAATATTACATGTAATATTTGCTCCCAACAGGGCCACATGTCTCCTGTATGCTCCAAGTCAGCTGTCCGTTCCGTAGTACGTGAAGACCAAGTAGACATGGGACAGCCGTACCCTCAGCAGCTGGCTCTCGATTATAACCCAGCTCAAGTGTCGGCGGTGTGCTCATCTAGCCGACCCACTCCGCAAGTGCCATTATGACTTTCTCCTGAGGGTTCCAGACGTGCCGGTGTTTTGGTAAATTGCCTGCCTGATACAGGATGTACACAAACAATTCTAGCTAAACCTACAGCTGATCTACTAAGACTCAATGTGAGCAATTCGAGTGGAGTGCAGCTGTTTACAGCTAACGGTGGCAGTGTGAAAATTTGCGGCACGGCACGCCTCAAAATACAGAATCAAAACAATGAAATTGTGTCCACTGTAATTGTGGCCGAAAATATGTCTCATCCAGCTCTTATTAGTTGGCATGATTTGATGAGTCTTAAAATTATTCCTCCACAATTTCCTGCTTTAGT
Source organism: uncultured Granulosicoccaceae bacterium (assembly GCA_964388065.1). Classification (GTDB taxonomy): domain Bacteria; phylum Pseudomonadota; class Gammaproteobacteria; order Granulosicoccales; family Granulosicoccaceae. Next base: position 1,858 of record CAYLZS010000114.1, read on the forward strand.
GGCACAGATAGATTCTACATCCCTCAGAGAAGAAGTCATTTCAAAGTTCCCCAATGTATTTCAGGACCGTTTAACTGAAATCCCCATGCTTACAGACCCTGTTCACATTCATTTAAAAGACGGTGCTATTCCCTTTCGTGTGTCTGCGGCCCGCCAAATTCCGCTTAGATTCAGGGAACCTGCTGAGAATTGTGTACAGGAACTTGTAAGTAAAGGCGTTATCACACCTTGTCACTTGCCCACAGAATGGTGTTCCCCGGCATTCTTCGTAGTGAAAGCCGATGGCAAAAGTGTACGGATGGTAACTGACTACACGCGTCTTAACCAACATGTTAAGCGCCCTATTCATCCATTTTCATGTGTCACCAAAATTCTTCAATCTATTCCATCTACTGCTAAATACTTTGCAAAATTTGATGCAGTCAATGGTTACTTCCAGATTGCTCTGGACGAAGAATCTTCATACCTAACTACATTTTTGCTACCCAGTGGAAGATATCGTTATCTTCGAATTCCACAAGGACTAAACGCTTCATCAGATGAATGGTGTCGTCGTTCTGATGCTATTGTGGATGGCCTCATTTGGGCGAAAAAGATTGTAGACGATGTACTAATTTGGGCGTCAGACCTTGCCACTCTTCGGCAACGTATCGATATTATTGCCAATAATTGTGCTCGTCTCAACATAATCTTATCAAGGAAGAAGTTTACAATTGGCACTTCTATGCCATTTGCTGGATACATTATCACCTCACAAGGCATACGTCCTGATCCTGAAAGGGTGGCAGCCATTCGTAATTTTCCGTCACCAAAGGATCAAACAGCATTGAGATCATTCATTGGTATGGCACAACAATTGGCTTTCTTTATACCTGATTTTTCCCATGCTACTGCTGCTATGAGAAGTCTGTTAGGGAAAGGGAAAGTGTTTCAATGGACATCTGATCAGGAATTCGAATTCCGAACACTCAAAAATTTGTTGACAATGAATTTAAAGACAAATCATTTCGACACTTCTCGCCCAGTGTATATGCTCACAGATGCCTCAAGACATTTTGGCCTAGGGTTTGCCCTGGTTCAATATGATGACAAAAAGAATCCTCTGATAATAACATGTGGTTCCAAATCTCTATCGGATACCCAAAAGCGTTATTCCACCATTGAGTTGGAATGCATGGTTATTTCTTGGGCTATCCAAAAATGTGATTTTTATCTCAGAGGTCTTCCGGATTTTCAAGTATCCACTGATCATCGACCTCTAGAAGGTATTTTTGCAAAATGCTTGCACGAAATACCTAATCCTCGTCTCCAACGATTTAGAGAGCAACTCACCCCTTACACATTTCATGTCAAATGGGTGCCTGGAAAATCACATGTGATTGCCGATGCCCTTTCTCGGGCTCCAATATCAGCTCCAGCTGAAGAACCTGATATGGTGGTGGATACTGCTCTCACGTGTCTAACAGTGACTGAGGATCCAGCTCTTGACATTATATTAAAACAAATTACAGAAGATTACCGACAGTGCACTCAAGACGTCTTAAATGGTACTAATGTGTCCCTTCTGTCGAAATCTTTACAAGCCATTTGGGATCGAATTAGTGTTGATGGATTCCTCCTTGTTTTGGATTGTAAACGCATCATCATTCCTGTGGGTGCAATCAAGGAAATTCTACATCGTCTACATGAAGGTCATCCAGGCCAAGACAAGACTTTAAAA
>CAYLZS010000115.1:0-33805 GCA_964388065.1 uncultured Granulosicoccaceae bacterium
CCGACTGGCGGTCTGCTTGTCGTGCGATGCCATATAAACGGCTCCGGTTCGATCCCTGTAGAGGCCGAAATTTTTTGAGCAACTGGCAGCGACCAGCGTTTTGTCGCAGGTTGCTGCTATCAGGCGAGTGGCTTTAAGGTCTGCTTCAAGGCCGTTGCCCAGACCGTGGTAGGCCAGATCAACAATGGGTATGATCTCTTTTTTTGCCAGTAATTTCGCAAGCTCAGTCCATTGATTGTCAGACAGATCAGCACCGGTCGGATTGTGACAACACCCGTGCAGTATCATCGCATCATCAGGGTCAGCTGCGTCTGCTGCTGCCAGCAGGTTTTCAAACAGAAGTCGCTGTGTGCTGCGATCAAAGTAATTATAGGTAGAGGTTTTAACACCGGCAGACTCCGTTAGTGGCAGATGGTTTGGCCATGTTGGCTGGCCTACCCATAACGTGCCGTTCGGATTGGCGGTTTTATAAATCTCAGCCGCCAGGCGCAATGCGCCGCTGCCACCTGGAGTTTGCGCACCGGCTGCATACGTTTTGGTGTTGCCGAATATCAGGTCACCAAGGCAATCGACAAATTCGACATCACCGGTCAGACCCAGATAGCTTTTTGTTTGTTGTTGCGTTTGCAGCCGTGATTCAGCTTCTTTGACTGCGGCGAGAACCGGGGTCTGTCCCTGGTGATCACGATAAACTCCGACGCCGAGATCGATTTTGTTTTCTCGTGTGTCTGCACGGTATTGGCTAATAAGCTGGAGTAGCGGATCGGGTTGTGGTTCCGGCAGATTGAACTGAGCCATGTTTATGTACCCCGTTGCAGATGCTTAGGTGAGTAAAGCCAAATTATAGAGTATTACCGTGGCTGTGGAATAGCTCGTTTTTAATTGGCCGGCTTGCTGACCAGATTTGAACCGCCCTGTGCTGTGCTGTCCGCTGAGTCAGCTCTTGTAGGTTTGCCAATCTCCCTCGAGGTATACCAGTGAGAGAGCAAAGCGCTGCATATAACAATGACAACAATAGAGATAAACAGGCAGATCATTGGCAGATCTAAAACGACTATCAAAATATAGTTAATCGTCGCCGGTAGTATCAGTTGTCTGGCAAGGCCGAGGTACATCGGGAACATCGGTTTTTTTACGGCCTGCAATGTGGCAACACTGACAAACAGGACGACATAGGCGAAGAAGGCCAGCGCATCGATTCTCAGATAGGTTGTTCCGGTTTTTATCATCTGTTCATTGGAGGAAAAGAAACCCAGTAGTGTCGGTGATAAAAATATCATGACAGGTATGGAGAACAGCGCGATTCCAAGTCCTGTTATTAAAGCCTTCTTATAAGTTTCCTGTATGCGCTCTATTTTATTTGCGCCGAAGTTCTGACCGACCAATGCCATAACAGCTGTGTTAAGTCCCAGCGCTGGCAACAACAATAACTGCTCAAGGCGCAGGCCTGTTGCATATCCCGCAACACTCTGACTACCGAAACTACCGATGAAAGACACGGTGATAAAGCCTCCTAGTATTACTGTCAGCATATTAAAGCTCGCCGGTGCTACCTGGCGCATCAGTTCGCCCCAGCGCTGAATATTAAAAGCGGGTCTCGCCCAACTACCGAGTTGCTTTTTTATTACGCTATACAAGTAGATTACTGAGGCGAGTTTTATTAATACAGTGGCGATAGCCAGGCCACTGACATGGAGATTCAAACCAAAGATAAGGATCGGGTTAAGTATGAAGTTTGCCAGTAGTCCGACTGCCAGCGCATTGCGGTTGGAGACCGTGTCACCCAGTGCCATCAATGCACCAGCGGCGACTCCCGACAGCACGAATGTAAAGCAACCCCACAGTACAATCACGACATAACTTCTGGCTAAGGGTTGTACCTGTGGCTCTGCGCCGAGAAATTTTATCAATGGATCTGTGCACAGCAGACCAATAACAAGACAAACCACAGATAGCATTAGACCGAGCCCTGTCGCCTGATTGACACAGTCAGGTACTGACGCCGTATTGCATTTGACGACCTCTGTAGCGTCTATTGCTGTGGTGCCGGTTTGCATGCCAATGCTACCGCTGAGGATCAGAAAAAATACAGACCCTGCAATCGAAACACCGGCCAGTGCATCATCTGATAATTTACCGGCAAACCAAAAGTCAGTGAGGTTGTACAGGGTATTGAATATCATTCCCATTGCTGCAGGCACTGCCAGTGCAAGCAAGTGGCTGCCAATAGGGCCCGTTGTGAGATCGCGATGGCTGGTCATTTAAGTTAGCTGGCTGTTGACGAGCTGACAACAGGAATAAGTTTTCGACCCTGTAGTGACAGTCTGCCAACAGGTAGTGCGCCACGTCGTATTGCTTTGTTGGGTGAGATAATAAACAGGTCGCCATTTTCGCCGTTTATTTGTCTTGGGATACCAGCCTCCTTTGCAAGTTTTGCATTGGCCAGCATATGTTGTTGCTCGCCATGTACTGGTATCAGGACGTCGGGCTGTACCCAGCGATACATTGTCAGTAATTCATCTGCCGCCGGATGGCCCGAGGCGTGTATCAGTGCTTCGACGTTGTGTTCACCAAACACAGTGACACCCATAGACTCGAGACGTTCTATCAATGCGGCGACGCTGTCTTCATTACCCGGTATGACTTTGGAGCTGAAAATTACGGTGTCACTGGGTTCCAGATTCATGTCGCGAAAGGTGTTGGTACTTAAGCGATGCAGTGCGGTACGTGGTTCGCCCTGGCTGCCTGTTGCCAGTAGCAGTACAGATTCCGGTGGCAGGTAACCGAGGTGTTGTGCCTCAACAATACTGATGTCTGTGTCCAGTAGTCCGGTTGCCCGTCCTGCGTTAACCATATTGATCATTGAGCGTCCGATCATGCCAACATGCCTGCCGGTATCGTTAGCGATTTTTGCAAGTGTTGCCACACGGGCGAGGTTACTGCCGAAGCAGGTCACTACTACACGGCCGGGCGCGTTAATTATTAGATTGTTTAATCCCGCATAGAGCTCAGACTCGGACGGAGTTTTACCTTCACTGGTGGCGTTGGTCGAATCGCATATCATCGCATCGATGTCGAGTTTGGCCAGCTCCTGACATCGTGCTTTATCGTAGCTAGAGCCAACGACCGGGTTGTCGTCAAGCTTCCAGTCGCCTGAGTGAAATATGGTGCCTGCATCTGTAGTGATTAACAGGCTGCAGGGCTCAGGCACTGAATGCGTCATGGCAATCCACTCAACATTAAACGGACCTATGTCGAGTACATCACCGGCATTAACGATTCGTATCGTGACATCGTCGAGCAGGTCATATTCAGCCAGCTTGCGCCGAAGAATGTAGGCGGTGAATGCGGTGGTATAGATCGGGCACTTTAGCAGGGGCCAGAGATAAGGTACCGCACCAACATGATCTTCGTGAGCATGTGTGATCACCATGCCGGCTATATCACTGGCACGTTCTGCGATAAAAGCAGGGTCAGCCATCTGTACATCTCGTCGGCCGGAACGTTTTTTCGGGTTCTCCTCTATGGTTTGCTCAGCTGTTGGCTGATCAGAGAAAGTCAGCCCGCAATCTACAACCAACCATTGGTTGTCGTGACCGAAAACATTGAGGTTCATGCCGATTTCGCCGCATCCACCCAGTGGTGCGAACCAAAGATCTTCTTTATCAGGTGTCATTCGGTTTGTTACTTTTTATGTGTCTTTAATCAGCTGCTTTTTGGGGGTGGCGGGGTTTGCACTGCATTGTGAGTTAAGTCAAAGTCGGGTTTGGCACTGATGGTGGCAGATTTATTGGCGCAGCAACCGGCGGTAGTATGCTTTTGTCTACCTAATCGCATACTATCAGCTTTACCGCCAGTGCTATGCCAAAAGTGCATGTATAGAGCGGTAAATACAGAGAACCAAAGATGACAACACGAAGAGCTCCGATTATCGACGGTTTGCAGTATGCTAACTGGTCGGAAAAAATATTCCGTCAGATGCGTGAGGGTGGGGTAGACGCTGTCCATGTCACGATCGCCTATCATGAGAATTTTCGTGAAACGGTGCTGAATATTGAGCAATGGAATCGTTGGTTTGAGCAATATCCGGATCTGATTTTTCAGGGCCGATGGGCCAGTGACATCGATATTGCTATCGATACCGGGCGCACGGCAATTTTCTTTGGTTTTCAGAATCCGTCACCGATTGAAGACGACATAGGGCTGGTAGAAATTGTACATACGCTCGGTGCGCGTTTTATGCAGCTGACCTATAACAATCAATCGCTGCTCGCGACCGGTTGCTACGAACAAAACGATCCGGGTGTTACTCGAATGGGCAGACAGGTGATCAAAGAAATGAACCGTGTGGGTCTGGTCGTTGATATGTCGCACTCGGCAGAACACTCGACGCTTCAGGCAATCGAAATCTCTGAAAGGCCCATTGCCATTACTCACGCCAACCCTCACAGCTGGCATCCGGCGCTTCGCAACAAGTCCGATACCGTATTAAAAGCGTTGAGTGAGAGTGGCGGCATGCTGGGTTTTTCTTTTTACCCGCACCACCTCGCCGGAAAAACAGACTGTACGTTGCGGAGTTTTTGTGAAATGGCTGCACGCACAGCAGACGTTATGGGCATTGATCGCATTGGTATCGGTTCCGATTTGTGTCAGGATCAACCCGACAGTGTTGTCGAATGGATGCGAGTCGGCCGTTGGAGCAAAGAGATCGACTACGGTGAAGGCACAGCAGACAATGCGGGCTTTCCACCTCAACCCGACTGGTTCACCGACAACAGAAGTTTCCCGGGTCTGCGTACCGGTTTACTGGCTGCCGGATTCAATGCGCGGGACGCAGATAAAATACTCGGTGATAACTGGTTGAGCTTCTTTCGAGAAAATTTTACACCGGGTTGATTTTTTATTGCCCTGACTTTTATTGCGCTGACTTTTATTGCGCTGATCAACACAGGTATTAAAAAGAGTTGTCTTTATGGCTGACCTGCAAACTCAGAGTGCCAATATCGGACTAAGATCTCCGTCGACAGTGTTGCGTCTTGAGCGTATGGGTTCTATGCATCAGACGCGCTTGTCATTTATGCGAGTCCTGCTGCGTCGAATGGTTGCTGACAATTGGCGCGTCACCCGACATTCGTGGGATATCAACGATGACGGCGTCGGTGTTGCGGTATACAAAGCAGTTGGCCCGCATAGAACTTACTCTCTGGTTGTTTTCTCTCATGATCTCGATCCGGCTAAACGATCAGACCGTGTTATTGCCGAAGAGTGGGATTCAACGTTTACGTTGGTCGACGGGATTCCATCAAAAGCAGACATTAGCCGATTAAGAAAAAATGTTCCGTTGCAGGAGGCGGGAAGAATAACCGATAACGAGCTGTCACTGTCGCGCGCTAACCGATCTGTACGTCTGTTCAATTATGTACGTCAGGAACTTGCAGCTGGCAGGCAACCGCTCGAACAAGAGCTCGCTGCTGTTGGTTATCTGATGCGCACCACTGCAGTTTATGGTTCTGGAAAATTCGGCGCTCTGGACAGGCGTTTTTTAGCAGACAGAGAAGAGTTCGGAGCACCATTTCAAACGGAGTTGCTGGCTGTATTTATGATACGAATATTCAGTGTGGATATTGTCGAGCATCTGGCGCGTGTGGATTCACCGGGTACTGCAGTAACTCTTGACAGGAATCTACGCAGGTCGCTGGGTATTGGTAATTCCACAGGTCTGGGGATGGCACCGTTTATCGTCAATCATCCAGTGTTGTTTCATCACTGGATAATCGCACGAGAGAAAGCATTGCAGGAAGTTCGTCGCATTGCCCGTGCTGAAAGTAATAAAGTCGCGCTACTGAATAGTCTGTTACATAGACAGCAAAGCGGACTTCGTGACTGGAACAGCGAACACCCTGTACAAGTTAATAAAGTCGCTTCATTAAAAAGCGATCTGGTTTTGTTAAAGCAACAACTGGTCGGCAACGATTTTACCGGAGTTACTTTTCCATGGAACGTATTGTACGAGTGGGCGGAGGAATATTTATCGCTGGAGGGACAGGAATTGCTGGTGACTCTTTTAATTGAACTCTATCCGGAACTTGCAGACGACTACGCAACGCAAATGAGCGCTGACGAAGACTGTAATTTTAATATCAAAGGACTGCAAAAAGTATCTGACTTGATATCAATCATCAACACTCACTATAAATTTGCGCTCAATGTCAATTTTGAAAATAAAAATGCCAACGCTCGATTCTGGTACGCATCTGAAGAAAAGCTCGAACCCAGAGTAGGTGAGCGATTTGAAGAGCCCGGTGCGGATCGAGAACATCCGCTCGCAATAGCACGCGATATAGTCAGGGCATATAAGGATCTAAAGACCTTTGATCACTCAATGACGGTAGCCGAATTTCTGATGAAGCATCCTCAGCATCGACATGTGGTACGTCGTGCACAGCAGATTGTCAGATACCCGTACGCTGAAATCGCAGATAACTTAATTGCAGATAACATGATGCCAATAGATTTATTGCGCTGTAAGTTGTCTTTTTTTGGTGCCATCAAGTTTGATCCGCGTAGTGACAGATGGGTCAGGATAAACATGTTTCAGCATGCGCCCTTGCCAGAAGAGCTGGATAGTAATTATGATGACACTTGGGTATACCCACCTGAGCCTGTAGATAATTTATCTGGTCATGGTACTACTGGCTAAATGACTGAGCTATCGATTGGAGAGCTCGACTCTCTCGTATTAAAAGCGTATCGCGGAGCGGGATTTAGCTGGGGTCTGTCTCAGGATGCCGGACGGGCTGCAGCATGGATGGCAATGCGCGGGCTGCCTGCAGCAGAGTGTTTTGCAGAATTGCTGCAGCAGACGGATGGGCTTGAGCATTCAGCACTGACGCCAGTAATCTCTGATGGTAACTGGAATAATGTTTCTGTTCCGCCCGGCTCAGTAACCAGTTCAGCAAATAGTCCAGCTCATACATTACACTCTGCATTAGATAAAAGGCCGATCTGTTGTCCCGTTATAGCAGGCTCCATCCTTTCTGATTTTGGCTGGAGCACTGATCGCGAACTCATACGCTGTACCGTTTACAGTCCGCTTATCCTGATTCCGTTTGTATCCCTATGTGCCGAAACATCCGGTACTGCGCTGAGTGTATGCATCAGAGACGAATCAATTAATCTGATGGCCAATGGTCAGCTGACATCGGGTTTCAGCGAATGTGGTTTTAGCACTCACGAAAAAGTCACCGTGTGCGAGTGGAATGAGGCTAGTGCGGGGAATGAACTGGCAGCACCACGGGAACGTCGCGCGACAATATCGGATGTTGCGATGGAGCGATTGGAAACTTTAGCGCATCGGACTTACGTGCCTGCCACTGAGCTGTCACGAAGCGGGGCGGGTGCTGGCCTGACAGATAACGACTAACTCAGTAAATTGCGTTACATCACGTCCAGCATGTACTTGAGAACAGAGTTTTCATTTAGTTAAAAAGCTGAAGGCGTGAAGTGAAAACGTTTGTGTCTGAAGGATAATTATTTACGTTTGTCGAAGTACTTACACTTAGACTAGAAGATTCGAGGTATTCCTGTCGATAATGAGTGAACGGCACACATATCGCATCTTTATTGACTCAAAAACCGCAAAAACCGCGCTTGCATCCATGACTCCACATAATCCACCATTATTCAGAAAGCTGATAGCGACTATCCTGGTCGGCGCAGCTCTGATTGTCGGTGGATGTACGGTTGCTCCGAAATCTGTACCGGATGCTTCAGCGACTGAACGTAACGAGAGCGGAGCACCCAGGACTGACGCAGATTGCGGTGCCGATTGCGGCGAAGAAGAAGATGGCGTCGGTCGCTATCAGTACTACCTTGGAATTCTTTCTGTCCTGCTCATAGGGTAACTACTGTCAGGCAGAAGTGAGTAACCTCTTTCGGGCCTGAGTATGTCGGGTTATCAGATCCTTTCATCAGGCAATGTCTGAAAACTTACTATCTGGTGCAGTTATACGGACAGCTGCTGTTACGATATTGAGTATTATTAGTCATCTTCACGCATGCGCTCATCGCGTTCGAGCTTTTCCTTATAAGCCTCTTTGATCTGCAGCATCACTGAGTCAACATCAGCTTTTACTTCTCTTGTGGTGAATTTACCTGTTAAAGGTGTGTCATGTTTGAGCTTACCTTTTTCATACAATGCCCACATTTCAGAGGCATAGTTGCTGTCGAGCAGTGACGGTGCGAACTGTCCGTAATACTGGGTTATATTGCGTATATCGCGTTCCAGCATAGTACGTGCGTGATTGTTTCCCGCTGCATCAACTGCTTGTGGAAGATCGATAATAATGGGGCCTTCCTCATCGACCAGCACATTGAATTCGGATAAATCACCATGTACCAGTCCGGCGCACAGCATTAACTTTACGTAGTTCATCATTGTCGCGTGGTCGTCTAGTGCAAGATCTTCCGGCACGCTGACATCGTTGAGTCTTGGAGCGGCTTCACCGTTCTGGTCGGTCATTAGTTCCATCAGCAACACGCCGTCAAAACAACCGTGCGGTTTTGGTACGCGTACGCCTGCATCGGAGAGTTTGTACAAGGCGTCTACTTCAGCGTTGTGCCATTCTTCTTCCTGTTGACTGCGACCAAACTTTGAGCCTTTTTCGATCGCTCGCTGGCGTCTGCTGTTTCTGCCCTTGCGTCCCTCACGGTACTGTACTGCCTGTTTGAAACTGCGCTTGGCCGCGTCTTTGTAAACCTTGGCACACAGAATATCGTTACCCGCTCGCACGACATAGACGCTGGCCTCCTTGCCGCTCATCAAAGGATGAAGCACTTCGTCTACCAGACCATCTTCTATCAGCGGGAGCAGCCGTTTAGGGGTTTTCATCGGTAATTATGCAGGTGGCGAATGCCTGAACTGTGGATGTTATGAAGTTTGGTGGCTTTGAAAAAATAGTCAATAGTACAGCGACTTTTGCAGCCTTCAGACAAGTGGAAACTGCGCTTTCGCAGTGGATAATGACCAAATAGTAAAGGCCGATTGGTTCACACTGGAAACTTGAAGCAATCCACAGAGTGCCCGGACCGTGGTCGCTAAGCTTCGCAATCCTGTGAAATTGGATTGGAGTGTGACCGTTGTTTACAACAAATTTACCGATGGCTTTGAGGCCAACATTAACTGCTTTTGGCGGACTGTTTTTGCTGATCTTAACTGTACCGGGGTACGCTCAGGTCTGTGAAGACCCTGACGGTGATGGCTGGGGCTGGGATGGTTCCAACACCTGTGTGGTTGGACAAACTCAATCACAGGCCCAAGATCAGTCCCCAAATCAGACAACAGGCAGCAACGCCAGTTGTGTTGATGATGACGGCGACGGCTTTGGTTGGGACGGTCGGCAAACCTGCGTGGTAACACCGCAATCTGCACCAGTCACTCAATCTCTCTCACTTGTTGGTGCCTGCATAGATGCCGATGGAGATGGCTGGGGCTGGAACGGTGTCGAGTCCTGCCAGATCTCTGGTTCGGGATCCGGTGCACCGACCGCAGCTGCAGCTCAACCGCAGGCAACAGCGACACCCACTATTCAAAATGGCAGTTTCGATCGCAACCGGGATCTGGTAGCCCTTCACTTTGATCACGCACCGGATCGCGATGACGGACATGCAGCCGTTGCGGCACTAATGGTCAGAGACAGACTGGGTTTGAATGTGCAGGTGGTAGCCGGTGCTTACGGTGTGCATAACAGAGATCGTTATGTTCCGGAGTCAGAGCAAGTTATGGCGGCAGTCTGGGGCAGTGAATGGCTGAATGCCCACAGTAACCGGGCGGGTGCGATTAATAGCGCTGTAAACCGATGGACATCGGTGCTGGCCGCTGGCGGATCTGTCTGGATTGCTGAAGGTGGGCAGTCTGACTTTACCGCAGAAGTGGTGCGTAGAATTAACAGCAACCACAGCGAATTCGACACGAGACAACGAATCCATCTGATTCAGCACAGTGACTGGAATGAAGTACATGCGCTGGCAGAAGATCTCAATTATGTTCGCAATAATACCCGATACGTAAAAATTGCAGACGGCAATAACCCCAACGCTACCGCTGATTTTCGGTTTGAAAGTCACAATAACGGTGAATTTGTTGCTCGAGCTCTGTCCAGTAGTTACTCGAACCAATGGGCAACAGCGTTCAATTATTTGGCGCCGAGTGACAAGCTTGATTTCTCCGATACCGTTGAATTAATGCATATCCTGGGTTTGGGAACGAATGTAATCAGAGATGTTAATGAATTTGGAAATTACTTTTTCTAGCTGTTTCATTTTTGGTACAGATATGCCAGAAAAAAACGAGAGAAGTTTGGAAAAAGCAAGATCACGATGAACTTTGTTGTTGTAACCAATGTGTTATAAAAGTGCTGCATATTGGTAACTGACATATACAAATGATGGGCTTTATTCACGAACTAGGCGAAGAATACCGGTACTTCCGATCCAGAAACCCCAGGCTGCGCTGGTTGTTTTTACTGGGCGATCTGGCTGGCTTATTGGTCAAGCTGGCTCTGTTTGCGGGGTTTATGTATCTGCTGTGGTACGTTGTAAACCGCAATCCTGTTCAGGGGCAGGGTGAGACGATCGATGCGGCACCGGTTGCTTCCATACCGGAGTTAACTGCAGACATACCTGAGTTAACTGCAGAGCGAGTTGCGCTGCTGGAAAAAATTGCATCGCGAGGTGCTGTTGCGGCCTCTGGTTTGCTCGGAAGCGTTGAACCGGAAAGCGTGACTGCGGCCTCGGCTAACATCACTTCGGGTATTAGCGAGGTTGTAAGTTCTCAATCAGCAGAGCCAGTTGTACAGGTTGAATCGCGACCCGGCATTGCCGCAACACTGGGCTACATTGAAGTGGATGAAATACCCACTGTGTTTTCTGCTGCCGGTGAAACTGAAGAGCGATTTTTCCAGCCAACAGCACCAACAGAAAGCCTTGACTGGGTGCTGAATCAGAGTGCCGAGGACTATACCCTGCAACTCGCGGTGACAGTGAATGTGAGTTTTTTATCGGGTTTTAGCAGGCGGCTGCCCAAAGAGCACATCACAGCGATTTATCCTGAAAGGCGCAATACAAATAATAACGTCCAGTACAGTCTTAGTCTTGGCAGGTTCCCGGATTTACAAAGTGCTCAGGACGCGCTTGCATCAATGCCAAATAGTCTTAAAAGGTACGGTGCACACGCTCGAAAATTCGACGACATACAGAAAAACCTGCGTGCGCTCTTTGTACGATAAAGTCGTCACACATGCTTTATCATGTAACCGGTTTTTGTGTGGTCATATCAAAGGAAAATGATTAAAACATCCGGTCGACAATTGAAGCGTTGTTATTGCAATAGATGGTTAGGTGGCATGTTGCTGGTTGCAATAATCTCTGCACCAGGTGTTGTTGCTGCAGATTGCGTTGTCTTACTGCATGGGCTGGCTCGCACCTCGGGCGCGATGAAGAAGCTGGTTACACCTTTTGAGAATAAAGGTCATCAGGTCATTAATGTTGACTACCCCTCGAGGAAAAAACCGATCGAGCAGCTGGCACCGCTGGCGGTCAAAGAATTGGGATACAGCAAGTGTGATCAGGCCGGTCAAATCCATTTTGTGACGCACTCAATGGGAGGAATACTGGTGCGTTATTATCTGGCGCACAACAACGTACAGGGACTTGGCAGAGTAGTGATGTTAGCACCACCAAATCAGGGCAGTGAGGTCGTTGATAAACTGCGGAATGTTCCGGGCTTTAAAGCCATAAACGGCGAGGCCGGTCTTCAGCTCGGTACTGACGCCAACAGTGTTCCGGTAAATCTTGGGCCGGTCAAATTTGAGCTTGGTGTCATCGCTGGTAACAGAACGTTTAACCTGTTGCTGTCACGGTTTCTGCCCAATCCGGATGATGGCAAAGTGTCTGTGGCAAGCACACGGGTGGTGGGGATGACTGACCATATAACACTGCCTGTTACTCACACATTTATGATGAAATCAAAATCGGTGATTAAGCAGGCAGTGCAATTTATAGAGCATGGTCGGTTTAAATAACTGCACTGGGTACTGTAGCAGCGTAACTACCCGGCTGCCGCCTGATTAAGAAATGTCCGACGTGTTGGGCGGTCTTTATTATCTGGAAATTGTCTGACAAGCGCTTTGGCCTGCTGCACCCATTGTTCCCGCTGGATGCGACCCGGGAAGTTCAGCGCCTCGTCAATTGCTTTCACTTCTTTGACTTTTAATGTTGCCAGCTGTTCCCATGACTTTATACCGAACTTGTTTAGAGATTTCTCTATAACCGGACCGATACCGTTAACTACTTTTAGATCGTCACGGTGTTTAGACCCAGGTGTGCCAAATTTTGTTTTGCCATTCTGCCAGGCGGCTTTTCTGTTTTTGGTCTTTTTAGGTTTTTTGGTTTCTTTCTTTGTGCGTTTGGGTTTAGTGCCAAGGGGTTGATGATCATTGCGTACTATTGCTTTTGCCTGAGAGACCCAGTCATCGCGTTTGATTCGACCTGAAAAATCAACCAATGCTTCGTCTACTAATTTTACCTCAGCGGCTTTAAGAGTTGCAATTTGCTCCCAGCTTTTTATACCCTGACGGTTTAGTACTTTTTCGATCTTTGGTCCAATACCTTTGATGGCGGTTAGATCATCTTTGTGGTTACTGCCTGGTGTGCCAAGCTTAGTTTTACCTTGTTGCCAGTCATTTTTCTTAGACTTTGCTTTCGCAGCCTTCGGTTTGTTTTTGCGGGTGTTGGCCTTTTTCTGCAGGGAAGCTATTAGCTGATCTTTTTCTGCATTCTCTTTTTCAAGCTTTCTTATCTTGCCGATATTGATAGGCGTGATAGGTGCGGCTGCGGAACTACCCGCTGTTGCATTGCTCGCTGCAAGCTCACTGTTGCGCGCGCGGGCTTTGTTAAGTTGTGCGGTGAGTTCTGCCAGCTTACCTCGTGCATCGCGAAGCTCTGCATTTTCAGCGTTCGCTTTTTGGAGCTGACGCGTTAGTTCAGCAGTCTCGCGGGCATTTTTATTAGCTTGCTGGGTCTGAGTCGAGTTGTTTTCACTATTTTGTGCAAGCTCCATTCTGCTTTTATTCAATTGTGAATTCAGGCTTGCTATATCGACCTTAGCCTGATTTAGTTCAGATGCGGCATCGTTAGCCTGAGCCAACTGTGCTTCCAGAATTCTAAGCTTCTGTTTATCTGCAGCACTATCAGATGCCTGAGCACGCGCCTGCTCAAGCAGTGATTTCAACTTCTGGATGTTCTCCCGAAGTCGGTGCTGCTCTTTTTCTGCGTCTTCAGTGGTTTGAGCCAGGTGTGACTCCAGAGTTTTGAGCTTTTGCTTGTCTGCAGCGCTGTCTGATGCCAGTGCGCGTGCCTGCTCAAGCTCTGATTGTAATTTTTGTATATTCTCCTGAAGGCTGCGCTTTTCGGTTTCGGCGGTAGTTTTGGCCTGAGCCAGTTGAGATTCCAGCTCTTCAAGTTTTTGTTGATCAGCGGCAGCACTCTCCGATGCTTGTGTATGTGCCTGTTCGAGTTCTGACTGTAGCTTTTGAATTTGTTGCTGAAGGCTTTGCTGATTTTCTGCAGCCGCGTCACTGGTCTGTGATAGCTGAGATTCCAACGCGCTAATCTTTTGCTTGTCTGCATCACTATCAGAAACTTGTGAGCGGGCATCCTCGAGGTCTGATTGCAAAATTTCAATTTGCTTTTGCAGGCTGCGCTGTTCTTCTTCTGCGGTATCACTGGCTTGAATCAATTGAGATTCCAGTGCTTCGAGCCTTTGCTTGTAGGTAGCACTATCCGATGCTTGTGTGCGAGCCTGCTGAAGCTCAGACTGTAGGTTCTGTATTTGATCCTGAAGGTTACGCTGCTCTTCTTCAGCCGTATCGTTGGCCTGAATCAAGTGTGATTCCAGTGCTTCAAGCTTTTTCTTGTCTACCGAATTATCTGATGTAAGTGCGGCTGATTGCTCAAGCTCTGATTGAAGTTTTAGAATTTGGTCCTGAAGGCTGCGCTTTTCCTCATCGGCTGCTGTGTTGCCGTCAGTTTCCAGCTCGAACGCTTTGCGATCCCATTCTGCAAGTTTTTCCTCAAGCTCTTTATTTCGGGCGATTGCAGCATCACGCTCAGTTGCGACTGTCTCAGACTGCTTAAGTTTTTGCTGAAGTTCGTCAGTGAGTTTAGTTTGATGCTCATCGCGCGAGGATGCGTCCTGAAGTTTTTTCTCGGCCTCTGCTTTTTCGGTATTGGCCTGCGATAACTTTGCCTGAAGTGAAGCCAGTTCACCTGCATCTGAGCTGCTTGACTGTAAGCTGTTTATGCTTAGTGCTTCATCTATGCGGGCCTTGGCAGCGTGACCCTGAGTGTGCTTGTCCCATTCAGACTGACTGATTGGTCGCCGACGCCAGCGCCAGAATAACCAGCCTGCGCAAATACCGAAAAGAAATGCAAGGCAAAGAGGTAATGTGATTTCCAGTAGAGCCCAGATCATGCTTGTTTACCTTAATATAGGGTGTAATTAATATTGTGATTTAGTACGTATTGAGTGCTGAGCTCTAGAAAGCCCAAAATTCAACACGACGATTTTTTGCCCGGCCATCCGCGGTATCGTTGCTGGCGATTGGTTGGGATTCTCCATAGCCGTTTGGTCGCAACCGAGATTTATCGATGCCTTTATTGGCCAGATAATCTGCAACCGCCTGAGCTCGTCTTTGGGACAAGTCCTGGTTATATGTAGCAGATGAATGAGAGTCTGTATGACCCGCAATCTCGATTAATACATCTGGAAAAAAATTTAGTGCTGTGACAATGTCATCGAGAATACTGTTCGCAGACGACGGCAATACATCAGATGAAGGGGCAAAAACTACAAACTCTCTAATAGAGTCGGCCAGTAAACTGAATTCGCCCTGAAGTGATGCGATGTTACCTGTAGGTCTGTAGTCAGCTACAGCATCATTGGTTACCAGCTGATTTGGTATACCTTCAACCGTCGCCATTTCGCTGGTGGCTACAATTGGAGCTGAGTCAGCTGGTAGTGTTTTCGTCGCTACCGGAATAATCTCGTGTTCGGTGATTACATCAATACGTGAGTTGGGTACAACCGCTTTAATTTTGCGCGACATATCCAGATCGGTAGTCGTGATGTTGCCGGAGATTATGTTGTTGTCGAGGTCAATTTGCGCGTCATTAACATCGTCTTCAAGATTTGAGAGAATCGTGGCGAAATCATTAATGCGTTGCTCGGCGGTGGCAATCGTCGCCGGCTGATCAGTTACGGTCAGGGTGTTGATAATGTTAGAAGCGCTAAAGGAATGAAGTGCCGCGTCGTTCAGTACTTTTGCGTGTTGCTCTGTCGGAACCATACCGGTCAGAGTGAGTTTATTCCCGTCAGAGATAGCGCTGACTATCACGTCTTCTGGTTGTATTTCCCTGGTGTCCTGAATCACAACCGCCGGTGTCTTTGTAACTGGCGGCTTTACGATCTTAGGCTTAATAACGGCAGGCTTTTCAACGGCTGGTTTTTTAACGGGCTTTACTATTGCAGGATTGGTGGCGTACACAGTAGCCTTGCGAATGGATTCACCGTTTGTACCCTGGTACTTCGCCAGTACCATTTCCAGATGTTTGGCGCTGGTGTTTTTTGGCAGAGTGCCGGTGACTTTGACGTGCCTGTAATCGGCATCGAATCGTAATTCGGTCGGATCCAGTCCGGCTTTTTGAATAATCTTCGGCGCTGATCGTTCCAGTTGATCTTCAATGTGGCCGACACCCCAAACAGTTCCTGCAGCCAGTGAAATCGCTGTTGCAGGCCAGAGCCATTTTCCTAACTTGCGCGCAGGATGGGGCAGTTTGCCGGCTTTGTTACCTGCAAGCATCGCAGGTCTTTTAAACTTGGTGGATTCGGTCATTCATGCAGCCTGTATTCAACAACATCTGCTGATCTCAAGATCTGGGGCAGATTTTTTAAGTGTCAAAAGTCAAACTGCTGCAAATAGTCAGCCGAAGTTGGCATTTTCAGATTGTGATTTTGTTAACAATTATTTATCAGGCAAGTGGGCTGGCTGTGAACTATTTCGAATTCGCATGTCTGGCAGCAGTTAGTTAGCCAAAGTGTAGATGGTCAGAAAACTGGTGCGGGTTTACGTCACTTAATTGGCGGGTACAGAGGCACTGGGCCGGACGACTGCGTCTTTTTGCACGGATATAGTTATAGTCTTTGCCATCACGGGCGCACTTCTGCTGACACTGGTTTTCATTTTTGCTGAGTAACTGATCGGCGAAGAGCGAAAGAACAAGAATAATAATTGCCCATACAAGGAATGCCTTTGTCATTTGGTTTAATGCCTCAGTTTCAAACCATCTACTGCTTTGCCTATACCGTCGACCGTTAATCCGTACATTCGATTGTTCATTATTTCACGAGACATTTTTACTGAAGCTACACGTGACCAATAAGCTTCCGGTTCCGGATTAAGCCAGGCTGCATGTGGAAACTTTTCAAGCACCCGGTTAGCCCACACAATGCCGGATTCTTCATTCCAGTGTTCAACGCTTCCACCAGGAGCGCTGATCTCATAGGGGCTCATGGTTGCATCGCCGACAATGATAACTCGATAGTCAGCGCTGTAAGTTCTTATAAACTCATAGGTGGAAATAGTTTCGCTATGACGCCGTCGATTATCTTTCCATAGTTTTTCATAGATAAAATTGTGAAAATAGAAATACTCCAAATGCTTGAATTCACTGCGTGCAGCTGAGAATAACTCCTCGCTGACGGCAACGTGGTAATCCATTGAACCACCGACATCAAATAACAGTAGCAGCTTGATAGCGTTGCGCCGTTCGGCGCGCATTTTTATGTCGAGCAGTCCGGCATTGCGTGCCGTGGCGTCAATGGTGCCGTCTATATCGAACTGGTCCTGTGCACCTTCGCGTGCAAAGCGGCGTAGCTTTCTAAGTGCCATCTTGAAGTTACGGGTGCCGAGCTCGCGTTCATCATCGAGATTCTTATACTCGCGTTTGTCCCAAACCTTTAGCGCTCTGCCGTGCCGACCAGCCTTCTGGCCAATGCGAACACCAGCAGGGTTATACCCGTATGCGCCGAATGGAGAAGTGCCTCCGGTACCAATCCATTTACTGCCACCCTGATGTCGTCCTTTTTGTTCCTCCAGCCGTTTGCGCAGTGTGTCCATGATTTCGTCCCAGCCACCGAGCGCTTCAATTTCTTTTTTTTCCTCTTCAGATAAAAGTCGCTCAGCTTCCTTGCGTAACCATTCTTCGGGAATCTCACCGATGACTTCGTCAAAGAGGTTTTGCAAGCCTGATATATAGTTGCCAAATACTTTGTCAAATCGATCGAAGTGTCGTTCGTCTTTGATTAAGCACATTCGTGAAAAATGGTAGAAGTCGTCAATGCTGTAGTTGGCGACTTCTTTGTCGAGGCCATCAAGCATTGCCAGGTATTCTGTAATCGATACAGGAATACGAGCGTTGCGCAGCTGAAACAACAGATCAATAAGCACGGTTTGCTCGCAGGGCTGATCTGGTAGCGAGGTTTATTTCCATGCAACTATTGCTGCTTGCGTTTATTGAGAAAAACCAGACGTTCAAATAAATGCACATCCTGTTCATTCTTAAGCAGAGCCCCATGTAACTTTGGAATAATTGAACCGCTGTCATCGGCGTGCAGTGCATCTGCCGGAATGTCGTCTGCCAACAACAACTTTAGCCAGTCGAGTAGCTCGGAGGTTGATGGTTTTTTTGTAATGCCCTGTACTTCGCGAATAGAGAAAAAAGCATTGAGTGCTGCATCCAGCAGGTCTTTTTTGATTGACGGGTAGTGCACCTCGACAATCTTTTCCATGGTTTCTTTGTCGGGAAATTTTATGTAGTGGAAAAAACAACGCCGCAGGAAAGCGTCTGGCAGTTCTTTTTCATTGTTGCTGGTTATAATGACAAGCGGGCGCTTTTTGGCAACAATGGTCTCTCTGGTTTCATAGACATGAAATTCCATTTTATCGAGTTCCAGGAGCAGGTCGTTGGGAAATTCAATGTCGGCCTTGTCAATTTCATCAATTAGCAAGACTGATAAATCCGTCTCTTCAAAGGCTTCCCATAGTTTGCCTTTTATAATGTAGTTGGATATATCGTGTACTTTGTCTTCGCCAAGTTGTGAGTCTCGTAGGCGGGATACGGCATCGTACTCGTATAGGCCCTGTTGTGCTTTGGTGGTTGATTTGACGTGCCATCGGTACAGTGGTGCGGCAAGTGACGACGCTACTTCTTCGGCAAGCTGAGTCTTGCCTGTACCGGGCTCACCTTTGATAAGCAGCGGTCTGCCAAGCGTTATTGCGGCATTAACCGCGAGGGATAAGTCGTCAGTTGCAACGTAATTTTCCGTACTCGAAAATTTCTTAGCCATATTGTTTCAATAACCTGGTGATATTTTATTAGGCTTAATTGATATTTTTAAGTGGATTCGCGTTTGATCATACCACCAAGAGGTCGGCCGCCTACCAGATGCATATGGATGTGCAGTACTTCCTGGTTGCCATGCTCTTTACAATTGATAATCAGACGATAACCATTTTCACTGATGCCTTCTTCTCGAGCAATTTTCTTCGCGACAGTTAACATGCGTCCCATTGCTGCTTCATCTTCGGCCTCTACGTCGTCAACAGTCGGAATGTGTTTGTTGGGTACTATCAGTACATGCGTTGGCGCGACCGGGTTGATATCGCGAAACACGGTGACCAGATCGTCCTGATACAAGATATCAGCAGGTATTTCCTTGCGAATAATTTTACTGAATATGGTCTCTTCTGCCACGATTTAATCCCTGCTGATGAACTTGTCGTCAATTGTAACAGGGGCGGGTGAGAGGTAGTGAGGTATCGGACCGGCAGTTTCCTTGTGTCAGAGAGTCTCGTATCGCTCAGATGCAATCGTTGACCGGATTACCAGCCAGGGACTGATAACCTAAGACAAGATGATGTCTCAGATGTGGAAAATAGCCCGCCATCTGGCAGCAGGGGTAGCTGATCGGGAGATACTACCGAGCAGGTATTAGTGGTAGCGACGTACTACGCTGATGCAACTGATAAGCAGCATCATTAGTAAAAGCGGATCGAACGATCCTGCGGTTGACGTGATGTCAGTAGCACCTGTGCTGCCTTCGTTGCCATCTGTTGTGGTTACCGAGAATGCGGTTGTGAACGCGCCCACAGTTACTGTTGTTGTAGCGGTACCGAGAGGGCTGCCGGGGCTCTGGGTAACAATCATCAGACGGTCTCCGTTTTTGACCATCGTGGGAGTATTGGCAAGCTCGCCGTTATTAACTACATAAAATCCATCAGATACGGTCAGTATGCTGTCGTTTTCAAGACCACTAATGGTTACTGTATTGGAGCTTATTATTCCATTCGCGGTTGCATTGGGGACCGAAGCAAAGCTGAACGGATCGGGCGCGTCACTGCTGTGTGATGTGGTCATGGAAAAAGTTAGCTCACCATCAGATCGCCGGTGGCTTTCGCGCTCCACAGCAATGAAGTAAGTACCCGGGTTCACTAATGAAGCAACGCGGAAGTTGGTTGACTCGCCACTGTCATCATCCAGTGCAATAACGCTGAGATCCGAATTTAGTAAGTAGCCATATAAGTCTTCAGTACTGTCTGATCTGGCCTGCAGTAGCCCGCGCTCTGGTACAGTGACTGAAAAATAACGTACATCTTTAAACCCGAATAAATCGGCCGTGGTTTCCTGTTGCAGTTCAAGCGCAGTAGATTGATTTGCTATTAAGTCCTTTGACACATCGCGATCCGGATTGTAGTTGCCGTCACGAACGGCTGCCAGAGCACGAGAAAGATTCATTATGCCGCCGCCGCAATAAATCAGATCGCAATTGGTATCGGGCGCATAAGGGGTGGAACTTTCCTGTAGAATTGCACGAACTTCTTCGGGACCAAGATCCGGATTTAAACTGTGCATCAAACTAATAGCGCCACTCACCATTGCTGCGGAAAAGCTTGTACCGGTCTCGTTGCGATAAAAGTCTCCCTCCGGATCTGCAGCATCGAAACCGCGGTTTGATGCAACAAGTATATTTCTGCCACCAGTGGCAGTAGTCACTTTTATACCGAAGTTACTGAAGCCTTCGTCAACATCTCCATCGGGTGTGCTTGAGCCGACTGTGATTACATTGGCGCAGTTGGCTGGTGAAGTTCGCAGTGCGTTTCTGGCTTCGTTACCTGCAGCCATTACAAAGATAATGTTCAGAGCCGTAAGTTCGTCAATGACATCCTGCCACGCCCGGGTACACTCGGTTGCACCACCAAGACTCAGGTTCACAACGTTGGCCGGATTGGGATTATCCGGTATTCCAACAACCGGCAGTCCGGCACTCCATCGAATTGCGTCGATAATATCTGCATCGGTACCACCGCAAATGCCCAGCGCTCTGGCGTGCAGCAGACGTGCATTCCAGTCAATGCCGGCAATACCCTCGCTGTTGTTACTGTTGGCCGCTGCCGCACTGGACACCGAGGTGCCGTGCCAGCTGCTCGAACTGCCATTACAGGGATCACCCGGGTCCATAGGGTTCGGATCGCGGCCGTCGCCATCGTTGGCGCTGGAGTAATCGTTTGGGTTGTCAGCAGAGACAAAGTCATAGCCGAGACCGGTTACCGATCGACTTTGGATGTCCGGGTGATCAGGCAGTACGCCGGTATCGACAATGGCAATGACAGAGTCGCTGCTGCCGGTAGTGAGGTCCCATGCACCAGGTGCGTGCAGGCTGTAGTCACCTTCGTAAAGATATGACTGATCACCAAGTCTGAGGTTGCCCTGATACAGAGGGTCCAGCGGTTCCAGTAGTGGATAGCGGCGATATTCAACCGATGCGTATTCGATTTCGCTCTGCGCGCTCAGTGTATGTGCCATCGCGCGAAGCTCACTATTGGCGCTGTGTCGCTCGAGCAGGCCAGGTTGTTTGAGATCGCCATCGTTTGATTCGAAATTTCGTGCGACAAGCAACTCTGAAGTCTCCGACAGCTGACGGCTAAGTCCCATCTTATGGTTGTCGCGTAGTATTTTTCGGTTGAATTTTTTACTGCCGCGTGGAGATTGCCCGGTTTTCTCGGCTGAGCGGTATTTGACTATCAGCCGTCCGGTTGGAGCAGACTGTTGCCAGTGGCTCAATGCGCCGGGAGCGGGATCGTCTGACGCAGACAGCTTTTCAGATGCGGCGATCGAAAATACCAGGCTTGTTGTCAAAGCAACTAAGGCTGGTCGGATCAAGCTTGTCTTGCAGCGGGTAAGCGTCATGTATTTGATTATTAGTTTGTTTTAGCAATCGCAAGTGAGGCGGAGCAGCCGACCTTGCCTGTCTTAATATAGGTTATTGTCGGCCAAATTATACAGAAACGATGAAGTACCACCGGGATCGCGATGTCTGTCACAATGAGCGGCTTCGCTAATAACCTTTATGTCAGGGGGCAAGTTGGGAAACAGACTCACTAAAATTTACACTCGCACTGGTGATTCCGGCACAACCGGACTGGGAGACGGCACCAGAGTGCCAAAAACCAGCCTTCGCGTGACAGCGTATGGCACGACCGACGAGCTGAACAGCGTCATCGGAATGGTCATTTCAACAGGTGTGACAGATAAAATCGGACTTTTACTCACTGAGATTCAGCATCATCTGTTTGACCTCGGAGGTGAACTTTGTATCCCGGGCCATGTGGCTTTAAATGAGCAACATGTGACATGGCTCGAAAACCGGCTGGATGAGCTAAACGAAGACCTGCCGGTTTTGAAAGACTTTATTCTGCCTGGTGGCAGCCAGCCAGCGGCAACCTGTCATCTGGCGAGAACGGTCTGCCGCAGAGCGGAGCGTTGCGTACTTGAGCTGGGTGAAAAGGAAGATTTACCACCGCATAGCGTAATGTATCTAAACCGGCTATCAGATTTGCTGTTTGTAGTCTGCCGAGTTCTCGCACGTGCTGACGGCGGCAGCGAAGTATTGTGGCAAAGCAATCGACCGCCACTTTCGCAAAGCTGAGGTCGGCACGGTATAATGGGCGGCTTCAAAAGATAGTTAGTGTTCCAATGTCCGACAATTCAAATGAACGGCCGCTAGACAGTACTGAAAAGCGGGAGCACTTCCGGCATTTTCTAACTATTCCAACACGCTGGTCAGACAATGACATGTACGGCCACGTTAATAATGCGCGCTACCTGACCTTCTTTGAGCTTGTAATCATGCGCTACCTTGAAGTCGACTCAAAAATAGATTTTGCGGAGCACGGTGTGCGCTGCTTTTCGGTTGAAAACATGTGTCGCTACCATGCGTCTGTTAAATACCCGGACACGCTTGAAGCCGGGTTAAGGGTTGGCAAACTGGGTAATTCAAGTGTGCGTTATGAGGTAGGGCTTTTTATAAGCGGAAGTGATGAAGTCAGTGCGACAGGCTACTTTACGGATGTATTTGTTGACGCAGAAACTGAGCGACCAATGAGTATTCCGGATCCTATCCGGTCAGTGCTGGCCGCATTGGTTCTGCAGTAGCGGTGTATTTGAATTCATGTATGCGCTAGAAATACTTCAGCTCGAAAAAACCTACGACAACGGTCACCAGGCCTTACAGGGCATCGATCTAACCGTGAATGCCGGTGATTTTTTTGCGCTGCTTGGTCCGAATGGCGCGGGTAAATCAACAGCAATCGGCATTATCAGTTCTCTGGTTAATAGCAGTGGTGGCCAAATAAAGATATTTGGCAAAGACCTGGAGTCAGATCGAAATCACTGCAAACTTAATATCGGGCTGGTACCACAGGAGATAAATTTCAACACTTTTGAGTCACCGATGAACATACTCGTGACGCAGGCGGGGTACTACGGCGTTGCAAAAGCGGAGGCGACCGCACGGGCGGAAAAGTACCTTAAGCAGCTTGAGATTTGGGATAAGCGCAATGAAGCTGCTCGTCAGATGTCAGGTGGTATGAAACGTAGATTGATGATTGCCAGGGCGTTAATGCACGAGCCGCGGCTGTTAATACTTGATGAGCCTACCGCGGGTGTTGATATTGAAATACGCCGTGCGATGTGGGAATTTCTTGAGGAAATAAATAGAAAGGGAACAACTATCATACTCACGACGCACTACCTTGAGGAGGCGGAAACTTTGTGTCGTAACGTTGCAATTATTGATAATGGTAAAATTGTAGAGCAGGGTGCTGTAAGTGATCTATTAAGTCGCGCCATGGTGCAGACTTTTGTATTGGATTTGAAAGACACAGTGGTATCTGAGCCGCGTCTTACTGGTTATCAAGTGGTCAGATGTGAGGGTAAACGGCTTGATATCGAAGTGGTCGTTGGCCAGTCGATGAACGATCTTTTTGATCAGCTGCAAAAACAAGGTGTTGAAGTGATAAGTATGCGCAACAAATCGAACAGGCTGGAGGAATTTTTTCTGCGCCTGGTCGGTCAGTCTGAGGCCGCCTGAGCCGATCTGTAGCTAATAAATACTGGTATGAATACAGCTGATCAGCAAACAGAACCCAGCATTGCCGCTATAAATTGGGTGGCCTTTAAAACACTGGTGGTAAAAGAGATCAGGCGCTTTATGCGTATCTGGGTGCAGACTATAGTGCCACCTGCGGTTAGTGCGGTGTTGTATATGATGATCTTTGGCAAACTAATCGGTGCTCGCATCGGTGTGATGGACGGTCATAGTTATATTGACTTCGTGGTTCCCGGAATCATTATGATGGCGGTAATAACTAATTCATACTCGAATGCGGTGTCTTCTTTTTTTAGTGCAAAATTTCAGCAGCACATTGAGGAGATGCTTATTGCACCGATTCATAACTGGGTTATTTTGGCGGGTTTTGTTGTTGGCGGGGTCTGTCGAGGGCTTGCTGTCGGTGCGCTGGTGGCCGCCGTATCTTTGCTTTTTACTGATATCTCTGTCGAGAATCCGGTGATAACATTGCTGGTTGTGGTGCTGACATCAACATTGTTTGCAATCGGTGGTGTAATCAATTCGGTATACGCCAAAAGCTTTGACGATATTTCAATTATTCCGAACTTTGTTTTAACACCTCTAACCTACCTTGGTGGAATTTTTTACTCAGTGAATCTGCTGCCAGATATCTGGTACACCTTCTCGTTGGTTAATCCGGTTTTATATATGGTGAATGGATTCAGATACGGTATTCTTGGTTCTTCAGACTTCCCGATATGGTGGTCGTTTTTGGTTATTTTGATTTTTATACTACTATTGTCCGCTATCGCACTTCATTTAATGAATAAAGGCGTCGGCATCAAAAGCTAATCCGAGTGTAGATTAGCTTAACGCTATTTGATTAAGGTAAATTTCTTGGCTAAGAAAAAGAAAGATAAAAAACTCACGATGGCACAGCGTGCTGATCGTCATGAGTTATATCAGGAGTCTGTACAGGACTCAGAGTTTGAGCTGGACTTTGTTCAGGATACTTATAAAGACATCAGGGGTAAAAAACCCGTTGTTCTTCGTGAAGACTTTGCGGGTACCTCCAGAAGCGCCTGTGTCTGGACTAAGCGCAACAAGGCAAATCAGGCTTATGCGGTGGACTTTGATCAGGAAGTTCTCGATTGGGGCCACAAGCACAACTACATGAAGCTTAAGCCAAAGCAGCGTGAGCGCGTGGAAATGATCAACGCAGACGTAATGAAGGTTAAAACACCTCCAGTTGATGTCTGCCTGGCGTTCAACTTTAGCTACTGGATTTTGCAGCAGCGTAAAGATCTTAAGCGTTACTTCAGAAGCGTTCACCGTACGCTTAAAGATGACGGCATTATGTTTCTTGACGGCTACGGTGGTTCAGAGGCACATCAAACCTCTGTGGAAAAGCACAAGCTGGATGGTTTCACCTACCTGTGGGATCAGAACAAATACAACCCGTTAACTCAGGAAATGCGCTGCTATATTCATTTCCGCTTTCCCGATAAGTCCAGACTCGACAAAGCGTTTAGCTACCGCTGGCGCTTGTGGGGTGGCCAGGAAGTCGAAGATTTGCTGCACGAGTCCGGTTTTAGCCGAGTTCGTTTTTATGTACAGAAATTCGATGACGAAACTGATGAAGCACTGGACGAGTTTGAAGAAACACGCGATGTAGAAGATCATGAGTGCTGGATCGCCTACATCGCTGCTGAGAAGTAGATCGAACCTTAAGGTGTCCGTACCGAGTGCGGTACTACCGCATGGCTGATGTCTTAACGGGGCAGCGCAGAGCTTGCCAGAAATAGTAAAAGCGTCGCGGCCACAATGGACGGGCCTGCGGCTGTATCCCATTGCAGGGAGGCTGCCAGCCCGATAACAACTGCTATCGCACCGAAGATTGCGGCAAGTACTGCCATGGTCTCGGGGCTTTTTGCAAATCGACGCGCAGTGGCGGCTGGTATAACCAGCAGAGCGGTTATAAGCAGCACGCCAATTATTCTAACGGTTACCGCTATAACTGCGGCCAGTAGCAGCAAATAAATTAGCTGTACATGATGCGGCCTGGCACCTTCTGCAACTGCAAGATCTTCGTTGACCGTAGAAGCCAGTAGTGGCTTCCAAATTATTGCCAGTACAATCAGGGCTGCAACGGTAGTTGCTGCAATGATGATGATGTCTTGTCTGCCAACTGATAACACATCGCCATACAGGTAAGACAGAATATCGATGTTGCTATTGCTCATAAAGCCGATGGCGAGCAAACCCAGTGCGAGCGATGAATGAGAGAGTATTCCGAGTAAGGTATCGGTCGGCAGGTCAGAGCGTTTTTGCAAATAAACCATCGATAATGCGGTAATAACAGCAATAATAAAGACACCGGCGTTAACGTGAATTTCGAAAAACAACGCTATTGTGATGCCGAGTAGCGCGGAGTGCGCCATGGTATCGCCGAAGTAGGCCATACGGCGCCAAATGACAAAGCACCCAAATGGTGCCGCCAGCAGTGCGACGAACACCCCCGCCAGCATAGATCTTATATAGAAGTCATCCAGCATTATCTAATGGCGTTGCGTTTGGAACGTTGGTTCATGCGTTGTGGTGGTTATGGTCGTGGATAACTTCACCATCGGGGCCGTGCGAGTGATCGTGATGATGCCGATAGATAGCCAGCGCTTCTGATCCGCGTGCACCAAAAAGGTCGACAAACGCCGGGCTTGTAGTAACGACCTGTGGTGATCCGGAGCAACACACATGACCGTTCAGGCAGATCACCGTATCGGTTTCTGCCATCACAATATGCAGGTCGTGGGACACGAGTAGTACTCCGCAGTGAAGCTCGTCCCGCAATCGTGCAATAAGCTGATAAATTTCAAGTTCAGCATTGAAGTCCACACCCTGCACAGGTTCGTCCAGAACCAGCAGGTCAGGTTTAGATGCGATTGCCCGTGCCATCAGAACTCGCTGGAATTCACCACCCGATAGCGAAGACATTTCGCGGCTGTGCAATCCTTCCACGCCAGTGGTTGCCAATGCTGTATCGATCGCTGCATTGTCATGTTTGTGTGTCAGGCGCATGAAGCGTCGCACGCTCAGCGGCATGGTCGAATTGATTTCGAGTTTCTGCGGGACGTAGCCGATGGAAATGGCGTCGAGCGATGACACAGAGCCAGAATCAGGCTTCTGAATACCCAGTATTGCCTTGATTGTCGTGCTTTTGCCGCTTCCGTTCGGACCCACCAGAGTGACAATCTCACCGCGGCTGACGGACAGGCTGACGTCGTGAATCAGCGTCTTGTTGCCACGCCTGACTGACAGATTAACCACATCGACAAGCTTTTCTTTGATCGCTTTTTCGTTCACGTAAATTCTTTGTATGTCTTGTCATTTGAGCGTGAATTTAGAGTACCTGCGCTCGCTGTGGCGGAATCTGCTGTTTTGCCGGGAGATTGTGTGTCGGGATTTGCGGATATGGTCGCCGG
This sequence comes from uncultured Granulosicoccaceae bacterium, assembly GCA_964388065.1. GTDB lineage: Bacteria > Pseudomonadota > Gammaproteobacteria > Granulosicoccales > Granulosicoccaceae. The sequence continues at coordinate 27,004 of CAYLZS010000115.1, forward strand.
ATACTCTATAATTGATCAACTAATCATAGCTGATCCGTCTGTTGAAACACACGAATATCCATTTTAAATCTTACAGGTGTTACTTCTCTGGACGGGGTGGTGGGCGTCTCTGTTTGTGCTGTGCAGCCGGGTTGCTTCTACTGTTATTGCTGCATACAGCGGCACATGCCCAATCTTATCAAAAACCGCCGTCAGTGCTTGCGACCATTAAACCGATACACAGTCTGGTGAGCATTGTAACCGATGGGATAACGACACCGGTGTTGCTGCTCAGCGGCAATTCTTCGCCACATCTTTTTCAGCTCAAACCGTCACATGTCAGGTCTGTCGAAAGCGCCGATGTCATTGTTTGGGCTGGTGAGGGAGTGGAGCGTTTCCTGCCCTCAATGATCGAAAAATTTAACAGCGACGCGTCTGTTCTTACACTGGCAAAAGCAGATGGCGTTGTGTTGCACACCAGTCGCAACAAGAACGCAACCAAAGACTTTAGTACTGACGCAAAAAACACCCGCGAACTTGATTACCATCTTTGGCTTGATCCGCACAATGCTTTAAGAGTAGTGGATGAGCTGGCGAGTCTGCTGAGTGAACTGGACCCTCATAATGAAGCGAGGTATCGTTTAAATGTCGAGAGCTTTGGCAACAAACTCAAAGACAGTATCACCGAAATGGAGGCGCTGCTCAGTGATGTTAAAGGCAATCGATATGTTGTTTATCACGACTCACTGCAATATCTTGAGCGGGCTTTCGAGCTGGGTGAAGCCATTGTTGTAGCTCCTCAGCCGCAGGTGAAAGCTGGTGGTAAACGGCTGCGGGCACTGTATGAAGAAGTGGCAGCTGAAAGTCCCGGTTGTTTAATCTCGGAACCTCAATTCCAGTCGCCGGTAGTGAATATACTGGCAAATGATCTGAAGTTACAGCCGGTAACTATAGATCCGCTGGCTTTTGATTTTACTGCGGGGTCAGATTTGTATATTGACTGGTTGCTGCACACCACAAAAACTATAGCGACTTGTCTTTCAAGTGAAACTATAAAGCCATGAACCCCGGCATCTGCAAACGATGAGAATTATGCTTGCGCCGATGGAGGGCGTTACTGATTTTCATATGCGAAAAATACTGACGTCAGTATTTTCTTATGATCGCTGCGTGACTGAATTTGTTCGAGTTACCAATGGCGTCTACCCTGATAAGGTATTTTTAAGATACTGTCCTGAACTAGGCAGCGGTGGTGTCACTGCCAGTGGAGTGCCGGTCTATGTGCAGCTGCTGGGCAGTGATTGTCAGGCAATGGCAAACAGCGCAAAGCGGCTTGTCGAACTGGGTGCACCGGGAATAGATTTAAACTTCGGTTGTCCGGCAAAAACAGTGAATCGGCACGGTGGCGGGTCTGCGCTGCTGCGCACCCCTGACCGAGTAGCCGATATCGTCGCTTGTGTTCGCGATGCCGTGAATCCATCAGTGCCGGTGACGGCCAAGATTCGCCTCGGTTTTGATCACGCTGATGACGTGTTGAAAATCGCCACCGGTATAGAGCGTGCCGGTGCCGTGGAGCTTTGTGTTCATGCACGTACCCGGCTCGATGGTTATAAGCCGCCGGCACATTGGTCGCAGGTAAAACAGGTACGCCAGGCACTCAAAATTCCGATCATTGTGAATGGAGAAATCTGGTCATCGGCAGATTCCGGTATGGCACAAAATGACAGCGAGTGTATTGATCTTATGCTGGGGCGCGGAGCGCTTGCAAAGCCGGATCTTGCTAACCACATTAGCGCTGATGCGAATAGCACAGCACACAACAATCTGGAGTGGCTGGATGTACTGGAATTGCTCGAGCAACTGCTCGAAACTGCAGCGGGTTTACCGTCAAGGTATGCGGGCAATCGAACAAAGCAGTGGTTGTGCTATCTGGTGCGGGAGTATGTGGGCGCTCAACAGCTGTTTGCGAGTATTAAGCGCTTGCAGGATATTGACACGATGGCCGCAGAAATTCGCCGCCATCGAAGTGAGTTTGAGTTGCTGGCAGTTGCCGAAGCGAAGTGCCTTGCTACCGGCTAATTCCCTGCGGGTTAATATTTCCTAAGGGGTAATTACGTTCGCCGACACTGATAACCCTTTGCAGCAAAAAGCAGTGTCAGTATGAAAATCAAACCGGCAAAAGAGAAGCTTCCGGTACCTGAACGGGCAGTATCCAAACGTCCCGGATTCGTTCGACTGGTTAAATCATTGGCCAGTAGAGAATGTGAGTCCAGCATCGGCTCCTGATCGGTTTCGATCTCCAGATTGTTGTTACCCGTATAGATCCTTAGTGTGTTGTTGTCTTTAACCAGGTCGATGTAATGATCTGGTTTTACACTGGCGTGGACTTCATTGGTAAGTGACGGGTCTACCTGGAAAATAATCACTGAGTCGTCACCAGGGCCAAGAGAGCCAACCTTGCACTCTATGTTGCTTTCGTCTTTGGTGTTTTGATTTATTTTATTATCAATGCAATCGCCCTGAACAGTTGTGGTACTGCCGCCCTCTGGCAGATCTATAGCGAGAGTCGCTGCGGGGTTAGCACGAAACGGATCGTTGTTTTTTACCGTTGCCTTGACAGTATTGCCACTCTCAAAAGATACAGCAAGTTCAAGATCAATCGCTTCTGCATGACAACTATGTGCTAAGGCACGCTTTACGGTTTCTACAGTGCAGCTCGAAAATTGTTGAGAGGTACCGGAAGAGATGTACGGCCACATCACTTTATCAGTGCTGGCAGCACAGGCAGTTTCGCTATCATGCAAAGCACCGAGGTTATGAGCAATTTCATGGGCCGCAAGCAGAATGTCATATTTGTAGTGAGTTGAAATACCAACATCGTAACCGTCTGTTCGACAAGCTGTATCAATCCAGGCCAGTCCAACAGGTTCATCTGCAGGTTCATTGCCGGTAAACAGGTGTACAAGGCTTACGTCATTATCAATTAAGGTTGAACGCATGCGGTAGTCTCTGAAGCTTCGCAGCATGGTCTCTATGGCAATGTTGCCATAGTTAAATGGATCCGCAGCACTTTCAGTGACATTGATAGCAGATTCTACCTGCAGTGCCAGGCCAAACTCTTCGCGGTAGATGCCATCAACAGAGTTGATCAGAGACAATGCGTATTCCAGACCTTTGCCGTTATGGATCGCATTGAATTTGCTGTCGACCGCGATCGCTATTTTAGCTACTCGGGTAACAGTCTGTGCGGGCCTTGTAACGCTTGCAGTAGTACGGCCAAACGGGTTGTTGGTAAGAGTTACTCGAAGATCATGGTTGTCTGCGAGTGGATTAATTCGGGCCGGCTGATTTCCTTTCTGCTGCAGTCGAAAGCGTTTGCCATAGCGCGAGATAATGCCGTCAAGTGAGTCGCTTCCCTGGGTTAGTCTTACCCATGAATTATTATCGCCTTCGATCTTGCCGATGTAAGTTCTTACAGGTACGCCTTGTATTGATCCGTTGTTATCAACAACCGCGAGATTCGCAGTGACGCGGCTTGGACGCAGTAATAGAGAGAGTTTCTCGCCATTGGCGGTCAGCTGCATTTGTTGCGTATATTCAACTGCTTTCAAAGGTGCGCTGATAAGCAAGCCGAGAACAAGCGCTATTGGGTACAAAGCCTTTAATTTGTTGCAGTGACTACCTGAGTGCTGCATTGCCGGTACGCCTGTTCGAAGAAAGGCGGCATTTTATTGGCGCAGAAGTTTTTGTGTTGTGAAATGCGCCCTAATTACGCACTCGGTGTAAGCAATACGGTCTTTATGTATCAAAAATGTGACACTTACAGCTCAATTTGTTCGACTATAGGCCGAGTGCTGACTGCCGACTGCTGACCTGGATCACACATTCCGGCGAGTACTGAGGTGAATGTGTCGATAGAACCGGCACTATGTGTAAGTAGCGAGATGAATTACTAATAGAAAAGTACTATTAAATATATAATTCAATAGTTTATATAATATAGTTAATGTTAGGTCTTACGTATAAGCAGCGTTTGCAGAGCTCTTCCAACTGAGCCGGTTTCGTCAAAAAGCTGAGCGTCGGCCATGCCGATCCCATTGTCTTCCCAATAACCGCTGGAGCTGGTGCCAAGCCACTCGCCAACCGGATCGCGATGCAGCAGGATGGTGAGGTCGGGGTTCATGAAGTTGAAGTCCCACGGTTCTGCGTTGCGACTGAAGGCATTGCCGCAGTCTGCCAGCGGACAGATTTGCTGGAATGGCGATGCAGGTTCATCTTTGAACAAGGGTACGGTTTTCATCCAGGCGATGGTCGGGCCGGGTTCCGGAGTCTGGGATTCCGGATATTTAACTACAACACCGTCACCGTTAAATGCGGGCTTGTCATGCAGGGTTTTGCGAATTGGAAATTCACCCTCGAAAGCATCTGCATGGCGGCCATAGCTGACACTGTGGCTTGGCAGAGCTTGTGTTGGCTGTGGGGTCATTTGCAGGGCCGTTGCGGTGGCGCAGGTTTTTTGGTCTGCATCTGTCAGCGTTGCAGCGCAGGTGGTAACGATTCGACCCTGACGAGTAATCTCTGCATCTATGCGAAAGCCGCTAAAGGGAATCGGCCTTAACAGGTTAACTGTGATTCTAACCAGTTTTTGCTGCGGATTTAGTTGCTCTATTGCTCTGGCAAGTAAGGCCGTTGGCGGTCCGGCATGGCAGTGATCTTCATGCCATGGACCGCGTGTGTGGTCTGTTGGCTGAAACCAGATGTTATCTTCAGTTGTAAAAAAGCACGGGTTTGTGTTCCGGGTCATTTGCTGTGTCGCTTGTCAGGTAAGCCTGCTGCGAATGGAATCTATATTTTCCATTAGCTTCTTGTCTGGCTGAGGCCAGTTGATGTCGAGCGCTTCGAGTTCTGCAAGCGCAGTTGCAGCTACGATTAGCCGCATATTAAGTTTATCGTCTGCCGGAACTGCGTACCATGGTGCGTACGGCGCGGCGGTTGCATTGATACAGTCTTCAAATGCGTGCATGTAGGCAGGCCAGTGTTCTCTCTCTTCGACGTCTGCCATTGCGAACTTCCAGTTCTTATCGGGATCATCGAGTCGTGCAACTAACCTTTGGCGTTGCTCTTCCTTTGAAACGTTTAAAAAGAACTTAACCACCTTGATGCCGTTGTCGTTTGCATACAGCTCAAAGTTACGGATCTGGTCGAAGCGACTTTCGAAAACAGCCTCTGTGTCCTTAGTCAGTTCAGCCGGCAAGCGCTGATACTCAGTGAGAATTTCCGGATGCACTCTGACCACCAGAACTTCTTCGTAGTATGAACGATTAAATACCCCAAGCCTGCCGCGTTCCGGCATGCGCTGGATAATTCTCCATAAGTACCCGTGGTCGAGTTCTTCATCACTGGGTTTCTTAAATGAGTAAACCTGTATTGTTGCCGGATTCACTCCAGTTAATAATCGCCTGATTGTGCCATCTTTACCGGCGGCGTCCATTGCCTGAAAAACGAGTAGCAGTCCGTACCGATTTTGTGCGTACATCACTGCCATTAGCTCATCAATGCGTTTGACAATTGAACGCAGCTTTTGCTTGTAGTCTTTTTTAGACGTATACAGTGGCTCAACCCGGTTGGGGACAGAAGAAATTGAAAAAGAACTGCTGCCATCGTTTCTGCTGTCCTCGATTGACCACTTGCTGTTATCTATCTCGGATTTTTTCTTTGCCACGATGTATTACTCCCGATTGGCTGGAATTGATAATTAGGTAATTTGCATGGATCAGTTTAAGCAATACTAATGCGGGTGCAGTTCAAACGCGACAAGGAATCTCGACACCATATTGTAAGCAGCAATTGTTGCCACTAACTCTACCAGATGTTCGTAGCCAAAAAATGCGCTGGATCGGTCGAACAACTCGTCACTGATTCTGACATCTCTGGTTAGTTGGGTGGTGAGCGCAATAGTGAGCTGTTCCGCTTCAGTGAATGCCGGATTGTCCTGCGCCGTATCGGGTTGCCTTAGCAGGGCAGCTTTTTCTTCACTGCCACCTGCTTTGATGTAGAGCGGTGCATGCTGCGAAAATTCGTACTCAGCGTCATTTAAAACAGCAACTGTGCACATAGCAAGTTCCCTGAGCTGTTGTGCCACAGAAAAATGTTCGCGAATATTCCCCACGAAGTGGTTCCAACCCTCTGACAGGGGCTGGCTGTATAGCAGCAGCCTGTCGAGTTCGATCAATTGTCCACCGCGTCTTTTCCTGATTGCAGCGACAAGATCAGCAGGTTCAGCCAGGTCGATAGGCTTCAGTGGAATACGTGGTTCTCTTTTAGCGTTGGTATTGGTCGTGTTGCTGTTGGCAGTTCCTGGAGTGGCACGCGGTGATGTGTTTTTTGCAGGTATCTGTCGGCTTGTGCCTTCCGGCAGCGAATCTGCTCTCTTGATTTTATCGTGAGGGTAGCTCTTGTAATTGGTCAGGTACGATGTTGCCATGTACGTTGCGTTGTAGCCCCAGAATAATTCGTTGTCTATTTTTAATGAAGGTACGCCAAATACCCCTTGCTTAACGGCGAGTTCACCGTTAGCCAGTAATTGCTTTTTTATGCTCTCACTTTGCAATTCTTTGGCATCATTGCCGAGCTCTTCGAGTAGCGATGCAAATGCAGTTTCATCCTGAGGTACGTTGCCGTCAGCCCATACGAAACGAAAGAGTCTTTGTACAACCTCTATTTTATTGCCGTGAATTATACCGAGACGCAGTAGTGGCAATGGATTAAACGGATGGCACGAGGGAAAGTTCAGCTCTATGTTGTCGCTGTCCGCGAGCCATGC
>CAYLZS010000116.1:0-5812 GCA_964388065.1 uncultured Granulosicoccaceae bacterium
TAAATCACCCTGGATACCTTCCAGTGTATCGCCATCGCATGCGGTGAGTGTTAGGGCTAAGGCTGCGCCTGCCAGACTGTATGCTTTGCGCAGCGGTCTGTAACCAGTGGTTACGTTCGTAGGAATTCTCATGATTTGCACTCATTAAAACTAAAATTAGTAGGTTTGACGTCTTAGGCGTATTGATCACGGGGGAATTGGAGGTGCTACTGACATATGTTTGTCATTACAACTTCAAACTCAACTCAGCTTCCATTTATCCAGAGCGTCGAGGCAAAAGGGTATACAGGCTACAAAACCATTTAGTCGACCGTGTCGCAAAAAAGTATCCGTAATAGATAACGAATTTATAACGGCGTTTGATTGTCGTTTGGGTGGAACACACATCTTAAATTGTACATCTTAAGTTAGATGTATTTACATACAAGCGCCGAAGGCAGACATAAGAATCAGCTTTATCAGGTGCAGCGTCTATCCGTTATTTGTCACAAATCTTTGAATGACTCAATCACTGGCATTGCAGTGGTTCCAGCTAAACACCGTGCCCGGTAAACGGAAATTCTGTAAACCGGAAATCACTGCATGAAATTTATTTGTTACGGACTACGGTATGTTTTTCCCGTATAGCCTTTAGAGCTACGGCACATACTTCTCTTGCAGCTGAACTGGGTGTAACAGGGGTGGTATTCAAACCCTTTAGTTGTCAGCAGCTCATAGACAGGATTGAAGTTTTGCGAGGCCGAACGGTCGATGGCAGTGTCGCGGCACAGCCTTAATAGCCAATTTTATTCTCGAATCTTTTTCCCGGTCCGGTCGATCAACTCCTGTACCGCACGCCCCACTGGCTCAGGCAGGTCCAAGCTTTTCGATCAAAAAGGTATGTTGAAGTGCCACACGCTTCGCCGTTTCCTGCAGATTGGCCGCAGCACTATGGCCTCCATCGATATTTTCGTAGTAGATAAACTCATGACCGAGGTCTGCAAACCGCGCGGCCATCTTGCGAGCATGACCGGGATGAACACGATCATCTTTGGTTGAGGTAACAAAGAACACTTCCGGATACTGCTTGTCTGCATGCACATTGTGATAGGGCGATATGGATTTTAAAAAAGCACCTTCGACGGGATCATCCGGGTGGCCATATTCACCGACCCATGAGGCACCAGCCAGCAACAGGTGATAGCGCATCATGTCCAGTAGCGGTACAGAGCAAATCACAGCTGAAAAAAGATCTGGTCTTTGTGTAAGCATTACGCCAACCAGTAGTCCGCCATTTGAGCCACCTTCTATACCCAGATGCTTTGGCGAGGTAATTTGCCGGTCGATCAAATCTTGCGCTACGGCGATAAAATCATTGTAGATACACTGGCGATTTGTTTTAAGACCGGCCTGATGCCAGTTTGGTCCAAACTCGCCACCACCGCGTATGTTGGCATGTACGTAAACACCACCGCGCTCTATCCACAACTTGCCGCGGGTGGCGGAGTACGCTGGATTCAGTGGTACCTGAAAGCCACCGTAACCGTAGAGTAAAGTCGGGTTGCGTGAGTCCATTGCAATATCTTTTTGACGGACTACGAAATAAGGAATCATGGTTCCGTCATCCGATGCAACCTCGAACTGTTCGGCCACCATTGCGCTGCTGTCAAACCATTCGGGCAATGATTTGATTGCCTGTATACTGGATGTGTCTGTGCTGGAAGCCGTATCGTACATCCACAGGGTAGGCGGGGTAAGAAAACTGTTTGTTGATAAAAACGCAATATCATTTCTGTGATTTGTCGATCCAATAGATACCGACCCTAAAGATGGCAATTCCAGTTTTTTGGAATTCCATGTTTTGCCGTCCCAGCCAAAGGCGTGAGCGCTGCCGGATACATTGTTGTAGATTGACACCAGTAATCTGGAGCGGGTAACACCACAGTTATAGAATGACGCACGCTCACCGGGGCTGTAGAGCAAATGCACATCGTTAATGTCCGCCCTTTTGCTATCAACGCCGGACATAAAGTCGGTCCACGAAAAACTGACAAGGTCACCGGATTTGAATCCACGCCAGTCTTCGTCGAGACTGACCAGCATCTGGTCTTTAAATATTCCTGCAATGCCAACTTTCGACGGCAATGGCAGTGGTACTTTTTGATCTAATGTTATGCCTGTGGTTTTATCTGTCCGGCTATGGGGTAACCAGAAGTATTCGCGATCATAAAAGCTTGAGAACTGCACCAGAATTATCTCTCGAAGGTTATCTGCAAATTCATAGACTCCCGCGCTAAACCTCACATCAGATTGTACGCCTCGTCCGATTTCTGTTGCGTCTTCGATTGGAGTTCCCCGACGCCACAGTTTGGCAATCATTGGATAACCGCTTTCGGTCAGTGTGCTGTTGCCATTTTCATCTGCGCCAAAATCGATACCAACAATCAAATGATCGCTATCAAGCCAGCTTACGCTGCCCTTTGATTCACTGGTGATAAATCCATCTTCAACAAACGTGCGGGTACGAATATTAAACTCACGATACACCGATGCATCTTTGCCGCCGTCAGACAGGCAAACCATACATAACTCATTATCTGGCCCGTATACGGTATTGCCTTTGTACACCCAGTTTTTATCTTCAGCTTTAGATAATGCATCTATGTCCAGCACGGTTTCCCAGTCTGGCTCATCTGTGAGATAGCTTTTAAGTGTTGCGCTGCGCCACACTCCTCTTACGTGATCGGCGTCTTGCCAGAAATTGTGCACCATGCTGTCTCGGCAGGAGACATACGGAATTTTGTCTTTTGAATTAACAATTTCCAGCGCCTGTGCATTTAACTGATCGAACAGCGGGTTATTTTCAAGCTGTTGCAGTGAGCGTGCATTCCATGTTTTTACTGTTTCAAGCGCACGATCACCCGTTACTTCTTCCAGATATAAATGATCCTGCAGGTCAGAGTCTGGTGTTTGCGACATATTTATTGACCCTTAATATTGTGCAGTCATTTGGGATTATGTGTGTGTGATACCGATAATACCAGCGTAGTGACTATAACAAATATTGGAGCTTAGGCAGACAGTTGATTTATACATCGTTCTTTAAAAACACTGATCGCTTTTGCGCTACCTCGCAAGTCAAATGTTGACACTTTTTCCACTTCAGACGAAAATGGCTGATACGCTACTGTGATTGCAACGGCCGATCGCAGGATATTTATCAATTCGTCAGGTTTGGTTGTAGTGGCCGTGTAGTAGTCCTCAGAAAGGTGCCATTTCACTTCCATTACATGCTCACCGTCAGGAATTAAAGAAAGACTGGCTGTATCGGTACCCAATATTTCATTTACAACAAAACTAGCTGAGTAATTGTTCTGGTAACAGCTTAATCTGATGGTCGGTCGGTAAAGGCCATCGGAACTGTAAATTAGACAGGCACTGCAAGTGTGTTATTGGGCAATAGTTACAATAAAAAAAGGCCGCTAAATTAGCGGCCTTGAATTTGCATTTTAGCGCTGTTTTCTTTGTACCACAGCGTCTATTAACTACTCATTCTAGTTGCGAGTGATAGTCACTTCCAACAGTCCTGTTCCTGCCTCAAAATCGAAAACCGGATTTTCTGAACCAGACTGACCAGGGTGCAAGGTGATAGAGCCGTTCTCATCGTCGGTGATGTTTTCACTAGCGCCATCAGGGCTGCACGGTGGTACCCAGTAGTTTAGTGTCAGAACATTGGTTTCTGAGCCTGCATCATAGATAGGCAAAGTGAATGTTTCTGATGCGTCGGCAGACAGGGTGTGTGAGTCTGCACCGCTGAAACCATCGTTTGTACATACCACCATACTGACGATAGACATAACCTGATCTTCAGATTCTAAGTTCAGGTCAACAGTCGCAGTGTTACCGGGTAGCAGTGGGCCGGGGGCGCTGGGATCTGCAAAGCCCAGTGCGAATGTACTAACGGGGCCTCCTTCCAGACTTTCCAGTAACTCTACCAATGGTGTGTTATTGCCGTTTTCCGCTATGGCAATGATTGGGTCACTTGCAGGCTGGCCACCTTCGAAAAGGCGTACGCCATTGTCTGCATCTGGTGCGTTGTGTAATACGACAACAGGCGGGGTCATGGGCTGCGAATCAGATGTGTTAGTTAAGCTCACGGTGACGCTGGTTGTTGCAGGTGCCTCGGGAGTACTATCTCCACCGTCAGCATCGGCATCAGAGCTGTCGGTACGTACAATTTCGATCATCAGCACGTCGTCAGTAGTTGCGAAATTCCAGTTACTGCCCAATGGTGTGTTGGCAATGTTTAGCTGCCCTGCATGGGCACCAATAGCCTGGCGTGGTGACTCGAGAGGTGCTTCGGCAACATCAATTAGCGCACCTTCGGCGTTAGTTCGGCACGGTGGTGGAAAGAAAGAGTAGGAGTTGTTTTGATTGATGCGGGTGCCGGCATCGTAAGGTCGTGCCAGTACGACAACCGGATCAGTGCCGGCAGGCAGCGCTATTGAGTCTACACCGGAGATACCGTCGTTAGTGCAAATAAGCATGTTTACCGCGCTAAATACCTGACCTTCCTCTGTGGTTGTCAGGTTGAGTGTTACCTGGCCACCTGGACCAAATGGAGCATCACCGGCAACACCGGCTGCGCTAACTACAGATGGGTTGGCGACTGCAAATTCAACCAATGGAGCGTTGTTGCCCATTTCGGCAATAACCTGAATGGCATCACTTGAAACTTCACCAACTTGAAACAGGTGAACAGATGGATCATGCAATGCCACAACAGGAGGAGTCATGGGCTGACCTTGCGTCAGGTTGGTGAATGTAACCTGAAATGATCCGGGTTCCGATGTTGCAACAGGGGTGGGAGCGGCCGTGTTGTCATCGTCTGCGGCGTTGTCATCGTCTGCTGTGTTGTCATCGTCCTCGATGAGGCTCACTACAACGTTACCATCGTCATTAGTAGAGACATTGATCTCTATGCCATCCTCTAAATCACCCTGGATACCTTCCAGTGTATCGCCATCGCATGCGGTGAGTGTTAGGGCTAAGGCTGCGCCTGCCAGACTGTATGCTTTGCGCAGCGGTCTGTAACCAGTGGTTACGTTCTTGGGAATTCTCATGATTTGCACTCATTAAGACTAAAATTAGTAGGTTTGACGTCTTAGGCGTATTGATCACGGAGGAATTGGAGGTGCTACTGACATATGTTTGACATTACAACTTCAAACTCAACTCAGCTTTCATTTATCCAGAGCGTCGAGGCAAAAGGGTATACATGCTGCAAAACCATTTAGTCGACCGCGTCGCAAAAAAGTATCCGTAATAGATAACAAATTTATAACGGTGTTTGATTGTCGTTTGAGTGGAACACACATCTTAAATTGTACATCTTAAGTTAGATGTATTTACATACAAGCGCTGAATGCAAACATAAGAATCAGCTCTATCAGTTGCAGCGTCTATTCGTTATTTGTCACAAATCTATGAATGACTCAACCACTGGCATTGCAGTGGTTCCGGCTAAACACCGTGCCAGGTAACGGAAATTTCTGTAAACCGGAAATCACTGCATGAAATTTATTTGTTACGGACTACGGTATGTTTTTCCCGTAAAGCCTTTAGAGCTAACTCGTGGATTCCAACCGCGTTTGCTTAAAACCGGATTTTAAAATCCGTATTATAAGGACGGCGACACTAAAAAAGAGAATCACAATCCGTGTTGCTCTGCACAAAGCACCGTTTATCGATATTCGAGATATTTGGGCGAATTGAAAAGATTGCAGGTTCACTGTCAAACAATGCTCCGTTCGGTTGAAAACGGTACTAAACA
>CAYLZS010000117.1:0-3048 GCA_964388065.1 uncultured Granulosicoccaceae bacterium
GCCTGCTGCATCTGTATTCGCGGATTAAACACATCAGTAACAGACCCACCACTGGCTCGTGCCGAGACGCCCGTCATGCCTCCCCAGAACGCAACGGTCAATAACCCCTGCGCCTTCTGGGCACTACTCATGTCGTTCCAATTGGTGGCCAGTGCCCTACCTGTATCGAGCATGGTTATAGCATCTGCATAATCGGCACTTGTGTTAAGCAGCGCACCGGTCTGTGCCAAACGGATTGAGTTTGCCTTTGCAGCGATCTTGGTAATCCCTGCCCCACCTACCGTGGCCGCACTTGCCACAACATCAAACCAGGCGGCACGTGCTTCCGGATCAGACAGATTCAGGGTCTGACCGTGGCTGTGTCGATCATGTAAACTCATCGCCGCCTTGCTACCTGAATAGGCCGCACTACCCAACGCTACACCCCATGCGCCCGCCACCAATGGTGTGGCGGTTCCCGCACTGGCAAATAAAATCACACCAGATGCAGCAACTCCTCCCGCCAGTGCTGCAACATCTGCAACCTGCCCTAAGCGCTCCCAACCAGTATCAACTACTGTGTGGGTAACCTCGGTAACCAACGCACCATCACTGCGCATACCATCACGGTAGGTGACCATACCGGCCGGGAGTACGTTCGACGATTTCCAATCATCAAAATTTTCGTATACGCGGCCCTGATTATCAACCAGTCTGCTTTCACCTTCCAACTCAACACGAAATACCTGCAAGCTGACCGGACCAGTACCTTCATTGGAAAATTGAACAGGCAAGCTGGTAATGCTGACCGGTTGAGCAAGATCACCACCCATATCTTTGGTGGCTTCGGCAATACCACCTGCAATAGTATCTACGACCTCATTGCCTGCATATAAATTGGCTTCACCGTTGGCAGCAGACTGCATAAGCGCTTCAAAAGCTTCTGGGTCGGCGGGTACGTCAACTCCCGGAGGATGACCCATTGCCGAACCAACAGCATTGTTTACGCTATCTCCACTGACGGTGGTCGAACCTTTCTGTGCAGCCACATCAAAAGCGGGGGTTGCATAGGTTTCCAGCACTTTTTGATCGAGCCAACCGTCACCGGCGGCGGCAGATAGGTACGAAGCACTACCGGCTAAAATGCCCTCAATCGCTATCTTTCTAAGCGATGGTGGACCGCTGAATACAAACTCGCGACCGCTTGCAGTGCCTAGCACATCAACCAACATATTTTTATTGGTTGCGCGTTGTTCCGGCTGCGTTAACACATAAGCATCTGCTACTGCTTCACGCAGCATTGGCGATTCTTCAAAACGGTTCTGAGGAATTTTTAGTACAGTTGTTTGTATCAACACATCGCGCATAATGCTCTTGGGGGCTGATGTGATCGTGCTTAGTTGTTGAGCAATTTGATCGGGGGAGCTATCTGCAATCCCGGTCGCTATCTCAGTCGCTTGCTCCACCGATAATTCGGCAATAGCATCACTACCTGGTTCCTGCGCCAAACCGCTTGCTAGTAACCCATCGCTAGCGGATTCGACATTGGTATTTAGTGAAACTAAAACCTGTTGGCGCGTGGTCGGACTCGCATTAACATTGATCGAATCCATCAACCCTTGTTGGTGTTCTTCTCCAAAGAATTGATAAACCCGAACCAACTGCGTCGAATCCAAATCTCGCGCACCGCCTGTCCTTTTTAGTTCTTGAGATGATAAACGTGGGGCTATCAGCCAAAACACTCCACCTATTTTTTTGTGTGGCATTTCACCACAACACTGGTTTGAGTTATGTACTCACTTCTAAGATCGTTTCAAAGGGCTGGTTGGATCTAAACTGAATCTGTCTATCTCGCTGCATACTTTCTCCTTTCACCGTTAGTCAGTCAATTCAACCGGCTCTTCACCCTCTAACGCATAGAACACCCTCACTTCTGCACCAAGCAGTAAATTCTTGCTCTCAACGGCTGCTTCTTCTGAGTTGAATATAACCTGCACTTCTTTTACCGCTCGACCATCAGCTGTTTTTTGGTCATATGCATTATCTCCCAATAGAGCCAGTGATTTCAGCGGTAATCGACCGGTGCTTTTCTGTGGATATGCTGCATAGACTATCCGCTGACTTTCTTCATCATAGCTCTCCTCGTCCATATACGGCTTTACATCTATAAAATTCTTTTGTTCATATTCTCTTATATGGGGTTTTGTCGGCATACCCGGTATCTGGAATACACCCGGTTTTGCATGATATGCAGCCTCCCAGGCTCGCTCAACCATCAGATCTCGATACTTCTCATCATCCAGTATGTCTTTCGTTCTGATACATAATTTCTTACCCGAACCCAGATCGTGTATTTCGTCCCAGGCACGCCAATACCAATTCGGGTCCTCGTATTGTCCTTCAATCTCAACAGGGTCTACTAACATAGCCGCAGCACCGGATCTCATTAGCCAATTAAAAGGTATGTATGAAAAACCACCTCTATCGAAAGATCCTTCGATCATTCTGTATTCTTTTGCGAGTTTTTTAAACAAACTCATCATATGATCAAATATTATCCCTTTTCTGTCTGGCGTCAAGAATGTGCTACCAGCGTTAACCTCAAGATCTATTGAATCACTTAAATTGTAGGGCGGGCGGGAATGCCAGAAATCTGTGTTTTCTTTTAAATGAACATCGTGTGTGTCCGTCCCCCTTAGCTCTCCAAAACTATGAATGCCCTTGGGTGTATACTTTCGTATCTCCTTTAATATTTGCTCTTTATCGGCTTTCTCCTTAATCGAGCCCGGATCTATACCTGTCCCCAATTGCCAACATCTCCAGTTATTTACGGATATCTCCAAGGGAATGATGTAATCATCAAACACTAACTCTGTCAGTGTTTCGGCACCAACCTCAATAGGGAATATACAACTAATATGCATTACTAACACTCATCTGTGAATCGCAGCTTTTTTTGTCCCTGTATCTTTACTGTCTACTCGCTGCATACTTTCTCCTTTCACTGTTAGCCAGTCAATTCAACCGGCTCTTCACCCTCTAACGCATAGAACACCCTCACTTCTGCAC
>CAYLZS010000118.1:0-2703 GCA_964388065.1 uncultured Granulosicoccaceae bacterium
CTATTGGATCGAACACCCCAATAACACCTTCACCGGTAACACCGCGGCTGGCTCTGCAGAGGTAGGCTTCTGGCTCTTCGGGAACAACGCACCGCATGGTGACAGCGCAGGGCAACCCATCCCGCCTGGTGACCGGAGTGATCTGGTGTTCGACAACAACACAGCGCACTCTTCAGAGCAGGCGTACTTCGTCGAAGGCTCCGTCAGAGCCGATGGATCAGTCCAGGGCGGCCCTTTCGGTTGTACACCGGAGGCACCTCAGTTTTGAGTAATATTCACTTTGTCGGCTTTAACCAGAAGCACGGACAAAATGATTTTTCAAATTGGGCAAGCTGGGACGTTGGTATTGGTGGCCGCCGCAACAGTGACAGAGTAAGGAACCATGTTCGCCTGTTGTCATTTGAAGACATGCCTCGAGAGCACCAGTTCACCTGGGGCAAGAATGGCGGGCGCGACAGAGTAATCCTCGATCACGACGGTTCGCTGACCGGTGAAGCAGGAACAATCTGGTCGTTCAGGAACAGAGGAAGAGGCACCCAGCAGGTCACTGACATGGCTGCCCCTATCTGGGCCAGTCGGGGCAACAATATTCCTCGTTGGAATGACGCCGTAAACAGCGTGCTTCAATTCAATTTCACTGGTGATCCGTAAAAAAGAAATGATAGCTCGTTAGGGAGTTCCGGTCTCTGCCGGCCCGCCTGTAGTCTAAAGAAGCAATCTGGGAAGCCTCCCGCCGACGTATCGGCGGGAGGCTTTTGAACATCACCCGACCGTACAGGATCTGCCTGCTTTTTCAGGTAAAAATGACTACGGCTTTGCAAAACCATTTACAGCATTAAACTGCATGCTTTTGATCAACAAAGTCAGCTGTCTTTAGATGCACAAAACCCACATATGCGAACCAGGCATTCCTTTTACCTTGTTCGATCACTCAGGTCTGACGTTCTGCAGTTCAACCACCACCTGGATTAAGTTAATATGAAAGGCTACGCTGACTCGATCAAACCGCTGTTGAATCAAACTATGGGCGACAAGCCATGAGCATATTCAAACCACGCTCCAAAACACAAAGCTTATTACTGCTACCGAGACGTCGGTCCGTCTCCGCGCCGAATAAAGCGGCTGGTGCACCTCGAGCAGGCAATCGAAATTATCTTTTCGGTATCGGCGCAGCATTCGTTGCACTGGTGGCGGTCGGTTATCTGCTGCTAAACGACCACCCATCTGTTGCCAATGCAACAGCAATTAGCGCTGAGCCTGACAAGTCTGTCGTGCTTACGCCCCTACCAGTCACAGCGTCCGATGACTCATCAATAAACAACTCAGCGATAAACAATTCAGCGATAAACGATGGGGAAGTAACCACACAACACACCGACAACTTACCGGCAACAGAACAGTCGGGCGATTACTCGCCGGATGTCGAACTGATCAGCTCGTACGAAAACCAAATCCAGGAGCTTTTACTGGAAAATGATACGTTGCAGGAAAGCCTGGAGTCGGCAATGGAAGAGACCGACTATCTCAGAGAAGAAACATTACACCTGAACGAAGAGCTTCTCCGATTGGAGTTAGCACTTTGGAAAGCCAATGAAGCTGCCAAGGGACCCGTTGAAGTAAAAACGGTATACAACATTACCAATGTACGGCCGGGTAGATTTTTACAAAACGAAAGAAGTAACACCGAAAGTATACAAAGCGCATCAACCCCCACTGTCAAAAGTTCCGAGATTAACTCAGCCAAACAAAGCAACTACAAAACTAATGATGATCAAGCCAATAAGACTACTTTCGATTTGTTGGGTGCTTCAGGTGAACTGGAAATAGAAGTGCGTTACGAGGATGCCAGCCCGGCTGACCAACTGGCCTATGATGAATACATCAATGACCTTGGCTACCACATTAGCTACACGGAATTTCGATTCAGTGATAAATACAGACCTGCAGATACGAATTAAAGGTTATATGACTGCAACAGATATCTGCTCCCTTCAAACTGCAAACCAGCACCCGTCAGGTCCTCATAACTCCGGTAAAAATAACGGCTGGCAATTACACGGCAGCTGACACGGAGTTGCCACCAGCTTGTCGATTCCAGAATCTGGAATATTGTCCGCTGCGCATAAGAAGTTCCTGATGACTTCCCTGCTCTATGATTCGACCTTCTTCGAGAACTATTATCCGGTCCATACTTTCAATTGTTGAGAGCCGGTGCGCGATCGCTATAACGGTCTTGCCCTGCATAACATCCTGCAACGCTGACTGAATCTCAGCCTCCACTTCGCTGTCGAGTGCCGACGTTGCTTCGTCGAGTATAAGTACCGGCGCGTTCTTAAGGATAGCTCGTGCCAGTGCTATACGCTGCCGCTGCCCACCCGACAGCTTTACACCGCGCTCACCAAGATGAGCGTCATAGCCTTCTCTACCCTTTAAGTCACGCAGATCGGGAATAAATTCTGCCGCGGCAGCACGAGTGGCGGCGGCCTCCACTGCTTCATCGGTGGCGTTTGGCGTACCGTAGCGAATGTTCTCACGCGCTGAGCGATTGAACATTGCCGTCTCCTGAGTAACCATCGAGATCTGGCTGCGCAAGCCATCCTGGGTAAGATGCCGGATATCATGTCCGTCCAGTGTGATGCGCCCGCCCTCCACTTCATAGAGTCGCATCAGTAACGAGGCGGTAGTGCTTTTACCCGCACCGGA
>CAYLZS010000119.1:0-6880 GCA_964388065.1 uncultured Granulosicoccaceae bacterium
CCAGCGTTCAGGTCTATTTTTTCATTAATAACATCCAGCGATCCGGTAAATGCCAGTAACCGCGCTTTAACACCAAGCTTTTTAGAAATTTTCTGGACGTCACGAACCCCTTTAACAAGCGCTGGTGATGTTTTCACTTTAGCCAGATACTTTGCATGCTTCGCACTGTCTGAGAGCGAGTGAAATAAATGCAGCTCGTCCATCGCTGCAAACTGTTCACTGACAAGACGAAAAAAATTGCTCCACTCTTCATCTCCCTGGTTTGACTTTAGCGCCTGGCCGGTAAATATATCTACAATCTCAAGTGCGGTTGCCCAATAGTGCTGCATTAGAGTGCGCACCTGAACCTCTATACTTCTGCTGCTGGCTCCATCCTTAAACTTACCAACAAGATGGTAACTGCGGTAGCCGTCATCCTTGGGGCGTTTCAAATAGTCCTTGGAGCGAACATTGCCATCGTTACCCTTAAACTCACGGCGTTTACGCAGCTTGCGTACAATTTGCTGTAGTTTTTTCTCGTTAGCTACAATAGCCCGGCAGCCACCGATATCCTGCATATTCTTCAGGCTCATTCTTCCGAAGCGGCGCAGCTTTGAAACTATTGATGATGTTCGCTTCAGTCGCCTTGCATAGATAGCTTCTTTGTCATAATCCGAAACTACCTCCTGTAGAATATTGAAAGCTTCATACAACGGCTTTTCGTGGCAGAAACGCCAGAAAGAAAGTACATCCATCTGATCAGATAATTCAGCATATTCAAGATCAGCAGATTCAGAAAGGATCTGACCTGCTTTTTCGATTTGCTTGCCTGAGTACCTCTTAGACATAACCAACCACTACAAGGTGCGATAGAGTGATTCTAAGGATCACGAAATATCCTGCAATATTTGCCCTGCTCCGGAGCTTATAGCGTTACGCTCAGTAGTGATGTTGTGCATGATCTTCACGGTATTGGCGCAGCGCAGCCAGCTCTGTCTGGATGATATTTTGACGCTTTCTTTCACAACGGTTGACGCAAACTGCTGATTCTGACTCTGGAATTTTAGTCATATAATAGCCCTGTGAGGAACTATTGTGGCAGATGTTTAATAGTTTGGCAGGAATGTCAGAGCAATGTACTGTACAGATTTAAGCGTTCAATCGAATCATCATAGAACCATCTAACTACAAAACGAGATACAGAAATACCCATGACAGCTAAATACCAGGCAGATTCGTTAATAACTTTTGCAGCGCAGGTGCTGGAAGCCAATGGCATGCAGCCGGACATGGCTCAGGACGTTGCACAGGTTCTGGTTGAGGGTGATCTTTACGGACACGACACTCACGGTCTCGCCCTGTTGACACCCTATCTTAATGTGCTGAAAAAAGGCCAGATGCGTGGCAGCGGAGAGATAGAGATTGTTAGCCAGCGATCTGCAGTTGCACTATGGGATGGTAACTATCTGCCTGGCCCATACCTGGTTCGAAGAGGCCTGGACTGGGCTCGGAAAGTAGCACATGAATACGGCACGGCGACGCTCGCTATCAGGAAGAGCAGTCATATAGCAGCACTGGCCGCCTATCTTGAACAGCCGGCACGCGATGGCTTTATGGTGCAGTTAATGTGTAGTGATCCATCGGTGGCAAGCGTTGCACCATTTGGTGGCACCGAACCACTGGTGACTCCCAACCCGATGAGTTACGGCATACCGTCAACCAGCGGGCCAATTATGATTGATATCTCTGCTTCAATCACAACCAATGGCATGACGAGCAGATTACACAATAGTGGTCAGCAGGGAGCTCATCAATGGTGGCTCGATGCAAACGGCAGCCCGACAACAGAGCCTGCGGTTCTGGAGGATGATCCCCCGGGCACTCTGATGCCACTCGGTGGTGTCGAGGCTGGCCACAAAGGATTTTCACTGGCGCTGTTTGTTGAATCAATGACCGGTGGGCTGGCCGGGCATGGACGTATAGATAAACCAGATCAATGGGGTGCAACCGTCTATCTGCAATTGACTGATTGCGATGCTTTTGGTGGTGCGACTGAATTTGAACGTCAAATGCAGTGGCTGGTCGATCGCAGCGTATCTAACAAACCTATCGATAAAAGCAAGCCGGTGCGTGTGCCCGGGCAGCGAGCGATTGCACGCAAAACAGAACAACTGCGTGACGGCGTTACGTTGCACGAAACGATACCACCCGCTTTAAAAACGCTCGCTGAGAATAATAATATACCAATGCCTCAACAACTCTGATGCGCTCTCCTCTCTACCACGATCAACAAGCTGCGAAAGCGGCAACGCATTGGCTAGGTGGTGGTTACTCTGTTCATCATCTCCAACTGCTCATCAAGTTGAGATTGAGGCAGTGATTTTATAATTTACTTTGACCTTTAGATGACACAACACATTAAATAGTCACTATATCCCATTGTATTAATTAAATATAATACTGTCAGTCGCTACACGCTATTCAAAAACCAGCTCGCAGGATGTGAATTCCACCTCTTGACTAACTGAGTTGAGTTTCTTATATTTCTGTTATGACAGAAATTACAGATACAGATGAAATGACAGCTCTCGATGAGATGCCGGAGGCACTGCGCCGTTTTATCCTGCACTGGGGTGATATGGGCGGTACATGGGGTGTAAACCGTACCGTCGCACAAATTCACGCTTTGCTTTACGTCAGTGAGAATCCACTTCACGCAGAGCAAATTGCCGCCTGCTTAGGGGTGGCACGTTCTAATGTGTCTAATAGCCTGAAAGAGCTTTTGAAAATAAAAATTATCGTACGGGTGCCAATCACCGGAGACCGTCGGGATTTTTACTCTGCAGATACTGATGTTTGGGCAATTGCCAAGAAAGTTGCCGCCATTCGAAAAGAGCGTGAGATAGACCCTGCCCTTGAAACACTGACGCAGTGCTTACAGGCCGCAGACGCCGATAAAACGGTAAGCGCAGAACAGCGTAAACGTCTGCAGGAGATGCAGGATTTCACCAATACTATTGGCAATTGGTATGAAGAAATGGCAACGCTGCCGCCGGCAACTTTGAGCCATCTGGTGTCACTGGGGGATCGCATTGTCGGTTTTTTGAATATCTCTCGCAAAAGAAAATCAGCTAAACCTAAAAAACCACAGTAGAGAAATTTTATTCACCCACTACGGAACGGGGTAATGAACAGGTTCAAAAGTACAGATAAGACTTTGCATTTTCCAGTAGTAAAAAAGACCGGAAATAAAGTCGAAGCAGATAAAGCTAACCGTAAAACAAATCCGGGCCAGTATCTGGGTGACATACGTTTTCGACAGCTTCTGGGCAAACGCGGCTGGAATGAATTGCCACAATCTGTACAGCGTCGATTTAACAAGCGCGTCAGACACGGCGAAAGCCAGATTTATAAAGGCACTGTCTCACACACGCACATGAACACCATTGGCTGGGTGCTTGCGCAGGTTTTACGGATTGTCGGAGCCCCACTCCCTATTGACAGGGCAAATACCGGACAGGCAGCGATAGTAACGATAACCGAAGATGCCAAAGGCAGTGGCCAATTCTGGACAAGGCAATACGGACGCCATGCAGGCTTCCCTCAAATTGTTCACAGCAGTAAGCGCTTTGCCGGCCCCACCGGACTTGAAGAATATATTGGTTGCGGTATTGGCATGACGCTGCGCCTCGCTGTCGAGAATGGCGTACTGCTGTTCCTGCACGACAGGTATTTTTTCACGCTGTTTGGAACACGGCTTTATCTGCCGAAATTCCTGGAGCCCGGAACGCTGACAGTTAGTCATACAGATGGTGGCAAATGTCGTGACGGCAGATGGTTTGAGTTTGGCCTGCAACTGGTCCACCCATGGTTTGGGCAACTATTTAATCAACGAGTGATGTTTAAGGATACGGAGATATAAATGACTACCATTGTCTGGATATTTATAACCTTACAGATCGTTATGGGAGGCTCTGACACACTTTACCATCACGAGTTTTCTGAAAAGCTCGCGTGGCGTAAAAGCCAGACACACGAGCTGTGGCTGCATGGTATTCGCAATATATTCTACGCGGTGATATTTTTTGGTCTCGGCACAATTGAGCCAGGTGGGCTATGGGCCTATGTAATTATAATCGGGCTCGGAGTCGAATTTTTAATCACCTTGTGGGATTTTGTTGAAGAAGATCTAACCCGAAAACTACCTGCCAGTGAGCGGTTGCTGCATACAGTTTTAACAGCAAATTACGGCGTTGTACTGTCATTACTGGTTCCGGTGCTGTGGAACTGGGGGCACAATGATACAGCACTGACATGGACATGGTATGGACCATGGAGCGTGCTAATGATAATCGCCGCACTGGGTGTATTTGTACTGGGTTTACGGGATTTTCACGCAAGCCGTCGTTTAAAACAACTTTGGACGCGCCCTGCTGCCGACCTGATAACTAAAATGGACGGCCAGAAAACAGTATTGATTACTGGCGGAACAGGCTTTATCGGCCGACGCCTTATCCCGGCTTTACAGGCTGATGGTCACAAAATAATTGTTCTCACACGCAACGCAACAACCGCTGACCTGCCTGCACCTATAACACTAATAGAAAAACTGGCTGATATTCAAAACGATGCCAGTATCGATGTGATTATAAATTTGGCCGGTGAATCACTAAGCAATGGTTTGTGGACGGCCAAAAAACAAATAGCAATGCGAGAGAGTCGGATAGGTCTGACAAGTAAGCTAATTGAGCTGATCGCACGCCTGGAAAGCAAACCCGAGCTTCTGCTGAATGGCAGTGCCATCGGTGTCTATGGCGTAACCCCGGATGGCGAACTGAGGGAAGATAACGAGATCACCAGTGATGGTACCGTATCGCAAAAACTTTGTCGGGACTGGGAAACCGAGGCGCGTAAAGCAGAAGCTTATAAAGTGCGTGTGGTATTACTGCGAATCGGTATGGTGCTGGATCGCGAAGGTGGCGCATTAAATCAGATTATCATTCCCACCGAATTTGGCGGTGGTGCAGTATTCGGGAATGGCAATCACATGATGAGCTGGATTACCCGTGATGATCTGGTCGGACTGATTGGCCATATCATCGCAACACCTGCAATAACAGGTGCAATCAACGGAGTCGGGCCAGAACCTGTTAACAACAAACGGTTTACCAAAGCTGTTGCCAGCGCACTCTATCGTCCGACTCTGGTTTCTATACCCGCTTTTGTTATCAAGGCACTCGGTGGGCTGGGCCGAGAAATCCTGCTTGGTGATCAAACCGTTGTGCCAGCTAAGGCGCTGGCACATGGCTATGTTTTTAAAGATCCGAATGTTGAGATTGCCATGCAAACCAACTTGCGGGGCAGCACCCAATGACTGACCCGGCAGCAGATTCAGGGACAGAGGCAACTGAAGCATTAACAGCAAAATCAAACCTGCTTGCAAAAAGTCTTTTTCAAGTTGCAATGGGCGACCGGTTTTTCGAATTGCCGCACTGTCTGCAGACACTTCACGGTCCGGATGCCGCGACAGTATGGACCGGGGAAGCACGCACGCAAACTGGCAAGACATGGTTAGCCAGGCTGATCTCGCGAACTGTCGGGCTAACAGTGCCCTCACAGCCTGGCCTACCCGATTACAAACCTTTGCAGGTCACCTTTGAACGTTTTGACAACTCAGAGAAATGGACGCGAAATTTCAATGGACATTTTTTTAACAGTCACTTTACGCTGGGTAAAAAGTACAAAGACGGCACCACCAGTTACGTTGCAATTGAAAATTTTGGATTGTTCAAATTCGAACTGGATTTGCTTATTGAAAATGAACGCCTCTATTTTAATGTAGATCGCTGTACTTTTTTAAACCTGCCGCTACCGGCAGTATGCCTGCCCAAAGGCGAAAGCTATGAGTTTGAGCATAATAGACAGTTCAACTTCACTGTTGAAATTCGAGTGCCCATTGCCGGGCTAATCGCGGCATATGACGGTTGGCTGGTTCCTGAAAAAACACAAGATCCACTATAGCGCAGCATTTACCCTTGAAAAATGTGAGAACACCGCGCTTTCAGTGCTTATCGGAGGTAAATCCTGATCATTGTGTCCATTAGCTCTGCCCTCTTGCTGACGCGGGGTTACAAGCGTAGTCTCTGATTGTGGACTGTAGGATCCACCAGCAATCTTATAATTGGAGGAATACTATGCAAAGTTTAATCAGAACCGGCCAGACCCTGGCTGCATTTTCATTTGCAGTAGCGCTATCACTATCGAACACCGCTCTTGCAGACGGCCACGGGCTTACCGCACCGTTTGGAGAAGGTGATCAGGCTGGCGCATCAAACCTGATGACACCAGACAAAGTTAAAGAAGCCATGGGCCTGATGAAAACCGGTACCGTGATTTCAATTGGCAGAACCTACGAGTCTGCGATGCCCCTGTTCGGATCACGTGTTTTTGCACTACGCGGTACCGGTGGACTGGCAGGAGGTCCCCTTGCTGACAATAAAGTTATCTGGATGGATGATTATCTGTCTACTGAAATTGGTCAGGTCGGCACTCAATTCGATGGACTGGCACACATTGGTATCGGTGGCGATAAACCAGTTTTTTACGGCGGTGTTCCGGCATCAGATGTATTCGGTTCTTATGGTGTTAGAAAACTGGGAATGGAACACGTCAAGCCATTTTTTACGCGTGGCCTTTTGATTGATATGGTTAGTCTGCGAGGCAGGCCAATGGAACTGGGTGAGGAAGTTACCGCTGATGACATTAAGGCAGCACTGGAAAAACAGGGTATAGCACCACCTGGTACCGGAGATGTGGTTATGGTCCACACCGGCTGGGGTAGTCTGTGGATCGAAGACAACGCAAAATTCAATTCCGGTGCTCCGGGTATCGGGTTGTCTGC
>CAYLZS010000120.1:0-3675 GCA_964388065.1 uncultured Granulosicoccaceae bacterium
ATCACAGCTTCTTTAGGTGCGCAACTGGAGTCTTTGAAGTATTTCAAACATGCAGAAACAACGATGGCGGGTATTGCTGTACGTGCAGCGCGATTGTCATATGTAGGTGAGGCAGGGTGGGAGATTACCTGTAAAAGCGCAGATGTTAAAGCACTGTATAGAGCGCTAAAAAAAGCCGGTGCCAAACCCGCCGGGCTTTTTTCGCAAACATCAATGCGTATAGAGAAAGGCTTTCGTGCGATGGGGCATGAGCTTGATTCGGATGTCTCGCCGTTTGAGGTCGGCCTGCACACGTTTACCCGTAAATCGGGTGGTTTTACCGGTTATGAAGCTCTGTTAAAGCGACTGCAACAATCATCCACTGATCAGGTATCCCCTAATCAGATAGTCTCGTTAACTTTTGCTGATGATTTTGTGGTGCCACTGGGGCATGAGCCGGTCATCTACAATAACGATATCATCGGTAAAACAACCTCCTGTGCTTTTGGCTACCGGGTAGGCAAGCCGATCGCGCTGGCTCAGGCATCAAGTGTTTTAGTGTCGGGTATTGTACAATCGGATGAGACGGTAGAAGTAGATATTGGCGGAAGCCTGTACGAGGCACATTTGAGCGTTTCGCCTTTGTTTGATGCGACCGGGACTAGAATGAAAATCTGAGTTGATTCGCAAAAAAAGACCAGTGTGTGGTATTGCATGTATCCTGATTTGCAGCAAACTATTAATATACTGCTACATGAAACTCCGTTCTAAACACTTCTGCGTTAAGCGCCTGGAACACCGGTATCTGATTTCCCGCTTAATACTGTTGAAAGATAAGCCACCCGCAAGAGCCGCAGTCTGTTGTGAAGGTATATTGTGTTGAATCGCGCTGCTCTGTGGTTACTTGCAGTCCTGCTTGGAGCTGCATTATTGCTACTGGCATCTTTTCAGTTCGAAAAATTACGCCAGGCAAAATTCATGCAGTTGCAACTGGCCGGCAAAGCGGCCGAGCTTGATCGCCAACTCGATCGTTTATCGGTTTTACCGGCAATTCTTTCCACTCACCCGCACGTGGTGCAGGTTCTCAAAGATACAACGCAGGAAAACCTGACAAACGCAAATCAAAGTCTTCTACAGGCGCAAAAAACCAGTCGTACGGATTTCGCATTCGTTATGGATTCTCAGGGCACTACGGTGGCTTCCAGTAATTTTCAGGACACGGTCAGTTTTGTCGGTGTGAACTACGGGTTCCGGCCGTACTTTCAGGAGGCGATGAGCTCGAACCAGGCAACATTTTTTGCTGTTGGTGCTACCACCGGTATACCGGGTTATTTTGTGGCTAATTCAGTACGGATTGACGGTGAGACAAAAGGTGTTGTTGTGGTCAAGGCAGAGTTGGCAGGACTGTTTGATGCGTGGCGGTTGTCTCCTTATGAATGGGTGGCATTAGATGAACTGGGTGTTGTTATTCTATCGACAAACACAGAATTTCTGTATTCCACGACCAGAAAACTGACTGACGGGGAGACGCAAAAGATAAGTCGCGATCGACGCTACGTGACTGCTGATACCAGTCGATTTGACTTCACCACCGAATTATCTTCATCGTTTGTAAGCGCTGGCGGCAACCCGCCATGGTATGCAGAGAGCCGGGCTCTCACGTCTGAGAAGTGGCAGCTGGTGCTTATAGTCGAGCGCTACTGGTTATTTGTAAGAGCAATGTACTATGTTCTCGCTATCGGCTCACTGTTAGCGATTGTTGCGCTAATCTACCGTAATATGTTGACACAAAAAAGGCTCGCCGCTACCGAGCATCGTCATGCACATGAGCTTGAAATAGAGGTTGAAGAGCGTACAAGACAATTGCGATCAACGCAGAAAGCGCTCATTGCAGAATCTAATTTCGCCATGCTGGGGCGAATGTCTGCAGCAATAAATCATGAAGTGAACCAACCGCTTGCCAGTTTACGTTTGAATCTGGCGTCACTTCGGAAAGTAATTGATCAGCCCGACGCCAAAGCGGACGAAGTACGCCAGATAGTCATTGACAGTGATAGAACAACCAAGCGTATCGGCCGGGTGGTAACCACACTCAGAACGATGGCCGGTCGTAAACAAACCGAGCTTACACAGGTGCACATCGACAGATTAATTGTTGAAGTTGTTGAAACTTTGCAAAGAGAGCGTCCGGCAATGTCTAAAACTCTTAAGACAGAGGTAACGGATACAGGCCTTATTGTTTCAGGTGATGAAGTGCTGTTGCAGCAGGCGCTACTCAATCTGGTTTATAATGCGTTCGATGCCGTGCTTGTTCGGGATGAACCGTCTGTAACGCTTAAAGTATATCACCATGGGGAGAACGCAGCGCTGGATGTGACAGACAACGGTAAAGGTGTTAGCGAAGAGATTAAACCTGCCTTATTCCAACCGTTTGCAAGTGACAAAGAAGGCAGCAGCGGTCTCGGACTGGGTCTTACACTTGTGAAGATGATCGCTGATGAACATAGTGGACAACTGCAATATTTTCCCCTGCATGATAATGTAAAGCAGGAGTCGTCGGGCAGTGTATTCTCGCTCAGGATACCGCTGGCCGTAGCCTGACCCTGTTATAAACTATGATGAAAATATTCTATGAATGAGGGCACATCTTTCACAGTACTGCTGGTGGATGACGATCATGATGTGCTCGGTGCTAACAGCCGTTTTTTACGATTGCACAATATTGACGTTATTGTTGCTGAGTCTGCTGCAACCGCTATGCAACGATTGGCTGAGCACGCTATAGATGCCATTGTGACAGACCTTCGCATGCCGGAGTGCAACGGTATTGAGTTTGCAGTTCAGGCCAGAGAGTCGCAACCGCTAATCCCTGTTGTCTTTTTCTCGGGTTTTGCATCCGTTCGCGATGTAGTTAGTGCTATGAAACTTGGCGCTGTTGAGTTTCTGGAAAAACCGGTAGAGCCCGATGAACTGCTCGATGTACTGGCATCACTGCGCAGCAGCCACTATGGTTCTATTGCGCATTCACGCAAGGCTTTTGAAGGAATAAAAGATGAATACCCATTGCGAATGCGAGTGCTGGCTTACGAAAAACATCTGATCGAAAGCAGTCTGATCCAACATAACGGCCGCATCGCAAATGTACTGGATGCATTGCAGATAAACCGCAGAACGCTGAACGACAAAATGTCGAAACTGGGCATCAAACGGGATGAGTTGCTGTAGATCGCAGGCCGCTTTTCGCCGGGTTGTTGGCAATATGTTGCCTAATGTGTACTCATAATCAAAAATGTTGAGATCTCATACTGTATAAATCCTTTAAAAACAACAGTATGCGCGGATTTGTCAATACCTCAGGAATTATCAATAATCATGGGTTGTGAGCATCATTGGGATGCTCTGAGAGGAGACATATATGTTCAAGAAACATTTAGCATCACTGGCGCTGGCAGCAGCACTGGTTACATCCGGTGCAGCAAGCGCTAACGACTACATTCTAAACACAGCATCAACCGGTGGCACATATCACCCGGTGGGTACTGCACTGGCAACACTATCTAAAATTAAGTTGCTGCCTAAAGAGAAGTTCAGCCTCACTGCGGTTAACTCGGCAGGTTCCGGTGCTAACGTTCAGGCACTGGCTGCAGACAACGCACAGTTCGCTATTCTGCAAGGTCTGTTCGGCGCTTATGCTGC
>CAYLZS010000121.1:0-7784 GCA_964388065.1 uncultured Granulosicoccaceae bacterium
TATCAGTGATGATGAACTTCCGCTTGCGGATTATGCGCTGTTGCTTACCGTATCTTTTGCGTTCTCGGCAGAGCAAATCGGGCCGGCATTCACTGACAGCTTCAAGGAACGAGTACTGACTTTCCGGAAAAAAAGCACAGACCATATGGTTGAGTCACTAAACTGATTGTTTGAGCCTATCGATCCGCAGCGCTACTACTCAGTGATGACATTACTCGGCAGCACTGTATTTGGAAGAATCTCGAACATGGCAGGAGCGCGCAGAAAGCACATTGAAGTTGTCGTGCTTGAGGTTCTTCAGGAACATGGACTGTGGCGACTCGCCGCCCAGTCTGTTTACGATCTCGAGACAACTCCCGGTGGCGATAATCTGCCCGCGGTTTTCAGAGAGCGTTTAGCTTTTAGCAGAGCCGGAATCAAAAAGCCGGATATTTTAATTCTGAGTAACGCTCTTGCCAGCCACGATGTCAAAGCCCGTGCTAAAACAAGAAAACGAGTAAGCGAATTGTTACCGGGTACCACCAAAATAATTATCGAAAAAGAGTTTCCAAACCCTGACTCCTACGATTTTGTAGTTGAAATTGTCGATGGTCGAATTGACGGAGACAAAGCCAGCCAGTCAGTAAGTCCAAAGGACCTCGATGTAAGTCAGGATCTAAATCGCAAGCTTGCTGTAGTCGCCGGTACAGATCTGTTTTCAAAGCTCGACCTCAGACAACAAAAATTAGTGGCTTTCAGCGCACAGTGGTATGAAGCCGAAGCGGGTAAGGTTATTTTTGCTATGGAGCAGGAGGCCGATGCGGCTTATCTGTGTGTCGAAGGTCACGCCAATTTGTCCTGGCGAACTGAGTATGGCGAAAACCGGCTAATTACAGAAATTACCCCGGGGCGTCTGATCGGAGATCTGGCGGTTATTGAAAATCAACCCAGACGACACGATCTCATCGCGACAGTGGATAGTGTATTTTTGCGTATTGGTGCAACAGACTTATTATCCATTATTGAAAGTGATGCGAAGGTGGCAGCGAGCCTGTTGCGTTCGGTGGCCGCACACCTGAACAGCGCTGCAACTTCGCTGCGTGCAATGCGCACGCATGCTGCCGAACAGGAGGTCGACTTTTCCGATGGCGAACAAAAATAATTACAGAATTCTACCGTACGGTTTGAACCACGTTCTAATAACGTGGTTTTCTTTGATGTCTCATTATTCCAATAGCAGCAAGTAGTATCAGGATCAATAAAGATTCAATGCGACCAGCTGAACCGTAAATTGAGCCGGAACCGCTTAGCGCAACTTTGGTATCAGATGTTGTCGTTTGACCCGGTTGGCTGATTTCGTCATCGACATTATTATTAATACCACTATCAATATTAACAAGACAGGACAGACCGTTCTCAAAACCAAATCCGTCGTTGTCAGGATCCGACTCTTCAGATTCGCAGAAATCAATTACCGTATCTGCAATAGTAATATCATCTGTTAACAGCATTTGAGTGTTATTGGTAACTTCAATAAAGTCCCATGTCGCCGGAAATGGAACGCCACTATTGGAAGTAGATATTATTCCAACAGCAAGATTGCTGGTTCCATTTAACCACTCAGCCGGAAGCGTTACCGCATCACCCAGTGATTGCAATGAACTGCTTACACCCGTTCTGGTAACGCTATAGAATGCAGTTGCCTGCATAGTCGACGGATCGAGTTGGATGTATAAGTCAGCATAATCTGCTCCGGCAATAGCCATTGGCGTATTGATTGACGCTGTAACTTCACCTGCCAGTTCAGCCAGCATCTCCACACCACCAATCGTGTCAGTATTGTTAACAACAAGCTTTAGATAGTTGTCCTGGTCACCGCTGCCGATGAACAAGCCCATAGACTGAAAACCGGACGCTTCAACCCCTGCGAAAGGTGCAACTACCCGTGTGCGGGTGACCAGTACCGGGTCTTCAGGGCTAACATTGACACCGAACTGAAAACCGTACTCTTGTGAGTTGGAAGTGGTTAGAGCATCTCCTGGTGGCACGCTGTCAACAGTCAGCACTCCGGCAGCGCCACGTACTGTCATCTGGTTAAGATCGTACAAAGAACTGTAGTCTGAAACGTTGTTCGTCATCAG
The DNA here is from genome assembly GCA_964388065.1 of uncultured Granulosicoccaceae bacterium. GTDB lineage: Bacteria > Pseudomonadota > Gammaproteobacteria > Granulosicoccales > Granulosicoccaceae. Next base: position 2,121 of record CAYLZS010000121.1, read on the forward strand.
GCCTGAAAATCCGAGGTCAGCGATAAAACCTGCAGGGGTACTATCGTTCTCCCACTGATAATTTACCGGTACAAATGTATTTGATCCGTTAGAAAAATCCAGTGCAAACGGATCACTGTTATCTGTCAGTCCGTCGTTGTCATCGTCCTGATCCAGCAGATCAGATACACCGTCGTTGTCATAGTCTTGAGGGAAGTCGGCAGTCGAACACGGGTTAGTGCCATTCGCATTTTCGTCGGCGTTGCTAAAGCCATCATTGTCAGAGTCTGCAAACGGGTCTTCAGCTGTGCATACTTCAGCTGCTGGTGCGCCGCTGTCGCGATCAAAATCCTGAGGTTCAAAAACGACGATAGTTCTTGATGAAAAGTCGGTTACCCAGATCGTACCAGGGAAAATATCGTTGTCACCTTGTGCAATAACATCCAGTGGTGTGCCACCTACGTTTGAAAATAGCGCGTTACTGAACTCTACAGAATTTCCACTCTCATTGAGCTTAACCCGATACAATTTGTTGTTAAATGCGGCGGCGAGCAGATCTCCCTGCATTGCACCGGAAAAATTCGAGGCTGTGTACTCTGCAAGCCCATTGGTTGAAGCGGGTGTTGCCAGCAGAGATAAATTTGATTCATGTTGTTCCAGACCGTTACCAGCCGGTCCGAAATACTCACACTCAATACTGTTGCCAAACGGCACGGGTGACTGAGGGTTGCTACTATTGAAAGTAACGTCGGTACTGGCGCGGGTGGGGTTGGGATGGCCTGCGTAATAACCGCTGCCGGTAATCAGGTGCAGCGAGTCAAAGCGGGTTTCACCTGGCTCTACCACGTCGTTACCACAAACGCTTTCAGGATGACCACCCCAGCCACCGTTCGGACCGTTATCCCACGAATACATTAATCCGCGTTCGGTGATCAGTACATCATAGGCGTTGCGAAACCCGGGTGCATAAACCTGCACTGGACCATCAACAGTAATTATTGACTGGTTCTTACCGCGATTACCGCCAAATGGATCGTTTAAATCGTTGATACCTGGTCTGTCTTCGTCGTCAAGTGTGGGTAAATCATAAGTGTTGTTACCTATAGCTTGCAGGTCTACTTCAAGAATCGCAGCACTTAAAGCGTACTCCGGAAGCTCTGCAAAGTTGTTCGACGGAGAACCCATGTTGGTGTTGCCGCCCATCGCAATGTACAACTTGCCATTGTTATCGTTTATAACCATCCCGTTGGCAGTGTGGTTTTCTTCAGAGCGTGGAAGTCCACGCACCAGGTCGAGTTTCTGCCAGCTACCGTTGGCAAGTGTCAGTTTCGACAGCACACCTGAGTTTGTATCGAGGTTTGTGCTGAGTCCGCTGCCACCTCCGCCAATTCTCGGATCACTTGATGTGACATAAATTACAGGCTCGGCAGCACTGCCGGTGACTACAATGCCGGTCACTAATCGCGTGTTGACAGAAAAATTAGGCTGGCCGTCGTCATCATGATTAAGGATATTCTTAACCAGATCAATCTGCTCGGTCTGCGTAACGTTATACTGGTTTGTCTCAGATCTGCTAACGTTATAAATATAAATTGTTCCATCAAGTGCTGCGGCATAGAGTCTTTCATCCGGACCAAATTGTATTGATGTAGGATTAATCGCATCCATGCCACCCAGCTGGCTTTTCAAAAAAGACACCGATCCTTCACCTTCAGCACGACCAAACAGAGGTGGAGCAAGTCCGCTGCCCTGATACGAATCAACGCCAATGCCTTCCAGATTCACTATAGAAACAGTTTCTTTACCACTGTGAGTAATAAACAGCATGCCAGGTGTCACGCCCTCATTACTCGGATCAAAATAGATATTTAAATCGCGGCTTTCACCGGGAGCCAGCCTGATACCACCGCTGACATCAGTGGCATAGTTAGCTGCGTCTCTCTCGTCGAGATACAAAGTAGTTATATGCAGTGATCCGGAATTGAGATCACCGGTATTCTTTAATGTGATCAGCTGAGACGCCCGGTCACCCACTTCAACCAGACCGAAATTCAGTTTATCGGAGCTCACGGAAAACTGGCCGTAGTTGGCTCGATCAGTTGTTTCACTGGCATGCATCTGAACAGATTGCATACCCAGCAACATCAACGTACCAATTGCACAGGTTAAAAGGCGAATGCGTTTACCTAAAACCTGTTGCTTGCAGCGAAGTAAATTGCGCATGGTGAGGCCCTGTTAAATTGTGGGCCGAATTTAAAGGTTTTTTCGCGTGCTTATTGTGAACCGAATGTACAATTTACGATACAGTTGTAACAATCGTCTAACAATGCAAGTCAATTTTGAGTTGGTTGTAAACCAGGTCTCACTTTGAGCTGACATGACATACTTACTCAGTCCAACTGAGATTGAGAGATAATTGCCATGATAAAAAATGACATACTTCACAAAAACCGGATCGGTGGCGGTACGTTTTTACAAGAGATTCTCGATTATTGAATCAAACGGATCAGGCCAATGGAAATAATAGAAATACAGGAATATTCAGAAGACGTGCTTGCAGCACTCAATGAGCTCATGCCACAGCTCTCTGCATCGTTCAGTCCTCTTAGCGAAACAGATCTTAGAGCAATAGTCGAGTCCGACGCTTCTTCGTTGTACATGGCTGTTGAGAGCAACCGTTACTATGGCTCTCTCACTTTAGTCAAATTTAATATTCCCTCCGGAATAAGAGCATGGATCGAAGATGTTGTTGTGAGTGAGAAAGCTCGTGGAAAAGGGGTTGGAAAAAAACTGGTTGAACATGCTATTCATGTTGCAAACCAGTCTAATGTGAAGTCTGTTGATTTAACGTCGAGGTCAAGTCGAGTCGCTGCTATATCGCTCTATGAAAAACTCGGTTTTCAAGACCGGGAGACAACGGTTTACAGATACCACGGCCCCTGAGTATTTTCTGTCTGGCTGAACAATAGTTCTGGTGTTTTTCAAACTAATTATCAGCAACTGAAAACTGCTGCAAAGAGCGGTTATCAATAGCCAAAGAAAATAAGTCGATTAATATTAGAGTTGGAGTGTCCGGCCCAATCAATGAAATGGGCCATAAGGAAATCCGATTTCTGGTTACATCAGGCGCTATCAACGATGGGGTCATACGTCGAGCCCTGTTTTAAACAATATGGCCAACACGGCCATGGCGGCTCTGGCGAAGAAAAGTGTTATCGAACTTTCCGCACGCCCCACTAGATACGGTTTTGCTTCACTAGCAGTACTTTGGCTTTACACAGGTTTTCGAGCCTACGTTTCAATTCGCAAAGGTGCAGTAGTTGATCATAATAAATGGATGCTAAGAAACTTTGCTCTCACTTTTGCTGCCGTGACGTTGCGAATTTACCTGCCGATTTCTATGCTCATCGGATTGGAATTTTCGGCGACATATCCAGTTATTGCGTGGTTGTGCTGGGTGCCCAATATTGCATTCGTAGAGTGGAGGCGCGGCTGGTTAATGCAAACCGAGAAAACGGGTAATTCTAAGTAAGAATCCCGATTCTGCATAACGGAATCAGGGTGCAGGCCTGGATGGGGAATGGAACTCGGCGCTGATATGAGAAGCCAGCGCATCCACGACCGGAGATTTCGGTCGATCTATCACGGAAACAATACAGAAATCTCGCAGTAAATTATGACCGACCAGTTTACAAGTGGTTAATCCTGCTGAGGCAGCGGAGCTTTCAGGTATCATGGTAATGCCGAACCCATTGGCGACAGCTGCTACTACAAAGTCTTCACGCTCAGCGCGCATCGAAACCTGTAGCTTTATTTCCCTTTCACCTAAAGTGTCATGTAGATCTTTACGAAATTCGCACCGTAGTCTGTCTATGTATCTCTCGCCTTGAAGTTCTTCAAGAGTAACTGTCTCGCGACCTGCGAAAGGGTGACTGTCGTTCATTGCTATGACTATTGAGTCAACGCCCATTCTTGTAACTTCAAATCGATCGTCCAGTTGGCTGGTATAGGTAGTAAAAAGACAGTCAATTCCGCCAGCTAAAAGAAGCTCCGCTGCCTGATTTTCCCATACGTCGTGTATTACAAATTCAGTATCTTTAAATTCCGGTTCAAGTGCTTTAAATATGGGCAATAGATTATCCGGATTTAGAGTGCACATAATTCCGACGTGTAGAGTTTCCGATTTGCCTTGAACAATAGATGAAGCGGCCAGAGTGGCAGCATTTTTTGCTTCTTCAATGCGGCTGAAATGAACTCGCATAGAATGGCCAAGAGGTGTGAGAGTAACTTGTTTTCCGCCTCGATCGAATAGTGAGCCACCCAGTTCTTCTTCGAGTCTTTGAATGGCTGAACTCAATGAAGGCTGACTGATACAACACTGTTCTGCAGCTCGTGTGAAATTTAACGTGTCACACACGCTCAAAAAGTAACTGATTTGGCTTAGTTTCATTCTAAACGGCCATCTTAGTGACTGAAAATGCCTCTCAACAAGTACCATCATAGTGTTTGCAGTGATGCATAACAAGATACAAACGTTTCAGTGCTTTCAGTTTATGCGTTTGGAATGTGTTTAACGTGCAGTAAAAAAATCTGGTCCTTTTGATATAGCGTTTATAGGGTTAAAGACTTTGTACCGTGTTTACGCCTGTTCATCGTAAACGTTGGACTCATGCGAGATGGAGTTGTTCAGGACGGCAGAGATATTAAAACCTGAGGTAAGTGTATGTTCACGTCGCGTTCACCTGCGTCGAACAATAATGCATTTAGAGTTGCAGTTTTGTGCGCCGCTCTACCAGAATAGCGCCAGCACATGCGCTTAATACCTCGTCATTGCAGGCAGAGCGGGTCTGATCAGACGATGGTAGTGGTGAGACGTAGAGCCACAACTTGTACTTTAAAATAAAAAATGTGCGTAAAATTTAATGGCATCTTCTCTGCGCCTTTTTTGCCTGCAGGTAACGCGAAAAAACTGGTGACGCTTGCGGAATGCGCGGTCTACACCAGGCCCGGCACTGCTTCCCTGAAAGTAGCGCATGGGCCAGTACCCAGATCTCTCGAAGCTTCTTCGTACATGGGATCGAATCGATTGAATACTGCAAACATAATCAGCAGACCGAACGGCAGTGTCCATGTTAGTTGTGTTCCCATGCCACATGAAAATAAGCACATCAATTATATGTAGCGTGTACTTGCATTACTATTTGACCTCACTGTGAGGCTTAATAGTCCGCGACTCGACCGTTAAGCATATGAGCTGACTCTAAACCTGTTGTACCAGATTTGCCTGATTTTCCGGCACCGCAAACCTGTATTTTCATTCGAGTGGCTGCGACATTTTTTAACAGGCTTTTCAATCACCCGGGAAACTGTGTGGTTGTCGGCGAAAGAGTTTTGATAATTTCGTTAAAGTTGCCAGTCATTCACCAGTTTGACGATTGATAACGAGATATCAAACCTTAATAAAACCCACCCGACAGACCTTAGGGTGAAAGTTTTGGGAACAATACCAATGAAGTTGCTAAAAAGAGCTACCGTCGTAACGGCGGCGTTTTTATTTTCGATAGCAGTACCAACAGCTCATGCTCAATCAGGCTCTGAGCTTGATCTGGCAGGAGCGGGGGAGTTTGAAGACTCACAGGACGATCGCGAACCCGAAAATGTGATCGATGGCAGTACCAACAAGGA
>CAYLZS010000122.1:0-11479 GCA_964388065.1 uncultured Granulosicoccaceae bacterium
GTGCGAACGATGTATACAAGCAACTCTGTTGGCGGATTTTGTTCGTGGGCAGACATCTCGCTTCCGGGTGCCGCAATGATGCAGGTCAGATAGTCGTCTGCAGTTGTACTGATCAGATGTTCTGCCGGTGTGTCTCCATCCATTACCAGCAGAGATTTCATTCGATCGAAAGTGATGTTGCGTTTTTTGAGACCTGCTGCAACTCTCAACGACCCTTCTTTTGATTGCTGCAACATCTTTGGAATGTTGCTGTCAATCTCTGCAGACCGGTGAACTGACAAGGCAGCTGGTACACACTGACCTTCTTTATCGAAGATTGCCAGCTCACATTGCTGCCTGCCTTCGGGATCTATAATCTCAAGCAAATCACCCGGATTTAAATCAATCACAATCATGCCATTGGCATTGACCGGGTAGCGCTCGGTGTTAGCAGGCAGCTTGAGTGAGCCCGGTCGAATAACACCCGACTGAGCCGGCTCGAAGCGATGCATCATGATCATTATGTCGCCCCCAGTAAGTCGTTTCTTGCAAGGTCGAGGTGTTCTATGGTGACTTTTTCTGCGGTTTTAATATCTCTTATTGCCACCGCTTCAAAGATTGCACGGTGTTGCTGGTTGTATAGCGCTATCTGTGCGCCGGTAAGAATTTTGTCTTTTACAACACTCCACTGTCGATGACATCTGACATCGTTAATATGTCTGCACATCCAGAGCATAAGGGAATTACCGGTACATTCTGCAAGTGTTAAATGAAATGCCTGATCTGCCTTACTGAACTCCTCCGGCTCACAGTTGTTGGTCAGTGCCTCGAGATCCAGCACGGTTTTCTCAAGTGCATCAAGGTTTCTGGCACTGGCATTCATAACAGCAAGTCTTGCCGCCTGTACCTCTAACCCTTTACGCACTTCAATGAGCTCAAGCGGGCTGGTGATGTTGGCAATTTCCGACTCGCTTGCCATGGCTTTGTGGCGTACGAATGTACCACTGCCAATTCGCCTCTCGATCAGATTGAGGTCTTCCAGCCGCTCCATCGCCACACGCACAGTGCCGCGTGAACAGCCGAACTGCTCGGCGATTGATCTTTCCGCAGGCAGTCTTTCGTCGTACTGGAATTCGCCGCTGAGAATTTTCTGCTTCAGAGCAGCCGATACTGAGTGTGCATCTACATTCTGATTTGTGTTTTCTCCGGTTCCCATAAGCGCAGTTTCGCTGTGTTTATCTGTTGCCCGATGGCAGGCATCGACGGCAGTTGAGTCCTGAGTTTTTCTCGTCCGGTAGATGAAGCAGTCCGCCAGCCAATGGTTAAGACTGGTTACAAAAGGTACAAATCTACGTCCCTTTACGCTAACCGTTTTTAGGACAATGTACAACCGTCAAAAACACTGACATAAAATTGTAACCTTTAAATGCAGTGTTTGACGCAAAAAGGTATGGTCAAACCGGTTCTAGTAAGGTTATATTATAGGGAAGACATTGGTATAAAATTGGTACACTATATTAAGAAGTCACTGATGTCCGGAACCGTTACCCGCCGTCACCATGTGTATCAGCGGGACAATGGATAACACAATTGAAAGTCGGCTCTAACCGGCTACAACCAACTGCTTTACGGGGGATATATCAGTGGCAGCAGCAAAAACAGATCTGGAAAAATATGTGTCGGCCGCAGGCCGCGACAAAATGATCACAGATGTCCGCAAAAAGATTGATCAACTGGGCATCACCTACATCTACTATCAGTTTATTTCTGTCACAGGGCGTATTGTCGGTAAAGGCATACCGGCCAACCATTGGGAGCGAACCGCCGAAAAGGGTTTTCAGCTGGTTTATGGTTCCACCGCAAACCTGTTTACTGATCGCGCCGGCGAATACATTGGCTATGGCCCGGAAGCGTCCGAGCTGGTCGGCATACCTGATCCGGATACTTTCTGTCAGTTGCCGTGGGACAAAAGAATTGCACGCGTGTATTGCGTATGTTTTCGCAACCGTGAGGAAAAAGTAAACCCGGGCGGACATCTGACATCAGATTGTCGCGGTAACCTTATTTTCCAGCACGAAGAATTCAAAAAGAAGCACAAAATGGAACTGCGCTGCGGCACAGAGCCGGAAATGATGTGGCTGAAAAAGGATGAAGACGGTAAACCTGACGGCGGCTTCTCCAACCCGTTCTGCTACCACATAGATCAGTTTGAGTCTTTGCGCCCGGTATTTATGAAAGTGCTGGAGTATGCACAGGCGATGGGGCTCGACATGATTCAGGGCGATCATGAGGATGCACCGGGTCAGCTTGAATTGAACTGGACGTTTGACGATGTATTGCGCAACGCAGACAGGCTGTCCACCTACAGGCAGATTTGCGCACAGGTAGCGCGTGAGGAGGGCTTAATTGCCTGTTTCATGACAAAACCGTTTATGGGCGTTTCTGCTTCCGGTTGTCACCACAACACCTCGCTGTGGAAAGGTGGTAAAGATGTGGTGAACAAAATAATTTACGACAAACCGGGTGACTTACCGGGTATGCCGCAGGTGTGGACGTACCGTGAGGGTGGCACCAATACTTTTATGCCTGAAGGCAAAGAGGCGCGTAAGCCGGGTAAGATTGGATTATGGGCTATCGGCGGTACGATGGAGCACATTAACGCACTGACTGCGATTGGCTGCTCCACGGTTAACTCCTACAGACGATTATGGGACACCGGCTTCTGGGCACCTGTATTTGCGGACTGGGGTTTTCAAAACCGTACCACCGGTATGCGTGTATCCGCACCGGGTCGCTTTGAGTTCCGCTCAGTTGATTCAATGGTAAATCCTTATCTGATGGGTTCCACCATTCTGGCAGCGTTTGAAGACGGCATAGTGAACAAGACAGATCCGGGTGAGCCTGAAGAGCGCAATATTTATGAAGCAATGGAAGAAGGCAAGAAAGTAAAGAAACTTCCAATGTCACTTGGTGACGCTTTGATAGCGCTTGAGAAAGACAAGGTCATCAGAGCCGCTCTGCCGGATGAAATGTACAAAGTATTCCACGAGTACAAAAGCGATGAATGGGAAACCTTTATGGCGACAGTAACTGACTGGGATACTGATACCTATATGGATTGTCTGCCGTAGCTTTCGGATAATCGTTCAGGATATGGCGGATTTCGTAACATGGGATCCGCCTTTTTATAAGTTATTTATTATTTGAAACAGGAGGTATGCCATGTGCGGCATAGCCGGGTTAATACATCGCGGTAAAAGCGCTGACATCGGGTCGCAAATGACCTCGATGCTGCAGGCGCTTAAGCATCGGGGACCGGATTCAACCGGTTACGCGCTCTATGGAGAGAAAGGCGCTGACGACTACGTGATGCGTTTTAAAGTCGCAGAGCAGGAGGATTTTGCCTCGGGCTTTGACATTCATGATTTGGTCAAGGAGCGCAAAGCCACAGTCGATGCCCGCCTTAAAGAGATGAAGGTCAATGTCAAAAGTGAAGATCAGGCCACTGACTATGCGCATCGCTATACATTGAGTTTTAAAGGCGATCTCAAGCGCGTTATAGACTACGTTGAAGATGTTGACGGGGTAGAGATTCTATCTATCGGCAATGCACTTGAACTGATTAAAGACCTGGGTGACGCTACCGTGGTTTCTGAACAGTACAGTCTGGGCGGATTTAAAGGTACCCATGCCATCGGTCATACACGCATGGCAACAGAGTCGGATGTAGATATACGCTCGGCACACCCATACTGGGCTTACCCGTTTAACGATGTATCTGTTGTACATAACGGTCAGTTAACCAACTACTGGACCAACCGCCGTGACCTTGAACGTCGCGGTCATCGGTTTATGTCCGACTGTGACTCCGAATTGATTGCAGTATACATAGCGCACCGTATAGATCAGGGTGATGACCTTGAAGCTGCTATGAAGCGTTCTGTAGATGAGCTGGACGGTGTATTTACCTACCTTGTAGCCACTGCAGATTCACTGGGTATGGCAAAAGATGTGATGGCGGCCAAACCGATGGTGTTATACGAAAGCGATGAACTGATTGCACTGGCTTCAGAAGAAGTTGCTATTCGCAGTATTTTTCCACACGAAATAGATACATTTGACCCGTATGAAGGGGAGGTCCGGGTATGGCAGAGCTAAACAAAGAACATGAGTCGCACAAGCTCGGTATGCACACCGAGCAATTGTCCGGTCGTACTCAGCAGGTATTTTTTTCACCCTCCGCGGATGAGAACTTTGTCTACCACGACAGTATAAAAGTCGACTTTGACACCAAAGCTGAAATCGATGCCGGGCAGATGGAGATCAGTGATGTAAATACAAAAATTCGCGATCTGATGAAACAGGGTTGCGGAACAATTACGGTTAAAAATCCCAGTGCCAAACACTCTTTGGGTGTCGGCATCCTTAACCGTTTGAATCTTAATTTTGAGGGCAGTCTCGGCTACTTCGGTTGTGGTCTTGCCGACGGGCCTAACATTCGAATTAGTGGCCGTGTGGGTTGGTCCTGTGCAGAAAACATGATGTCCGGAACCATTGTTGTTGAGAAAAATGCCGGCTCTACCTTTGGTGCTGCGATGCGCGGCGGTGATCTTGTCTGTAAGGGTGATGTCGGTTCACGTACCGGTATTGACCAGAAGGGCGGCACCATTATTGTCGGTGGTAATGCCGGTGCCTTTAACGGCTTCATGATGCAGCGTGGCCGCATAATTATTCTTGGTAACGCCGGTAAAAACCTCGGTGACTCAATGTATGACGGCACTATCTACGTCGGTGGTGAAATTGAAGACCTGGGTGTTGATGCAGTAGAAGGTGAAATGACAGAGGGTGAAGCAGAGTGGCTTGAAAACAAGCTCGCGCTTTACGGTATGAAAGCACCTAAGGGTGTTAAGAATCTGACCAAAATTGTAGCCGGTAAGCAGCTTTGGAACTACGACAACCTTGAGCCTTCTGAAAAGAAGCTTGTTCTGTAAGCTGCTGAGACACTGAGGATAAATTTATGAGTGATAATCGCAATAAAGATCGCATCGGCTCGAGTTTTATGTTTCCGCCGAATGTCGTTGATGACATCCATATTAAAGCCGAGCTTGGCCGTTACCGTATGCGCGGGTTTTCTTTGTTTAAGAAAATACCCACCTGGGACGACCTTACTTTTCTGCCCGGTACCCTGACAAGATTTGTTATTGAAGGTTACCGTGAGAAGTGTGAAACCAAAACCGTTCTTGGTCCTCGCGCCAAGCGACCACTGGAGCTGGATATACCGGTATACATCACAGGCATGAGTTTCGGTGCACTGAGTTATGAAGCCAAAACCGCACTGGCACGCGGCGCTACCATGGCAGGTACTGCAACGTGTTCGGGTGAGGGCGGCATGATTCCCGACGAGCGCCGTTACTCTGAAAAGTGGTTTTATCAGTGCATTCAATCACGCTACGGTTTCAACCCGCATCACCTGCGTCTTGCAGACGCATGTGAGTTTTTTATCGGCCAGGGCTGCAAGGTGGGTCTGGGTGGTCACTTAATGGGGCAGAAGGTAACTGATCAGGTTGCAGAGATGCGTTCACTGCCTGCAGGTATTGATCAACGCTCCCCTGCACGCCACCCTGACTGGCTCGGACCGGATGATCTGGCACTTAAAATTCAAGAGGTGCGGGAAGCCACCAACGGTGAAATTCCAATCCAGTTAAAACTTGGGGCCGCGCGTGTTTACGATGATGTTCGTATGGCCGCAAAGACCGACCCTGATGTAATTTATATCGATGGCATGGAAGGTGGTACCGGTGCCGGCCCGCACATCGCAACCGAAGAAACCGGTGTGCCGGGTATTGCTGCAATACGCCAGGCGCGTAAAGCGCTTGATGATGTCGGCAAGTCCGGTGATGTATCACTGGTGTACGCTGGTGGTATCCGAAACGGCGGAGACCTGGCCAAAGCTATAGCGCTTGGTGCAGATGCTGTTGCCATCGGTCATTCATCTCTAATGGCACTTAACTGCAACAAAGACATACCGGAAGCGGATTTTCCAAAAGAGATGGGTGTTGAAGCAGGGCACTGTTATCACTGTCATACCGGCCGTTGCCCTGTGGGTGTTGCAACGCAGGATCCCAAGCTGCGCGCTCGGCTCGACCCTGATGCGGCTGCTGAACGTGTTTATAACTTCCTGCATACACTTACCATTGAAGCGCAGCTGCTGGCTCGTGCCTGCGGTAAGACGTATATGCACTCGCTGGAACCTGAAGATCTGGCGGCGCTCACCATGGAAGCATCGGCACTTGCACAGGTACCTCTGGCAGGCTCACAACACACCGTCGGTCGTCCCGACATGACTCGTTACTAACAGGGGATAACCATGGCTAAGAAAAAAGCACGATCAAAGTCCAAAGCCAAAAAGCGCAAAGTCACGGCAAAGCGTAAAGTGACCGCGAAGCGTAAAGCTAAAACTAAAGCGAAGAAAAAGGCCTCTAAGAAAAAAGCTTCGAAGAAAAAAGCGGCTAAAAAGAAAGCTAAGGGTAAAGTAGCGGCCAGGAGTAAAAAGGCGGCTGCCAAACGCAAGGCCGGCGGGAAGCGCAAAGGTAAGGCAGGTGGTATTGATCATTTCATCAACACTGACGGCCTTGACTCCGAACGTGAAAAGACCATTGGTCAGCATATCGGATATCGTTATGACGTAAACCTGGTGCCCGATTACAGCCGCATCACACCTTTCCTGGAAAAGTACATAGAAACCATGGGCTGGTCAGACCTCAACTGGCTGGAAGATGTGCACATGGGTTACGAGGAAAACCGCGCCGCAGTATTTGATCGCAACATCAACGGCTGGGTGACAGTGCCGGCGAAAATGAAGCTGCCGGATAATCAACAGGATCGCGATATGATCGCGCGCGAGCTGCTGATCAAGTTTCAGATGTCGCCAGACCACCCGATGGTGGAGTTGAACAAGGCTTACGCCAAGTTCTAGCATCAGGGAAGCGCCCGAATTTTTGGGCGCTTTTGGCCTGGTTTGGACAGAGTCTTAGCGTTGGTGTTCTGTTGTCAGCATCGTATTGAGAGAGGCTTAAGCAACAGAATATTAAGGTGCATCAGCGGCAGTTTTAGTTTTACGGCTTGATATATTTCGCTGATACATAAATACTACAGATGAGGTCAGTGAGGCTGGTTAAACACCGGTTTTCTAATCATTACCGGGCTGTCGGCGTATAAGCAGTCATTGTTTTTTTTGCAGTACGGGTAGATTGCAAAAAGGCAGTCCATCATTCGCACAACACCTTCAGGGGGAATTAATGAACGATGAAGTGCAAGCAGCGTTAGACGCTGCGCTTGCCGGGCACACCACGATAAATCTGGAGATTTATTACTGGTGGTGTACCGCACTCATGATCGCGATCCACGCGGGCTTTTTAGCCTACGAAATGGGTGCGTCGCGCAGTAAGCACGCGCTTGCTTCAGGTGTGAAAAATATATTGGCCTTCGCCTTTATGATTCCCACATTTTTTGCGTTCGGATGGTTTATCTACCTTTCCGGTTACAACTGGCCGTTTGCTGCCGATGGAAGCATTGATATAATGGGGTCGCTCGATGTAAAGACCGGTATTGACTTCGGCGGACCCATGACTCACGTAATGGGGCCTAATCTCCAGGATCAGGCCACCGGTGTGTTCTGGGCGGCGTTCACTCTGTTTGCCTGTACCACGGCTTCTATCTACTCAGGTGCTGTTATCGAACGCATCAAGCTCAGTGCCTTTATTATCACTGCCGTGTTGCTGGGTTCTGTCATCTGGATTCTGGGTGCGTCCTGGGGATGGCATCCAACAGGCTGGATGGTCGTGCAGTGGGGTTATCGTGATGTCGCAGCAGCAGGTGTTGTTCATACAATTGCCGGCTTCTTTGCTCTGGGTATTTTGATACCGCTCGGACCACGAATTGGCAAATATAACGCAGATGGCTCGGCCAACGATCTTCGTGGCCATAACATGCCGCTAACCGTTACCGGCCTGATGATGATCATCATAGGTTTCTTCGGATTTTTAGGCGGGTGTTTAATCTACGATCCGGCCGGTCAGTGGACCAATATTTATGGCCTGCCGTCGAATCTGTCAGCTTTCGTATTCAACACGTTGATGGGTATGGCCGGTGGTATTATCGGCTGCTATTTTCTCACCCGTGATCCATTCTGGATGATGTCAGGAGCTCTCGGTGGTATTTTCTCCGTAGCCGCTGGTCTGGACCTGTTCTACCCGCCATTGGCTTTCCTGGTTGGTTTTGCTGGTGGTTTGATCATTCCGGTTGGCGCTAAGTTTCTGGAGAAACTCGGCATCGACGATGCGGTTGGAGCGGTCGCAGTGCATGGTTTCTGTGGTGTCTGGGGTTTGATAGCGGTTGGTATATTTTGCGCTGGTTACCCAGGTGCCGCCGAAGGCATTCCGGCTATCAGCCTTGCCGGTCAGGCAAAAGGTGCGCTGGTTTGCATCGTGCTTGGTTTTGTTCCGGCATTGGTAATCGGGTTTCTGCTGAGAATTTTTGGCCTGCTGCGTGTTCGCAATGAAGTGGAACTGCTGGGTCTTGATGAAGCTGAAATTCCATCGCAAAGCTACCCTGAGTTTGCGCGCTGGGAAGAGGCAACTGCTGGCGATCGTCCACGCAGACCGCACCCTGATGACGCCCCGATGAGAAGAGAACGACCACCGCGTAACGACATGGATCGAAATGATCCTGATCGTGTACCACCTGTACCCAGACCACCAAGGAGACCTTCATGAACGCGAGTCCAGTAGAAACAATGGAAGGTGCTGCGGCAATCTTCACCTTTGCGGCCCAGGAGGGTGCGATAAAAGGCATCTTTTGGGGGATGTGTGCGGTGCTGGTGCTGGTCGTAGTGGCCAGCATGATCCACGAGGTCGCTGTCGGACGCAAGGTGGCGAGAAGAAACCGCCGATAGCGCCGCCCCTGTAATGCTGCGCGGTGTCGAAAGATACCCGGTGTGAAGTAAGTATAAGACGGGGCCTGTTGGTCCCGTTTTTTATTGGTGTTTGCACAACGCAATAGACAGGTGTCCCTGCATCGAAGGCAATCATTGAATGACCGAGGCTAAAAAATTAAGGGATCAATTTATGGGCTGGCAGTGCAGATTGCGCCAGCACGCAGTCCGTAAAGCAGACGGAAGACCCTCTGCAGGCATGCAGGCTACGCTCGCACCAGTTAACCTTGAAAAAAAGTATGGTCCGGTGAATGTCGGGTTGGTAAAAAAAGACACCAAAGAAATAACCGCTGAATTTCAGCATCTGGTAAAAAAAACTCATGATCCCAATCTGCGCCAGCAGGGTGCAATAAAACTACTGTCATCCGCTTATTACCAATACCCGAAAGAGTTCGATGACTGCCTGACAGCAACTTTCGCTGTAGATTCAGATCTTGCACAGCAGTTGGCAGAAGGCGGCGAATGTGAGTTGCATTTCGAACAGCATCAGCAGCAATTTAATTTGCATTGTAGAGTTAAATCTCTTGCTGAGAAGAATGCAGCCTATCAATTGACTTACTGGCACAACCGACTGTTTAATCCAGCGATGCCGGCAAAAATTAATGTGCTGAGATTCAAAATTGACTGGCAAAGAAGTGCGGCCACCCCGTGATAACCTGAGCAAAAAAGCCGTGCAATTTTTTGATCCTGAACTGCACAGTGGTACCAGCTATAGCCAACTCTGGTCTGAGTTCCGTTGGCAGATCCCGAAGCACTTTAATATGGGGCAGGCAGCTGCAAGGTTTGGAATCTCAGATCCTGATCGCATTGCGCTTTACCACGAAAACGAGAACGGTAAATGCCAGCGTTATACTTTTGGTTATGTGCTGCAGGACAGTAACCGGCTGGCCAATGCGTTGATTGGAAGTGGCGTCAGGTGGGGTGATCGTATAGGAATAGTATTGCCGCAGCGAGTCGAAGCGGGTGTTGCACATATAGCGGTATATATGACTGGTGCAGTCTCTTTGCCATTGTCGGTTATGTTCGGTGAGGATGCGTTGCAGTATCGCTTGCAGGATAGCGGTGCGAAAGTCGTTATTACAGATGGTGCGCATCGTGAGCTGATTGAATCTTTGAAAGACAGCTGTCCGGATCTGCAAACAGTTATCGATTGTGATAGTGGCGCGAACGATGGATATGCTGCGATGCTCGCATCGTCCAAAGATAAGTTCGATAATGTAAACACCCGATCGGATGATCCGGCCTTTCTTATCTACACCTCAGGTACCACAGGGCCACCTAAAGGAGCGCTTGGTGCGCATCGATGTTTATTGGGAAATTTAACCGGCTTTGAGTTATCGCAAAACTTCTTCCCTAAAGAGCACGATGTCTTCTGGACACCGGCAGACTGGGCGTGGACCGGCGGACTGCTCGACGGACTGATGCCGTCCTGGTGTTACGGTATTCCGCTGCTGGCCTATGAAGCGCAGGGATTTGATCCGGAGCGCATCTGTCATTTGCTAGAAAAGTACAAAGTAACAAACGGGTTTATCCCACCTACTGCATTGAAGTTGATGCGTCAGGTAGAACGTATCGAACGCTTTGAATTTAATTTTAGAGCCATAATGTCTGCAGGGGAGACTCTGGGTGCAGAAATTTATCAATGGGCGCGTGAGCAATTTAGCGTTGATGTTAATGAAATGTGTGGGCAAACCGAGTTCAACTACATTGTAGGCAATTGTTCCGCACTGTTTGATGTGAAGCCCGGTTCAATGGGGAAGGCGTATCCAGGCCATCGTGTAGAGCCAGTTGATGCTCAAGGCAACGTCATGCCGGTTGGTGAAACCGGAGAGCTTGCAGCGCATCGCGATGATCCGGTCATGTTTCTTGGTTACTGGAATAATGACACGGCGACAAAGGCAAAATATCGAGGTGATTATTGGGGTCTGGGCGATCTTTGTTATCGTGATGAAGACGGATACCTGTGGTTTCTCGGCAGAGATGATGATGTTATCTCTACTGCGGGCTATCGGGTTGGCCCGGGTGAGGTTGAAGATAGTTTACTTAAGCATCCTGCTGTGGCGCAGTGTGCTGTAATAGGTGTTGAAGACAGTTTGCGTGGCCAGTTAATAAAAGCATTCATTGTACTGGCCACAGAGGTTGAGGCAACTGAGGTGCTGGCAAAAGAAATACAACAATCAGTTAAATCTCGTTTGGCAGCGCATGAATACCCGCGATTGATCGAGTTTATTGACGAACTGCCCATGACGACGACCGGTAAGGTGCGCAGGGTAGCGTTGCGAGAGCGCGAAGTAACACAATGACTATCCTGATATTGTTCTCGGGCCGGTGCATAGGAAAAATTTTAAATTCTGCCGTAGTGCCTGCATACTGTCGAACAAAGAAATCGGAAAAAAACAAAAAGCCGCCCAACGTATCAAGAGTTACAGTTGCCTTGGTGCCGATGCTTAGCAATGAGCGAATAAATTATTGCTTTTCATCCTTTTGGGTGATGAGATAAAAAAGCAC
>CAYLZS010000123.1:0-8340 GCA_964388065.1 uncultured Granulosicoccaceae bacterium
TCAACTTCCACCGGGACATCTTTTGGCAACTGCGCCACACCAATAGCTGCTCGTGCCGGATAGGGTTGAGTAAAATAACTCGCCATCACATCATTCACATGGCCAAAGTCGCCAAGATCTGTCAGATACACCGTCAGCTTAACAATATCCTGCAAACCACCACCGGCGGCCTCACAAACAGCTGACAGATTTTCAAATACCTGTCTGATCTGAGCTACTACATCACCTTCAACCACTTCCATGGTTGCAGGCACTAAAGGAATTTGTCCGGAAACATAGACAGTATTCCCGGATTTGACTGCTTGTGAGTATGCGCCAATTGCGCCGGGTGCATTTTTGGTCGCAATGATCTCTTTGCTCATGACATTCTCGCGTTATTCGAACAGGGTGGCTCAACGATCAGATTACGAATCGTGAGTGACAGCGCCAGAGTATATCGAAATGATTAGGCAAAAATTCGAAAGATCAGGATTTTGCACGCCGCGCGCGATGCACGGCATAGAGACTTCTGACGCGCTTTATCAATCGGCCCAGATGGTTTCGATCAGCCACACTGATGGTGAAGTTTAAAATGCTGATCGTCTCGCTGCTGCGATCAAAGCGGATATCTTCGATGTTGGAGTCCATCTCCGACATAACATTCGCAATCTTGGCAAGCACACCCGGGACATTGTTGATTTCCACAATAACATTGGTCTGAAATGCACTGCGGGTATCAGTACCCCACACTACCGCAACCCACTCTTTGGAGCGGCGCCGTTGTCGGCCGACGTTCTGGCATTCAGTGCGATGCACCAGCACACCCTGACCGGCTGTGATCATACCCTGAATGTTGTCCCCTGGAATCGGCTGGCAGCATTTTGCCAGGGAAATGATCGCATCTTCCCCGCCTTCAACGATTAACGGACCAGGATCCGACTCTTTGTTGATGGCTACCCGCCGCTTAATCTCTGTATTCAGATCACCCTCATTAAGCAACCACGCCGCAACCATACTTGGAATGTGGTTGCCAAGGCCAACCTCTTTATACAAACCGTCGAGATCATCGAGTTCCATTTGCTTTAGCAAAGACTCAATCGCCTGTGGTTCAATCTCATCAATGGATGAGCTGTGACGCGTCAGTGCACGGCTGATTAACGTGCTGCCAAAGCTGATTGTTTTGTCTTCGCTCTGATTTTTAATGAAATTTCTGACCGCACTTCTGGCCTTGGGGGTGACTACAAAATTGAGCCAGTACGGACTTGGCTGTTGTGTGTCAGAGCGAATAATCTCTACCGTCTGACCAGATTCAAGCGGCATACTCAATGACACAGGCTTGCGATCAACCTTGGCAGTCAGACAGCTGTTACCGATCTGTGAGTGAACCTGGTAGGCAAAGTCCACCGCTGTCGCTCCCTGCGGTAATCGATAGATATCACCCTCCGGTGAAAAGACATAAATTTCATCAGGGAAAAGATCAACCTTAACATTCTCATAAAACTCAAGTGTGTCTTCACTGGTGTCATTGATATCAAGCAAATTAGCTAACCACTGATGAGCCCGCTGTTGTGCACTGTTCGACTGGCCTTCCTTGTACATCCAGTGTGCGGCCACTCCGGTTTCTGCAAACCGATTCATTTCCGTGGTTCTGATTTGCACTTCTATTGGCACCGCAGCCGGGCTTAACAGAACGGTATGCAGCGACTGATAGCCGTTACTTTTAGGAATAACAATGTAGTCTTTGAATTGCTTTGGCAGCGGATTATGTACCTGATGCATAATACCCAGCGCGCGATAACATTCATCGACGGTGTTGACCACAACACGCACTGCAAACATGTCGAAGATATCTTCAAATGCCGAGCGTTTATTGCGCATCTTCACATACAAACTGTACAAGTGCTTTTCACGACCATGGACCTCTGCCTCAAGGCCCGCCTGTTCCAGTTTGCCCTTGGCGACAATTTCAAACCTCTGTACCAGTTCAACGCGATCCTTCTGGCGCTTGTTTACTGCCTCTGCCAACACTCTGTGGCGTAACGGATACAGCGCTTTAAAGCCGAGATCCTCCAGTTCGTTTTTCATCCGGTAGATGCCAAGTCGGTTGGCAATCGGTGCATAGACTTCGAGTGTCTCCCGGGCAATGCGACGGCGCTTTTCATCCGGCATAGCGCCAAGGGTACGCATGTTATGGATACGGTCAGCAAGTTTGATCAGAACAACGCGGATATCGTCAACCATTGCCAGCAACATCTTCTGGAAGTTGGCGGCCTGCGCCTCCGCGCGTGATTTAAACTTTAGATGGGTCAGCTTGCTCAAGCCATCGACCAGCAGCGCCACGTCTTCGCCAAACTGATCGGTGATCTGTTCCACTGACACTGAAGTATCTTCCACTACATCATGCAGCAGAGCCGCCATGACACTGCGGTGATCCATGTTCAGTTCGAACACAATGGTAGCCACTGCCAGTGGATGTGAAATATACGGCTCGCCGCTGACTCGGCTCTGGCCTGTATGCGCCTGTTCAGCGACTTCGTAAGATGCGCTGACTTCGTCTATCTGCGATTCATCGAATCGCCTGCGCATCAGCTTGCGGAGATCTTCTATTCCCGGAATCTTGCTCGACTCAGGGCCTGACTCAGGGCCTGACTCAGGGCTCGATTCGGCATTCGACTCATTTTTCAACCCGTTGCCGGATCCATTGTCCGGCCCACTACTCGAACGATGGGTTGAGTTCGCTGAATTAATTCGGGTCAGTGAAGGCACTGCCACATTCAGTGAAGGAGTATCAAATGCCGCTAGGGGTAATGGATGCGGGTTCTTCACTGGCCGTTTCCTCAACAGGCATTATCGGCGGCGTGTCTTCCAACATTTCCTTTTTGATTAGCCCTTGAGCGATTTCTCGCAGTGCGACAACGGTTGGCTTGTCGTTTTCAACCGGAACCAGAGGCTCAGCGCCTAAGGAAATTTTGCGTGCACGCTTGGCTGCCTGCAACACAAGCTCAAAACGGTTATCAACGTGTTCGAGGCAATCTTCTACAGTTACTCGTGCCAAGGTATTCTCCGATCTTATTCCTGGGGGTAGCGCGATAGCCGGGTGCAAATACCAGACGCGCCTGCCATTATTCTAGTGACATTGAGTAAGAAAACAACTGCTTATCACAGGTATTCGGGCCGCCTGAGCACGCTCTAACCCGCACAGTGCTGGAAATCCGGCAACTAACTCAGCTGATCAGTTCGGATATTGTTCGCGAGCGCTCTTCGGCCTGTCGGTTGACTTCAACGCGCTTACTCAAAACGACAGCGCAGAGCTCGGCCACAGCCTGCTCGAATTCGTCGTTAATAATGAGATAATCGTAGTTTGAGAAATGCCGCATGTCGGACACCGCATCAGCAATGCGTCGCTCTATAACTTCTTCCGAATCACTGGCTCGTCCACGCAGCCGATGTTCGAGAGTTTCTCTTGACGGCGGCACAATGAATATACTGCAGGCTTCTGGAATCAGTCGCCGCACCTGATCTGCACCCTGCCAGTCAATTTCCAGCAGCACATCTTTACCACCTGCAAGCGTCTCTTTAACGCTCTGGTGGGAGGTGCCGTAAAAGTTATCAAAAACTTTGGCATGCTCAAGAAATTCGGCGTTGGCGATCATTTCGTGAAAAGCAGCTTCATCAACAAAGTGGTAGTCAATACCATCACGATCTTTGGGACGCATCGGGCGCGTAGTGTGAGAAACAGAAACGACCAGATTGTCTAAGCGTGAACAGGCCTCACGCACCATACTGGTTTTTCCGGCTCCCGACGGAGCCGACAAGATAAAGAGCTGAGCCGTCATCGCTGCCTCAAGTGCCTGGTTCATCGCTTGTACAAAGTACACAGTGTAGACAAGCCAGACCGCAATGTCTGTATTTGTACATTGGAATCTGCACAGTGCTAACGAAGAGGATGACCGTTATGCAGCGTTCATAGTCATGTATGAGTCGTAAGCATCCACATCAGATGCAATCAGCAGTTCAACCAAACGGTCACTGATCGGCAAACGAGTAGTTTGCTCGAAATGCATAAACATTGGATTGGCATCCACATCTATTACTGCAAATTCACCTTCCGGTGTAATTCTCATATCAACCGAACAAAAAACCAGATCAAGCGTCGCTGCAGCCCGGATACAGGTGCGCTTGGCTTCCTGAGGTAATTCGACAGGTCTGACATAGTCACCACCAAGCGTGCCGGTAAAATCACCCGCAACAGACTCAACGACACCGGCGAACACTGAATCACCGATCACGTAAGCGCGCACTTCGTCACCGACAATATTTTCCTGATACTCAACCGGTGTACCAGGCAGATCGGAAATATGACGACCAATGTCATCAATCTGGCCCACGTTCCAGCTTGAGTTATTCCAGCCAGATGGTCGATACAACAACTTCTCTTCAGTCATACTGAAAAATGCCTGCACACGACGAAAGTCATTGCTGACAATTATTTCGGGAACTCTAATACCCTGGGCACGAATCTTTTGCAGCTGATGTATTCGATAACGTGAATTGTTAAGGGAATCGATCGGGTTAACCCAATGACACTCAAGACCACGAAAGAGACTGCCGAGTGACGCTTCGGTTTCTCGCAATTCAACTTCATCCTGCAAGCCATTGCCCATACCACTGGCCATGCCACTGAGTAAGTCATCCCAGTGACGGCAGTAAATGCAGTTAACAGCGGAAAGGTCGATAGCAGACTGCCCGTCACGATAGCGAATAGTGCCGGACATTGGTGTAGCGCCATCAAAAGTGATAGTCATGTCTTTTGGATAGAGCCGTGCATCAAAGTACGCAACACGGTTTCCGCGGGCAACTATTTTGTTGTATATCGCAGCTGCATGTCTGTCTTCAGCAGTGCCCAGAACCAGAATCATCGTGTCTCCAAGTCATACAAACTCGTTTATGACTGAGGACATTACATAATTTGTACCATGGATGGACAAGTGCATTAAGACTGATTAGTCAAATGCTAAATAGTCAGGTGACCCGGGATTTCAAAAATTATTTCGTACCACTTCACACTTTGCGGAATAGCCGGACGGGATAATTACGCAATTTCACATTAAACGACGAATGAAATTTTTATAAAACGGGAATAAGTTGACGGTGTCAATGACACAACGTTTTATCAAACCACACTACGCTTGCGGGTAATACATCTCGTGGAGATAGTTCCAGATGCCATCAACTATGTGATGGCATCAACAGTTTAATATTTAGCACTTAGCCTATGGCTTTCAGGAGTGTCTCGCCAAGCTTTGCGGGAGACGGAGATACCACAATACCGGCACTCTCCATGGCAGCTATTTTATCGTCAGCACCACCTTTACCTCCAGAGATTACCGCACCGGCATGACCCATCGTGCGCCCCGGTGGTGCTGTGCGACCCGCAATGAAACCTGCCATAGGTTTACTACGGCCTTTGGCTGCCTGTGCGGTGACCCACTCAGATGCTTCCTCTTCAGCCGAACCACCAATCTCACCAATCATAATGATTGATTTTGTTTCAGCGTCATCAAGGAACAGATCAAGCACATCGATAAACTCAGTACCCTTTACCGGATCACCGCCAATACCAACCGCAGATGTCTGCCCAAGACCCGCCATTGTGGTTTGATAAACTGCTTCATAGGTCAATGTACCTGAGCGTGATACCACACCCACTGATCCCTTCTTAAAAATAGTGCCTGGCATTATGCCGATCTTGCATTCTTCAGGAGTTAACAAGCCGGGGCAATTCGGTCCTACCAAACGCGAATTGGAATCCTGTAGCCTGGCTTTTACATTCACCATGTCCCGTACAGGCACACCTTCGGTAATACAGATTATCAACGGTACTTCTGCGTCAATTGCTTCGATGATTGCAGCTGCTGCACCTGCAGGTGGTACATACACAACTGAAGCGTCAGCACCAGTCTCTGCAACACCTTCCTTCACTGTTGCAAAAACCGGAAGATCAGTACCTTTAGCGTCGCCGTTTTCGCATGTCCAGGTAGAACCACCTTTTTTAGGGTGTATACCACCGACCATTTTGGTTCCGTGGTAGGCGAGAGCCTGTTCCGTATGGAAAGTGCCGGTTTTACCCGTCAGACCTTGTACCAGTATTTTAGTGTCTTGATTTATAAGTATTGACATGACCCTACCCCTTAACCGCTTTTACAATTTTTTGCGCAGCATCGTCCAGATCATCAGCGGCAATCACATTAAGATCACTATTGTTAATAATATCCTTGCCTTCCTGAACCTTTGTACCTTCAAGACGAACCACTAAAGGCACGCTGAGCCCGACCTCCTGAACTGCCTGAACAACGCCCTCTGCAATGACATCACAGCGCATAATTCCACCAAAAATATTCACCAGAATTCCCTTCACGTTCGGATCTGAGGTAATAATTTTAAAAGCCGCCGTAACTTTCTCTGTAGTAGCGCCACCACCAACATCTAAAAAGTTAGCTGGTTCCGCACCGTAGAGCTTGATGATATCCATCGTCGCCATGGCAAGTCCGGCACCATTCACCATGCAACCAATATCACCGTCCAGCGCAATGTAGGCAAGATCGTACTTCGAAGCTTCGATCTCTTTTTCATCTTCCTCCGTTTCATCACGCAGCTCTGCAATATCTGCATGACGAAACATCGCATTGCCATCGAAAGATACTTTAGCGTCCAGCACTCGCAGGTGACCATCTTTCAGGACCACCAGAGGATTGACTTCAAGCAGACTCATGTCGCTCTCAACAAATGCGTTGTATAAAGTCGGAAACAAAGTCTTGCCGTCTTCTGCTGCAACGCCGGTTAATTCAAACGCTTTGTTTAGCTTTTCAACATCGGCATCGGTGATACCCTGCAACGCATCTATCGCCACCGTATGAATTTTCTCCGGGGTATCGTGCGCTACTGCCTCAATGTCCATCCCACCTTCTGTGGACGCTACAAAAGAAAATTTACTGGTTTCACGATCAACCAATATGGATAGATACAGTTCAGTTTCTATATCTGCACCATCCTCTATGTAGAGTCGGTTAACCTGCTTGCCCTGAGGTCCGGTTTGCGCGGTGACCAGCGTTTTGCCAAACATCTCATGTGCATTGGCTTTGGCTTCTTCTGCAGAAAAGCTGACTCGAACACCGCCTTTAGCGTCCGCTGCAAGCTCTTTAAATTTACCTTTACCGCGTCCACCAGCATGGATCTGGCTTTTAACAACATAAACCGGTCCCGGCATGCTGTCGATTGCCGAATCTATGTCAGAGGCCGCAAGCACAGGTTCACCTTTTGATACGGGTATACCAAATCCAGCCAATAGCTTTTTCGCCTGGTACTCATGTATGTTCATATTGGGAATAAACTCCTAAGTAAATTCTGAGTCTCTGCAAGCATTACTTTAACTTCGACCACTGGCTGCAATAAAACAACCCTGGTTACAGTTACCTGCAGATATAAGTATTATCGATTTCTGTTCGGTATATGGATAGCGCGACCATCAGCGCCAAGCGCTGCCTCATGAATCGCCTCAGACAGTGTCGGATGCGCAAACACTGTGCGTGAAATGTCTTCTATAGTGCCTTCGAATTCCAGCGTCAATACACCATGGCCAATCAACTCTGAGCTGTGGGCACCGACAATGTGCATACCGAGTACCGCATCAGTATCTGCATCCGCGAGGATTTTTACAGTGCCGTTGGTATCCTGCATCGCCTTCGCGCGGCCACTGGCCATAAAAGGAAATACACCCTTTTTATAGTTGACACCCTCTTCTTTGAGCTGTTCTTCGGTTTTACCGACCCATGAAATTTCCGGATGAGTGTAGATCACTGAAGGAATAGCGTCGTAGTTAAGATGACACTGATGACCCGCAATACGCTCCGCAACTGCAACACCTTCTTCGGAGCCTTTGTGCGCAAGCATCGGTCCGCGCACCAGATCACCAATTGCCCAGACACCCGGGAGATTGGTTTCGCACGCACCATTAACATGTACCAGACCGCGTTCGTCTATAAGAAGATCAGTTTCAGGCAAAGTAAGCTGACTGATGTTAGAACGTCGACCGACCGCAACAATAACCCGGTCTACCTGCAGCCGCTGATCACCGTCTTTATCGGTATAGGCGATATCAACCTTGTTGCCATTGACCGTAGAAGACATAACCCGGGCACCAAGTTTGATATCGAGCCCCTGCTTTACGAACTGCTTAAGCGATTCTCGTGCAATCTGATCATCAACCATGGGCAGAAACGCATCCTGTGCCTCAAGCACGACAACTTCAGCACCCAGTCTGCGCCAGACACTGCCTAGTTCAAGGCCAATAACACCGGCACC
>CAYLZS010000124.1:0-2707 GCA_964388065.1 uncultured Granulosicoccaceae bacterium
CCAGGGCGGGTTATCTGGTAGCGGGTAGTGAGTGATCGAGAAATCGGCGTCTGCATGCCACACCTGTCGTTCCTCAGTTGAAAAATGTGTGCATGATATTTCCTTGCCTACAAAGTCGGCATTCGGGTCCCAGAAAGTGCGCATCATGTTCAAGGGTCTGAGCGTGCCTTCAATATCTGCAAACTGTGGTATCGGAAAAGTAGACTCATCGATGATGCAGCTGTGCGGGTCCGATGGGTGCGGTACCCAACCGAAGCCATCACCGTCCGGATCGTCTGCAACGGATTCGCAAGAGGGTAATCCCTGTGTTTCATCGAATGAAGTGGAGTGCGCGTGTGCGGCTTGTGTGGCAATAAAAGCGCACATACCAACAAAGGTAATTCGCAGAAATTTTAAGTTTTTTGATATTCGTAACGAGCCGCAGGCTGTACTGTCTTGATTAAGTTCTATCATTCATCACCCAAAACTTTAT
Source organism: uncultured Granulosicoccaceae bacterium (assembly GCA_964388065.1). Lineage (GTDB taxonomy): Bacteria > Pseudomonadota > Gammaproteobacteria > Granulosicoccales > Granulosicoccaceae. The sequence goes on from CAYLZS010000124.1 coordinate 473, forward strand.
TGGTCATGACATTATAATTCCCAGCCAGATTATGTCAATACGAATTATTCAGCTTGCGAGACCGAAAATAACAACAACGGACGTTTTGTTGTAACAAAGTGAAAGAGATCACAGAGATTTGTTCGGGAGCGGACATTCCACTGAATGTACCGCATCGTCGGCAATTGGCCGAGAGCTACGGTAGCTGCTGCCTGACTTAGGCCAACCGATTCACCGTACCAGATCGATCCGGCGAACGGGTAGACTGTGCCCTAAGCTGCTATTCACATCGGCTAAATGAATGGCAGCTCAGGGGAAAGCCTGAATCTAAGCAACTACAAACAGCCTATTTCAGATCTGAAATTCGCCTTCGCAATCCAATGCCAAACAGTAGTAAAAGAACCACCTCGTACATTGAGCCTCCACCGTTTGAACTTTGATCGGAAACTATCTGCGGTGTCTCGTTAGTTTGAACAAGACCACTGGTTGACTCAGTCTGTGTATCATCAGCGTCCGAGTCATCCGGTGCTGTTGAGTCGGGCGATCCTGTTGACGCGTTAGCGTCAACGATTTCATCTTGCATGTTGTCGATCTGTGGTGTCTCGTTAGTTTGAATATTGCCACTGGTTGATTCAGTCTGCATATCATCAGCATCCGTGTCATCCGCTGCAGTTGCATCGGGCGGTCCAGCTGACTCGTTAGTGTCAACTATGTCGTCTTGCGTATTGTCGTCTGCTGCTACTGCACCAGTCGGTGTCAGCGGCCCTGAAAGAGTTGTTGTACGAAGCAAATGTCGCATCGGTGAGTTCGGTGCATTTTGTCTGCATCTGATTACAGAGGTTTCGTTACCCCAAATACGAAATTCACCAAATTGCTCGTCAATGTCGTACCAGCCATTGGAGAGCATATCGGGCACGCCTGTCAGTTCACCATCTTCAATAGTCCATTCCCGACCAAGCCCGATCGGCCGGCGGCCATTAAAAGCGATGTATATCTTACCTGTATTACCAGAGACAGGAGGCAGCATCACCATCTCGGTTGCAAATTCAAAGGCATCCCAAACGCCGTTACCATAATCTCCGGGAGGGCCTCTCCAATTATAAGTATCGCAACTAAGTCCCTTGTAGAGTAGATCTTCCGCAACGTTCCAGCTGAAACTTGTAAGCTCAACCAGTTCTCCGGTTCTTGGATTGGTATAGACTGGTTTCTCAGACTCAGGTGGGCCAGGGTTTAACGGCTCGATCGGAGGGATTGTCCAGTTGGATCGGGTAGCAGCAAGATCCCATCGGCCGGTAGGTCGGAATGGCTCGCCTGAGGTATAGAAACACTCCTGATAATCATCGCCGGAGATGACTTCTGGTTGATTACGATCTTTCACCGCAGGGAACCAGAACCGCATCCCCTGCTGCCCGTTGAGCTCGATAGGCTCGCCCCAATACCCTGCCATAAATTGAACGGCGTGACCCGGGTTGTAGTCGAACGGAGCGTTAAAGTACGCGCCGTGTGCTGACCGCCAGACCCCATGCCCGGAGAATTGAGTACCAGACCGCTCAAACGAAATAGAGAGTTCATACTCGCTTAACCAGGGCGGGTTATCCGGTAACGGGTAGTGAGTGATAGAGAAGTCGGCGTCTGCATGATAGTCTTGCCGCTCCTCAGTTGAAAAATGTGTGCAGGATATTTCTTTACCTACAAAGTCGACATTCGGATCCCAGAAGGTGCGCATCATGTTTAATGGTCTGAGCGTGCCTTCAATATCCGCAAACTGTGGTATCGGAAAGGTGGACTCATCGATGATGCAACTGTGCGGGTCCGACGGGTGCGGTACCCAACCGAAGCCATCACCGTCCGGATCGTCTGCAACGGACTCACAAGAGGGTAATCCCTGTGTTTCATCGAATGAAGTGGAGTGCGCGTGTGCGGCTTGAGTGGCAATAAAAGCGCAAATACCAACAAATGTAATTCGTAGAAATTTTAAGTTTCTTGATATTCGTAACGAGCCGCAGGCTACTGTCTTGATTAAGTTCTATCATTCATCACCCAAAACACTTATTCGTCATGACATTATAATTCCCAGCCAGATTATGTCAATACGAATTATTCAGCTTGCGAGACCGAAAATAACAACAACGGACGTTTTGTTGTAACAAAGTGAAAGAGATCACAGAGATTAGTTCGGGAGCGGACATTCCAGTGAATGTACCGCATCGTCGGCAATTGGCCGAGGTTGTGTGAAAACGCAGCACTGTCCTTCAA
>CAYLZS010000125.1:0-6253 GCA_964388065.1 uncultured Granulosicoccaceae bacterium
ATGACATTATCGAGATTTTCCTCTTCGGTTTCACCTACGGAATCAGTGCGAAACTGCTCGATAGTCTCATATATAAAACTACCCGCATCTTCTTCGTCTTCACCCGCGTCGGCCCCTGAATCGGCTCCGGAATCGGCAGCATCATCGCTATCGTCGTCTCCCGAGTTCAGTAGTGTATCAAGCAATCCGCCACCCTCGGGACAACCGGGAAATTCCTGCCAGTATTCATCGTCGACGACTTTAATGTCATCGGCAATCGCCGCCATATGAGGTGCCAGGGATGCGATTACAGCGCTCGATGCCGTATTGACATTAATCGCACTACCTGTCGGCAGCGTTGTTATATGCGGCAGTAAAACATCGTAGTCATCCAGCCCACCCTCATCGGTCACCCGAAAGCCTCTAACCAGTAACAATTCAGTTGGACTGACCATTGGGCCATTGGCAGCTCGGTAAGACGGTGTCTGGCCGGTATAAAAATCATCCTCTGCGCCGTCTGATCCGGTGACATCAATGTTCGGGTCTATCCAGTCAAGAATAGCCGCCGCTTTGGTTGATTCAATGGTAAGTGCCGTTAGCAACCGCTGCAGTATCTCGAATTCCTGTGGATCAGGATTACCTTCGATATCAATAAGATTATTTAAATTGAACTTGCCCTGCAAATCAATCACACATCCTTCTATCGTCGCTCCATCGACCGGCACAGGTGGCAGGCTTTGCGCCCAAAAATCTTCCGTGCTGTCTGAGTTATTTCGATCACCATCCTGACGATCACGTCGAAGCACTGCCATAGAGAATTTTTCTCCGGCAGAGGCAAGGTTTCTAAGTTGCAACTGTACCTGGCGGTTTTGCGCCATTTGAATTGAGCGCTGCTGCTTTGTTGCCATCGACGTCACTGTCACTGTAATCAGTGCCACCATTAACAGTGTCGTGACCAACGCAGCACCACGTTGTTGAATTGAAAACACCATGGGTGAACGCAGTTTGCTTCGCAGTGAGCTATTCATCATCAGAATCAATAAGGCAACACAAACAAGCGACTTATTGTCCCGACATTTTCAACTTCCACAGTAGCCTCCATAGCTGCAGGTAATTCATCAAAATCTTCACTGGTATTATCTGCGGGTGGCCAGGTGTTATGCCACGCACCAGCTAAATCGAAAAAGCGAAAAGTAACCGAGTTAACATCAGTCAGCAGCCTTCGATCAGTGAAAGCAGTGGAGTCAAACCGATCTACGTGATACCAGTATCGTCGCATTAGCTGCGATTCATCGTCGAGAATATAAGAGACCCGTTGCAAATCACTGCGCGGTGGCAGTTGTAGTAATGCCGGATTTGTCCAGCCACCTCTCGTCACCTGTACTAAATACTCACCGGCCTGACTAACTTCAATGCTCTTACGCTTGCCACCCAGTTCATCGACAACGTCTCGCTTGACGATCTGCTCGAAATCTTCCTGCATCCAATAGAAAGTCCGCTCGATCGAATCGTACTGTTCAACGACTCGCTCCGAACTTTCCGCTATGCGGGTGACATTAAACCAGCCAGCATAGGCAGCACCCGCCATTATCGCCAATATGGCAATTGAGACGATCAGCTCCAGTAATGTGAAACCTCGTTGACGCATCGGCGGTGTGTACGGACAGTTCGGCATCGCAGTGTATCAGGGTGAGGACACACTGCGACTGGACAACCTCGGATGATTTACAAAACCCGCTAAAGTCACGATGGGATTCTTGCTGTCAGCAAACTTGCGAACTTCAATATCGACGCGACGCAAGTCTTCATCTTCCACTTTCTGAACGATGCTTTTCCAGTGCCAGACCTGACCGAGCATTTCAGCCTCACCAGTCTTGTTGCCGGTATCCGGAAAGGTCCCGGTGATTTGCAGCTCAGCCAGACGGTTTGCACCGACCCACTGGGCAACTGCTTTGTCTCTTATTCGCCCGGCATTAGCCGCCGATGCACCAGCCGCCTGGACCAGAGCACCCAGAACTATCGCAATAATGGCGACGGCGACCAGAATTTCCATTAGCGTGAAGCCGCCCTCAGCCGAGTAACAGGCGCTGGTGTGGGCCTGGGTTCGAGTTCGATTCTTCATAGCGAACTCGTGTCTTCAACGCCGAGTTCGATCAGCTCATTAACACCGGTGGCCACTTCCCAGCGATCATCCAGCAGGCCTTTGTCGATGACAATTTTAAAATCCGGCATGATTTCGCCGTTGGAGAGCACCATGACATGCGGCCGTGTTTTGTCGTCAATTTTTGCGTCTTCGGACGACTCCAGCACCACCGGAACTCCGGCAATCTGCAGCTCAACCTCGAAGCCTTCAGGCCACTCGCGCTTGCGAAACATTTTATCTTCGTAGCTGACCCACTTACCGGTGCGATTGCCACCTTCGAGCTTTAGAAATTGATAATCACCGTCGGTGAACCGCACACCAATCTCGGCGCTCTTAAAAATAGACTCATCAGACGCCCGCCGGAACAGCTCAGCCAGCCGGGTCGCCTCTGTTCTGATTTGCTTTTTATCGCCGCCGAAATTTATACGAGGAATCACTACCCCGGTTACCGTCGCCATAATGGCGATGACAACAATCAGTTCAAGCAGGCTGAAGCCTTTTTGGCGCATAGTAATCTATCCATTCCGACGTACTGACAACCTAGGACCGTTCTTCCCAGTTGCCGATATCGGCATTTTCATTTTCACCACCGGTCTGACCATCAGCACCAAGTGTATACACGTCTATATCACCATTCTCTCCAGGACTGACATAGAGATAGTCACGTCCCCATGGATCTTTGGGCATGCTGGTCAGGTATCCACCTTGCTGCCAGTTAGGTGCTTCGGGATCTCCGGTCGGCTGTTCAATCAGCGCTTTTAATCCCTGATCGGTCGTGGGGTAGTTAAAATTGTCGAGTTTGTAGGTTTGCAACGCACTGACCACCGCTGTGATATCTGTTTTGGCGCGCGTGACCCTGGCTTTACCTGGAGCACCAAGAATGTTTGGCGCGACCACAGCCGCCAGAATGCCGAGAATTGCCACCACCGCAATAAGCTCGATTAAGCTGAAGCCGGATTGCCGCCTGGCAGGTCTCAGCGAGCCTGTTTTTATTGAGGCTGTTTTTGTCTGATATGACATGGTATTCATTGAGTGCACTGTTCAACTCCACATTGATTTTGTTCGTGTAATATTGGGCTCGTTAGCAATTAAATGCGATGCTACGCAAACCTGCGGTTCGCCCGATAATGGCATGTTTTAAATTATAGCGGCCGCACAGGCCCTCCCGGTTACTGTTTGATAAAGCCCCGGCAGGAAAATTCCCGCTTGCAGCTAAAATAAATATCACAAATCCAGATACCGCTCATGTTTTACAGCAATATTATGCAAGCAATTTGAAAGCCTGGATCCTATCAGCAGTCGTTGGTGTCACCTGCCTTGCTTTTCAAGTCCTGAATTTCGAAATACCGCTCCGGTTCGGCCGGTCGGAGATTCTCGAATCAGGTCAGTGGTGGCGGGTTCTGACCGGAAATCTGGTCCATCTCGGGTATCCGCACCTGCTGCTCAATCTGGCCGGCCTGCTTTTAATTACGCTCCTGTTAGCCCACGCACTCAGTGTCAGACAATGGGCGTTCACCGGCCTGTGTTCGATGCTGGGGGTCGGATTCGGGCTGCTGATTTTTGATCCGCAATTAAGCTGGTATGTCGGATTATCCGGCGCTCTTTACGGACTGCTGCTCGGTGGTGCAATTGCTGAATTTAGAAATCATAAGCCAATTGCCTGTCTGATAGCTGTCTACACCATCGGCAAAATAGTCTGGGAGCAGATCTACGGTGCGGTTGAAAGCAGTGAGGCAATAACCGGCGGCAGCGTAATAGTTAACGCACACTTGTACGGCATGGTGGCAGGTGGAGTCGCAGTCCTGCTATTGCGTTTACTGGAGCTGCGACAACGCAAGTCTTCTGCTTAATTACTACACGTTGCCGTATTCCGGTGACTCCTCTCCGAGCCAGCGCAGGATAAGCGGCATGACATGTTCCGGTTGTTGTGCATTTATCTGTTCACAAAGTGACTTTACCTCTGGCAGCAGTTTTTTATCTCGCATTAAATCTGCAATTCTAAATTGCGCGGTACCGGTCTGACGAGTACCCAGCACTTCACCCGCGCCACGCAATTCCAGGTCACGCTCTGCTATCAGAAATCCATCATTGGTTTCTCTGAGGGTAGTGATGCGATCACGGGCACGCTGACTGAGTCCCTGTTCGAATAGCAACACACAGCTACTTTGCTTTGAACCACGGCCAACACGGCCACGCAACTGATGCAGCTGCGACAACCCAAGACGTTCTGCGTTTTCTATGATAATTAACGACGCGTTCGGCACATCAACCCCTACTTCAATTACAGTTGTTGCGACCAGAAGATCTGTTGAGTGATCTTTAAACTGCATCATCGCCTGTTCTTTCTCCGACGGGTGCATTCTGCCGTGCACAAGAGAGACTCTTGCATCAGGTAAATAATCCTGCAACTCTACTGACGTGTCCTCTGCAGCATTGGCCTGCAAAGCTTCCGACTCTTCAATTAAAGTACAAACCCAGTAGATCTGGCGGCCTTCTTTAATTGCCTCCGCAACTCTCTCTATCACCTCTGTACGGCGAGTATTTGGAATAGCCACTGTGGTTATTACCTGCCTGCCGGGTGGCAGCTCATCAATTACTGAGTAATCAAGATCGGCATAGGCTGTCATTGCAAGAGTTCGAGGTATTGGTGTCGCAGTCATCGTTAACTGATGCGGAACCGTATCGCCATCAACGCCTTTTTCACGCAACGATAGCCGTTGATGTACACCGAAGCGATGTTGCTCATCAACAATAGTTAAGCCCAGATTCTTAAACGCCACATCCTGCTGAAACAAGGCGTGAGTACCCACTGCAATCATCGTCTGCCCGAGCGACAGTGAATCCAGTTCCGCTCTTTTTTGCTTCGCACCAAGTTTGCCTTTTAACCATCCTATTTTTACCCCTAAAGGTTCAAACCACTCGGTAAAACTAAACAAATGCTGCTCAGCGAGAATTTCAGTCGGTGCCATCACAGCAACCTGGTACCCGGCATCTACCACCAGGGCAGCCGCTGCTGCAGCTACCAGGGTTTTGCCGGAACCCACATCCCCCTGCACCAGCCGCAACATCGGTACCCCGGATTTAAGATCATCATGCAGCTCATCAATAACGCGTTGTTGTGCCGATGTCAGAGTGAACGGCAGCGAACTGATCAGGCGCTGACAAAGATCGCCATCTGTTTTTATAATCGGTGCGTTTTGCTTTTTTATCGCATTGCGAATTTGCTGAACACTTAATCGGTGCGCCACCAACTCCTCTAGCACCAGACGTTGTACCGCACTATGATCACCCTGCAGCAACGCATCGACGTCAACCTCAGGTCCGGGTCTGTGTACCGTCATCAAAGCCTGCTTTAAAGACACACCACTGTTGACAGTCGCCGGCAGCAACTCTTCAACATCTGCCGATTTGAGATGATGCAGCGCGGCTTCGGTGATCTTTCGCATCGACAGTTGATGCAAACCTTCGGTGACTGGATAAACAGGTGTTAAAGCACTTTCAGCGATCTGAGCAGATTGACTGTTGGCCGCGACAATCTGGAATTCCGGATGCACCATCTCAAGCAGATTCGGCCCGCGACGCACTTCGCCAAAGCAACGCACCTGATTGCCGAGTCTCAGCCTCTGCTGTTGTTGCTGATTAAAATGAAAAAAGCGCAATGCCAGTTGATTGCCGGTTTTATCTGCAATCACACAGAGCAGTGAACGACGACTCCGAAAAAGTACTTCGCAGGAGACAACAACACCAGTGGTCATTACTTCCGCACCTGGCACCAGATCGTTGATCGACACTACACGGGTGCGATCCTGATAGCGCAGGGGAAGATGGAACAACACGTCCTGAAGCGAGGTGATCTTAAGTCGTTTGAGCTTTTCTGCCTGCTTTGGCCCAACACCCTATGGTCGGGTGACTGCAGCTGACGTTAGATCAATACAATCCGACCACGACTATGTGACAGATACCGAGCCTTACTCAAGCACCATGATCGCATCAACTTCCACCGGGACATCTTTTGGCAACTGCGCCACACCAATAGCTGCTCGTGCCGGATAGGGTTGAGTAAAATAACTCGCCATCACATCATTCACATGGCCAAAGTCGCCAAGATCTGTCAGATACACCGTCAGCTTA
>CAYLZS010000126.1:0-21077 GCA_964388065.1 uncultured Granulosicoccaceae bacterium
ATCCGGGCGTTCAGGATTTAAAGAGAGTAATTCACAGCTTAGGCTGCTGAGTAACGACGCCATCGTTACTGACTCTGCCACTAATTATAGTATTGTGTTAAAAACCAATTCAAGTGATAAACCAGAAGTTACGCACCTAAAACTTTTACCGGGCTTACTTTGCGGGCTTAACTACCGGGCACTACCACTGGCAGCCATAATTGCTTCAATCATTTTATCAGGAATTTTCTGATGCTCATCAAATACGAGTTTCCGGATGGACATTAACTACCAACCTAAGCCAGATCACCCACTAAAAGCTCTGAGCCCACCAGAAAAGGATTCTGTGGCAGATGTTCCTCTACACCTTTTATCCAGCTCGAGATAGATGGGTTAGCACGCCAGTCCACATCACCCTGCAAACCGAAGCGATAGGGAAAAGTAATAATCGGATACGCCGACAAATCTGCAAGCGTTGGTTGCTGCATACCACCGAGATATGGCCCGTCAGCCAGATGAGTGATAAATTCATCTACCAATTTTAGCTGTGCGTCTTTTAACGGTACGGTGCGATCCAGATCGTTAACCATGTGCACAATAAAGGGGGCTTTTCGAATCAGTATTGGCCACATCTTTCGCACCCAAAAAGGCATGGGGGTAGACTCATTAACAGCTCGCGACAACTTCCATCCGTTCTTCATACCGGCACTGGTTGAAGGCCAGTCTATGACTGCCCGGAACATGGTGGGAATGAGTTGATCACTAATCCACTGATCTATTTCAAAAACAATATCCCGATCAGATTGCGCTTGCGGCAGAATTGCTCTGTCCGGAAATTTTTCATCGAGCCATACGCCTATCTCTGACGACTCCAGTTTCCAGTCATCGTCTATAGACAATACGGGCACCTGCCGTCTGTCGGTGAAGGCGACCTGTTTGAAGGTGATTGGACTCACCCCAACCAGCTCATAGTCGAGCTTTTTGTAGGCCAGGTAACAACCCACCTTCATGGCATAGGGGCTGGTCGGAAAGGAGAAAAGCCGAATACCGGTTCCGCTGTTCTCAGGCAAAGTTTTTTCTGTTTGCATGATTAAATGTAACGCCTTAGCGCTCTGGCGAAAAGGTTGAGAGGCAAACCAGTGTATGCCTCTCGTTGATTATGGCTATCTAAAATCCCGCAACGCCAACAAACATGCCCGCGCGAAACAGATCGGTATCAACGATTTCCACATCAATTTCCCGATCAAGTGAGCCATCGGTGTTTATCATAAACTGGGCAATTCGGCCGTCATTATTAACAACCTGGTACAGGAACGGAAAGACTATCTCGGCATCCAGTACCCCGACTCCATTTTGAGTATCGTCGCCGTCTATACCCGTGGTGCCGGCCGAGGATTCAAGTACAGTTAAGCCACCAGCATCCCCAACCTCATAACTTGTTATCACACCATCGGGGGTGTTACTAACAAAGGCAAAATCACCAAGAGGTGTCTCTGTAAACTCAACCCAGCAGCCAAAAGTAAAACCGGTAACCAGCGGATCACCTTCCATACCGGTACTTAGAGAAATTCCGGTTAACGCTCCGCTGTCTTCAACCAGATAGCTCGATAGCGCACTCAACCCTTCCACACCGTTGTTACCTTCTGACACCAGTAGTATGTCACCTCCCGCAGCTGGATATATATCAGTACCAAAAGGCTGTTCTGTCTGCGATAGAAGTGATGCGTTTTGCACAACACCTGCGTCGTCTGTTATTGGCAGTTGGTTCTCATCAAGCGGCACCGTAATAATATTGTTGGTACGTCTCTCAGTGACATAAAGAAACTGACCATTAGACGAGAATTCTATTGATCCCGCATTCGCTCCAATGCCTGGCACTTCTGAATTGGCAAGTTCTGTTAACGTACCATCGGCACCCACTGTGAAACCGATTATGCTTGCACTAAATCGAGTTCGGTCCTGCGGCAGTACGGTTGCAGGATCTCCGTTTTCATCAAAAAAAGCACCGGTATTGACCACATACAAAGTACTTTCAAAGATGGTTAGCGAGACAGGATTCTGGGCATTGGATGCACCGGTGGTGGAAATATCGAGGGTAGCTGGTGATAACGTGAAGTCATCGTTAATAACAAAAGAGCTTATTGACTCACTACCGGCATTCACCGCAAACAAAAAGCTATTGTCTTTTGAAACAATGAGCGGATCCTGAGACGCCAGCGGGTTTGCACCACTGGCGCGAATATTTTCGCCCAGCCCACCAGTTTCAAACACACCAATCTGTTGCAGTTCGCCATCTTCGGTTCGCGAGAACGCTACGACTTCGTTAACCAGATCAGGCTCTGGTATGACACCAGCCGGAGCACTTATTTGAATCGACGGATCATGTCGATTGGTCAGGGCAAACACTGCACCCGGATCAGCTGTTACCGCAATATTTCCCTCGCCATCTCCTGCAAGGCTATCGCCCGGAACAACTATCGTCCCTGTTCCGGTAATAACTGCGCTGCCGTCATCACTCGAGCAGGCCGCAAGAGCACAGATTGCAGCGACAACAGAAAATTGTGTTAAGTATTTTTTGGGGGATAGTTTCAATCGAGTTTTCATTTTCTTCCTTAAAATCAGGTTGCGAGGGTGAGAAAGGTGCGTGCGACACAATTTAATACCACCCACAACTTTTTTCACTGACAACCTAGAATGAAACGATACCCTGAGTATCCACCTCAGGCAGATTACCGGATACTTCCTGAACCAGAGTCAGGTTGCCGCCATCAACTGCGCAGACACCAACCACACCTGACAAACCGTACAGCTGGTAAAGAAATGCGCCATCATCTGTTATATCGTCAGTAATGCGATAAGACGAATTGCTGGTATCAAGCGCGTTAGACACCCAGAAGAATTCACCGTCAGGTGACATGACTGTCCAGCAGGCAGTGCGCTGACCGACGGATCCGCTCTGCCCGGCAGGCAGATCGATTTGGCTATTCGACAGCGAACCATCTGCAGCAAGCTGGAAGGTAGATACCGAACCGGTTTGCAAACCAGGGAAGTTTGGCGAATCACCTTCGGGAGTGAAATCACGCGCCTCGGTCACGAGTTCTCCAAGTGAATTTAAACCAGTAACAGATCAGTTACACCTGCCACGATAACTCAGACGATGTTGAATTATTTGGTATCGCTGTTTTCCAACAGACACGTGGTCAAGTTAACGAAGAAAAGTAACAAAATCTTCACGAGCCAGAAAAAAGAGTGTAAGGAAGGCAACACCGGGTTTTCTGATGTACGTAAGACACTATTTACCTGATAAAGAGCGGACCCAAGGCAATCCCTGCTACCGATTTCGCAACCATATCAGCGTGTTTGCCAGTTCTAACGGAGTAATCCAGCACGTTATAGAAACGTTAAGCGAATCACTGGCTAAGCCACGAACCATATCCTTGTAACAGACTCTGAAAATAAACTCGTAACCTTTTTTCCTCCTGTGCATCTAAGACTTAAATGCACAAAAAAACTTAGCTTATTTACAAGCTGTATGCATGGCATACAGAAAGCAATCGCAGCACTGATGCTGCTAACGAGTCATTCAAGGAGAAAGTAAATGCAACTTTTCAACACTAAAACGGTAGCCGCACTCTTTATCACCGGCATGATAGCTGTGGGTACCGCATCTGCAGGGGATCTGGATTCCAAGAAGCCCGGTAACGCTGATGATCTTACCAATACAGTCAATTCTGACGCATTTATCGACGTCAAAGGTGCAGTTGCTTCGCGATTCAAAGGGTTTTTCTCAACCGGCAATAAAGGACTGTCAGCCAGACAACTCGCGCAACAGGACCTGCTCAACAAATCCGCACGATTCGCTTCCAATAACTTCAAATAAATTATCGCAGGAGTCGAAGGGCCAGGAGCATCATTCACCTGCCAACACGACCCTGAAAATTTATATATAAACGAGAAGGAGAAAAATACACAAAACATCAACTTACTTCACTTCAGACCAGGGAAGGACAGGCCGCACAGATAATCCACCCAGATCTGTGCGGCTTTTTCTTTGCACAATCATTACTTTGCTTAACACAGCATGACTCATTACTCACGATGCAGCTGTCATAACCTACTTCCCCACCCCAGACGTCCCCATTGAAGATCACAGCTAGTGGGGCGTATACACCCCAGACAATAAACTTTCGATTAACTGATTACTCAGGCTTCGGCTGTATTTTAATGCTCAATATCTTCGCACATCGAGCTGAGCGACGAATTGCGTGCTGGTATCTGCTTAACCTGTAGTAATACATTGAGGAATATTCAATCAGTTAGCACTGGAATCGCTACGGCTTTTCCAGTTATCTCCGGCAGATACTAACCACCTTTATTTATATCCTTTCAAGAGACCTTTACATTTTCACTAATAAAAAAAACCGCGGCTTTTAAAAAAAGTCGCGGTCATTTTTAACGCTTGCTGGTTATAAGAAGGTCGTTAGAACCCCGCTATACCAACAAACATGGCTGGAAGGAACAACTCAGTGTCAACAATTTCCAGACCCTGCTGACGATCAAGTCCGCCCTGATCATTGATGAAGTATTGCGCTATCCGTCCATCATTGTTGACCACCTGATACAGATACGGGAAGGTAATCTCAGCATCAAGAACACCGCCGCCGTTCTGCGTATCATCGCCGCCAATACCTGCAGTGGCCGCCAGTGATTCCAGCAGTGTCAGCTCACCCGAATCACTCACTTCAAAGCTTGTGATAACTCCGTCCGGCGTGTTACTCACATAGGCGAAGTCACCATTGGGAGTTTCCACAAATTCTACCCAGCAGCCGAAGGTAAAGCCTGTAGTCAGAGGATCCCCTTCAATCCCTGTGCTCAGTGAAATACCCGTCAGAGAGCCATCATCCTGTACCAGGTAAGAAGACAGAGCACTTAGACCTGGTGCACCGTTGTTACCTTCAGAGACGAGCAGAATGTCTCCAATGTCAGCGGGATAAAGATCCGTACCGAACGGCTGTTCGGTGACACTGTTGATAAAGCTCTCACTTACTGGCAAACCATTCGCATCAAGACCTACCGTTATGATCTCATTGGTTCGACGTTCAGTGATACTGAGAGATCCACCGTCTGACGAGAACTCAATTGAACCAACATTGGCAGCAATACCAGGTATCTCTGAACCTGCCAGCTCAGTGAGCGTGCCATCATCACCAACAGTGAATGCAATAATGCTTGAATTGACGCGATTTCTGTCTTGCGGCAAGGTAGTGAGCTCTACTCCATTTTCATCTACAAAGTTACCGGAGTTCGCAACATAAAGAATATTCTCAAAAATAGTCAGCGATACCGGATTTTGTGCACCGGAACCACCAGTGGTAGAGACATTCAGTGATGCTGGTGTCAGCGAGAAGTCGTCATTAATAACAAACGAGCTAATCGACTCGCTACCCGCATTGACCGCAAACACAAAACGCTGGTCTTTAGAGACAATTAAAGGATCCTGCGACGCTAAAGGATTAGCTCCACTGGCACGGATGTTCTCACCAACGCCGCCGGTGTCATAGACGCCAATCTGTTGCAGAGAACCATCAACTCCTCTCGAGTAGGCTACTACCTGATTAACGCGATCAGGCTCACTGGGTGCATCTGCAGATGCAGATATCTGCTGAGACGGATCGTGCTGGTTAGTTAGTGCGAACATTGCACCGACAATTCTTACATCAGAATCACCAGCGGCATCGTCCGCAGCATCGTCCGCAGCATCGTCGTCAGCCTGCAGACCATCATCATCGTCGTCGATGCTGACCACAACAGCGCCATCGTCATTGGTTGACAGCGTAATGTCTACATCTTCACCGTTGGCCAGATCGTTTTGAAGACTTTCAAGCGTGTCGCTGCCACAGGCCGTAAGAGATAACACTACCGCAGCACTTGCGAGCCCTTTTAACAGCTTTGGTGGTTGTTTACCGCATATTAATTTCATTGGAGTTATCATTTTTAGTTTTCTCAAGTAAGTAAAAAACTAACCACTCATATCTGAGTGGTTAGTAATGGGTTAACATATTAATGTCTTAGAAAGAAACAATGCCCTGAGTGTTTTCGTCAGGAAGATTTCCGCTGACAACTTCAACCAGAGACAGGTTTCCATCGTTAACTGCATAGACACCAACTGCACCGGAAAGTCCGAACAACTGATAGAGGAATTCACCATCGTCAGTTATATCAAGGTCAATCCAGCCATCAGTATTTGAGAAGGCTAAACCACCGTCAGTGATAGTACCGGGACCTGTGCCAGAAGCAGCTACTTCATTGATAAGTTCTATGTTGCCCGACGCATCGGTGAATCGGAAAGTCGAGATCGTTGCATCAATGGCATTACTGACATAGAAATGCTCACCGTCCGGATCAAGCACTATCCAGCAAGTTGTTAACTGACCTTCACCCCGAGCGGCAGACTGCCCTGCAACCAGGTCCAGTTGTGCACCGGTAAGTGAACCGTCACCACCAACCACGTAGGTGGAAATAGAACCTGACTGTAAACCCGGGAAGTTAGGTGGATCACCGGCAGCAGTAAATTCTCTCGCCTCGGTTACAATCGCGAATGTGCCGTTGGAGCGATCTGTTACTTCAAAGCCAATTGCCGATGGCAGGTTTCTGTTCGCAGAATTGCCCTGCAGCGTCGATGTTGCACCACCGGTAGCAAACTCTGAAGGAACTCCGCTTGCGTCAATAGTGAACGCCACCATTGAATCTTCATTTTCACTGGCCAGCTGATTAGAACCCGCATTGATGCTGGCAATAAGAAGCGTACTGCCATCAGGTGAGAATCTCACTGCCGACGGGCGGTTTTCAAGATACCGGCGCGAACCTGCAATTGGCTCCAGATCTCCATTACTGAAGGTGTAACCGTAGATTGAACCTTCCTGATCCGGCTCACCACCGAATTCGCCATCAGCATCAATGTTGGTAACGTAAACGATGCCGTTGTTAATCGCGAGACTGTTTGGACCGGTGCCGAATGAGCTCTCTGTATCCACCAGCTCCAGTGTCATATCGTCATTGATCTGCATAACAGAAATTGTGTTACTGCCGGCGTTAACCGCCATCAGATATTCGTTGTCAGGAGTGTTAATCAATGCGTAAGCCGAGATGAGCGGATCAAGACCTTCAGGTCCATCGAAGTCTCCTCCGAGCCCGCCTGTCGCAAACTCACCTGCTAGTGAAAGCGTACCGTCTGCAGCACGGCTATAAGCGACAACAGTATTCCCTTCCTGGATGTTGCTCATCGCAAACACGCCGCCCGCAGGAGCTGCGGCGGCACCGTCATCCTGAGGAGCAGATGATGAACCACCGATAACTACGTTCCCGTCGTCGTCGGTTGAGACGTTGATGGTCACGTCTTCCCCATTGGCAAGATCGGATTCAAGGCTGGATAGTGTAGTACCGTCACATGCGGACAATGCCAATAGAACTGGCAGGCTGAACGCAGTAAGGGACCTGGCTTTAAGCTGGAGCGGATTTCTAATCATCTTGTTCTCTGTATATTTAGTAGTGGCTTGTATAATAAGCATTGCTTTCACCAAGTGCTCTTGCCTGTTGTGCAGTGATTTAGTTTCATCACCTGCATGCCTTACATGAACACCAGTGGTACAAATACTTGCAGAGATGATTCTTGCCGACAATACCGGCACAGAGATCGTTTAAAATTAATGAGATTTTCGAGACATTACAATTTTCTCGAAAACAGCCGCAGCAAGCTGCCATACATAGCTAATATTAACTAGCGCAAGTAGTTAGTGGTGCTCAGCTAATATAATTAAGTCGACTTGTTTAGATGTATTGATAACATCTGTGATTGTTTTGTTACTCTTTACAACGACAATTCGGCGACCTTATGAAGACAATACAACTTAATTCGATTACAAATAGTTCAATCAAATTAGCTTAAAGATGCACTTCCTCACACAAACTTACTAACTCGTAGCAACTGAGACGGTACGTTATAAAAAAATGCCTTGTTATATAGTAAAACTAAGGAAGGAGATCCATTTCGGATCTATAGATTCAACGTAGAGCCAGGTTATTAATCTGCAGTGAATGAACCCAAGTGGGCCACTTTCAACTCCAGTGGACTAAAACGTCTTACAAAGGGTACTCAATAACGGCTGTAAAGCAGGCACGGGTGTAGAGCTGAACTTCACTCCTAACTGGTCCTTCGTATAGCTTCTATACAGGCGAACCAGGACAATGTGATTTCTGAGCACAGATCTTTCGAGCCAAACCTGCAAACAAGTCGAAAGCCCGTCAAGCCAGCAACTCATCAAGTAGTCCGTTTTTATCTGCGATATATAAATCATCGCTTCCGCCGATGTGAACGTGACCGACAAATATTTGTGGAACTGACTGTCTGCCAGAACGTTTTTTCATTTCCTCTTCACGATCTGCATCCGAACTTATGTTGATCTCATTAAAAATCATCCCGCGTTTGGCGAGCAGATTTATCGCTCGACCACTGGAGGGACACCAGGGTTTCGTATAAACATCGATTTTGGTCACGGTAAATTTCTCGTTTTCTGTCAGCTTATTACGCTGACCAACTAGCTGATGAATTTAGCGGTTACGGATCTGGACGACCTTAACCTGCTTTCGTTCTCACCCAGAAGAGCGGAAGCACATGTTTTAGTAAAAAATCACTAAGTAGTTATAATTCCATTAGATTTCCGCAAATTGGCGACGCTTAAGGCAAGAACTAATCCAAATTACCCATCTCTAACTTCTATCCGGATCACAAACCCGATGCGGTATTTCGGCAGCGGCATCACAACAAGCTACAGCACACGTACTTCCGCTTTTACCGACACCGCGATCAAACTCAAGCGCTAAGGAGAATTACCATGAGACTTCCACAACGGGCTAAAACATTCCTTACAGGTGTCGCTGCAGTTTTACTGCTGGCGTCAACAACATTTGCAGAACCCGCATTCGCCGAGCAAGCAGGTTTTCGTTTCGGCAAATTTCAGAATGAACTCTTTTTTAATTTTGGGCACGGCAAGGGATTTCACCAGTTCAAAAACAGACAATTCTTTGGACACAAAGGCTTTGGCTAACGCAGGTTCAGTCGAAATTTTGGACACAGCAGAAAAGGCGTATTTAAAAAACACCGAGGGTTTGGCTTCAACCGCAACAGGTCTTTCAGCCGCAACAGGTCTTTCAACCGCAACAGGTCTTTTGGCCGCCGGTCGTTCCGTCGCAACTAACTTTAATACGCTGTTAAGCCAGTGAGTAATACCTGTGCTGCCCTCAGGCAACACCTCTTCACATTATCTGAACGCGCAAAATACTAATCCGCGAAGATACAAGCAGATTCGACACCATAACGGTATTGGTTGGACACAGAACCGCATATATAGAAGGCCTGCTATGAGTATTTGTACTCGGTATAATAGCCTGGGACTATTGGCCACGACTGGCAGGACACCAGCGCGCAAAAGTGGTAATCTCAACTAAAAATTAAAGCAGCAATTCCAGAAAGTTTTATTGCAGCACAGCATTTTTTGCAACCCAGCTATTGCAGCTGACTGACTTTGTTCCCTGTCAGACTAAAGGATGAGCAGTTTAGCCTGAGTATATGGATTCTATAATGTTTCTAACCCACCTGACGCCCAAATTTACCAACAGACAGGTCAGGATATTGCTCCTGTCTCTGCTCGTTTTATTTACCACCGGTTGTGCCACTGCTCGCCCGCCTGATCAGCCCATCAAAGATCCATTTGAACGCGCTAACCGGGTGGTTTTCTCGTTTAACGATAAGGTAGACCGCTGGGCACTCAAGCCGGTTGCTACTGGCTACAGAAAAATAACACCGACGTTTATCCGTATTGGCATCAATAATTTCTTTGAAAATCTCGACGATGTATCTACAGCAATCAACGGACTGCTGCAGGGTAAATTCAAACAGGGCTTTTCCGACACGGCACGATTCGCCATTAACACCACAGTTGGTGTCGTTGGAATTTTCGATGTCGCTACCAAACTGGATTTTGACAAGCACTCAGAAGACTTTGGACAAACTCTGGGTGTATGGGGTTTTGCCGAAGGACCGTTTCTTACACTGCCTTTTTTCGGACCACAAACTCTGCGCAGTACAGTGGGGCTTTTCGGCAACACTCAAACAGACCCGCTCCTCGGCTCCCTGGATTTAGACAGTAGCGTCCAGCAGCCCATCATACTTCTGGACACCGTCAATACGCGCGCCAAATTCCTCGCTGCATCAACAATTGCCGATTCTGCCACAATCGATCCCTACCGTTTTTTGAGGGACCGCTTCGTTGACAGCCGACGAAAACGCACATTTGAACTGGGCGAGGACGAGCAAACAGGTTCTGAACTCGATAGCGCGTCTGAGTTGGAAGAACTCGATGAGCTGGACGAACTCGACGAGCTTGATGAACTCGATGAGCTGGAAGAATTTGACGAGGAGCTGGACGGCTTTGAGCGGATAGAAAAGATTGACTGACCCTTCGTCCAGCCAGTACTTAGCCCGAACAGGGCTCCAGATCCTGTTTTCGCAGCTGCTCCAGTTGAATTAGCAAGATAAATCAGCAATTTTACAGGTGGACTAATCCGGCAATCGACCACACGCGTCTTGCAATCTTAAACCGACAACATACACTATATGTTCCTCTCATTTATCCAGGAACATATCCATGGGCAACATCACCAGAAGACGCTTCACTCAAATTTTGGGTGGCGCTTCCGCACTAGCGGCCACCGCTATTGTTGCAGAAAAAGCAGCAGCAGACGGTCATTCAAACCTGCTCGATCCAGAGTCCCCGGCTGCAAAAGGTTTACAGTTTGTTCTGAAATCAGAAAACGAAACCAATTGCGCCGGCTGCATTCACTACACCGACGATGGAAGCGGTGAGAAAGGGAAATGTACTATTTTTCCCGCAAATGTAGTTCCGGGCGAGGCATGGTGTGCCGCTTTTCAGGCAAAGTCCTGAATAGGTTTCAGATACTCGCTATTCAGCTGAGTTCAAAATCGATGGTGACAGGATGTCGCCATCAATCTGCACTCGATCAGACATGCGCTTGTTTGAATGCAACAGACCTTGTGATGTGGACATCAAACCGTTGACCACATTTATTTAGTCAGTTAAAGGAAGTAAACTCTCCGGCGTTATTCTTAGAGGCAGGAACGTCGGCATGAGTATCCGGACGGCAGTAATTTGGTCAGGTATGGCCGGGCTGTTAGCAGCAGTCCTTGTTGGCACAGGCGAATTCTACCTGCACTTTGACCCTGAGGGTCGATACGGGTCAGGCTTTGATTTCTTCAAAGGCGTGACCGAAGAAAATTCCACATAGGGCCATTTCATCAGTGTGCTCGGAGTACCTCTGTACGTACTTGGTACGTGGCATTTGTTTAAGATGCTGCAGCCTGCCAGTGAGCGCGGGGCGCGGATAGCATTTCTCGCAATGGCCTATGGATTCATTGTTGGTGGTGTCTGGATCGGTTCACGGGCAACTGCCGCCTACATTGTGAACTCCTCAGGTAGCGATGCCACCCAGCTTGGATTGTACGAACTCCGCTACGAAAACCTTCTCACCGTGGTTCGCATAGCAGCTCTGGTTTTCTCGGTGATATTTATCTGGCTATGCGTTTCGGGGCGCTCCTGTTATCCACGATGGGTTGCGATTCTTAACCCGATTGTTTTGATCATCGGCAGCTTCTTGGTATACTTCCTGGCACCGGATATCGGCAAGTACATGATGCCGATCGCGCTCAACATTGCCTTCTTCATTTTATTTTTTGTATCTACAATTATTGCCGTTGCAAAGTTCGGCAGGGAGCAGTAACAGTGAGAATAATAAAACGCATGTTGTTCGTCATGGTTTTCATGATGATGGCCATGGCAGTTATGATGTTTATCTACACCACAAAAGATCGCATGATCGACTATGAAGTGGCAACCGACGGCATTGAAATTCCAAAGTACAAAACAATAGAGCTTGGTCACGAACAAGCCCACTCAGATGCAACCTCTCTTCCGTTTACTGCAAGCGCAGCAATCGATATAGACGGTGACGGAGTACAGGAATTATTTATCGGTGGCGGACATCAGCAGCAGGATGTGTTGTACCGATTTGCCGACAGTACTTTCAGCGAGGTGGCAGATGTTGCCGGCATAGAAAAATCTGCAGATGTGTCTTCCACGCTTGGTGCACTGGTACTTGATACAGATAAGGACGGCGATGACGATCTTATTATCACACGTCCGGAAGGTATATGGCTCTACACTAATGATGGAGGAAAATTCTCAGGTGCAATGCTCGATGCCCCAATGAACGACGATACCACCCCATTATCAGTAGCGGTTGCCGATTTAAACGCAGACGGACACTTTGATATGTATGTCTCAGGGTATATTCGCAACGATCTGGTAGAAGGGCTTAATGTATTTAGAGAAGGCTATGGCGGTATGAGTGCTCTATTTATAAATAACGGCGACAATACCTTCAGCAATGAAACAGTAGCACGTGGCCTTGAGTATCGCCACAACACATTCCAGAGTGCGTTTATTGATTTCGAAAAAGATGGTGATCTGGATTTAGTCGTCGCACACGATACAGGCCAGGTGAAAACATGGGAGAATACGGGCAACGGCAACTTTGTCGATTTACCTAATCCAAATTCAGCCGTCTACTCGTACCCCATGGGCATTGCTATTGGCGACTATGATAACAACGGCTTTGTGGATTTCATGTTCTCCAATGTCGGCACTACTCCACCTCACTTTATGGTCAAGGGTGACCTGACAGAGGATCAACAACATCACTGGGACTGGATGGTATTTAAGAACGACAGCGGAAGATTCACCGACAGTGCAGAAGAGGTTAAGCTTGCCGCTTACGAATTTGCCTGGGGAGCTGTGTTCGAAGATCTCAACCTTGACGGACGTGAAGACTTGGTTGTATCGCAGAACTTTGTTTCAGCACCGTTTCACAAAGTGCCATTTATGCGATTGCCGGGGCGACTGTATGTTCAAAATTCATCCGGAGAATTTGCCGAAGTTGGTGCCGAAGCAGGTGTGGTAAACAAACGCTATTCAATAGCCCCTGTTACCGCAGACTTTAACGGTGACGGGCGCGCTGACATCGTGCATATCAATGTCGCAGGAAAGTCTCAGGCCTTTATTAGTGAGCCGGAAGACTCCAACAGCTATTTAAAGATAAAAATGCCGCGAGACGTCAGTTCAATTGGTGCGATGGTTACCGTTACACTTGAAGACGGAAGCAAACTTTATAAGCCATATGTCTCCGGTGAAGGACTCGTGTCCGATTCATCGAACATTATCATTGCAGGCCTTGGTTCTCAGTCTGCCACCACAGTGGAAGTGTCCTATATAGATGGCGAAACAAAAAAAATAGACGGCACTTTCAAAAATACAATGGTAGATATAGCGGCACAGTGAAGTCGTTGCTTGCATGGGCAGGCCGCATAGCAGTTGCAGTTACTGTGGTCTTTGTACTGGTGCGACTTGCTCCTGTAATACGTACTGAGTGGGCCGATGGCAGCGGGTGCCCGAACCTCGGGCCCGTTCCCGCGTGCTACCTCGTTGCAGCGTGTTACTCGTTAATGGGTATCGCTGCAATCTTTAATCCGGTACGCCTGAAAATAATGTTCTGGACAGGATGGGTACCGGTCTTTTTACTGGCCTTAACCGGGACTGCGCTGGAAGCCTCTGGAACGCCAACATGTCCACTTGCCGCCAATGGCACGCCGATGTGTTTTTATTCGCTGGCGCTTGCCATTGTTCTTGGTGGTCTTTTTGTTGTTGTCTGCCGGCTTTTGCTGTCACTGCGCACGGGCTTGTCAGACTAGTTTACTTGTATCCTTCTGTACCCGCTGTTTTGTCGCTATGACTTGCCTCAACGTCAATTAAATCAGCAACGAGCAGGTATGCTTGTAAAGAAAGAACAGCAAGATAAACAAAAACCGAAGCTGATGATAGAACTGACAAACCTCTCCAGACGATACACCATGACACACGGTGACATCACTGTACTGGACCAGCTACATTTAAAAGTTGAAAGTAAAGAGCGTGTGGCCATCATCGGCCCGTCAGGTTCAGGAAAATCTACACTGCTTCTACTCCTGACAGGGCTTGAAAGCCCAAGCGACGGACAAGTCAATATAGCCGGCAAGTCACTAACAAACCTGAGTAAAGATCAACGCGCAGATGTAAGACGCGCGCACATTGGCATTGTCTTTCAATCATTTCACCTTATCCCAAGCCTGACAGCCCATGAAAACGTAGCGCTGCCGCTCGAGATAGACGGTCAAAAAAACGGACGGCAGCGCGCCATGGCAATGCTTGATAAAGTTGGCCTGGCTGATCGCGGTGATCACTACCCTGCACAATTATCCGGCGGTGAACAACAACGCGTGGCAATGGCCCGTGCCCTGGTACACGAACCGGAACTGGTAGTGGCAGATGAACCAACAGGGAACCTCGATGAAAAAACCGGTGACTTCATTATGCAGTTACTGTTTGACTTAAACCGCGACACAGGTGCAACTCTATTACTGGTCACACATGATCACAAGCTCGCTGCACGTTGTGACAGAACACTGCGGCTTGAAGACGGGCGTCTGCACCCGGTAGATGCTGCAGACATGGCTCAGACCGGCACACCATCATGATCGCCCTACCCGGATTTATGTTGCGCGATCTGCGCGGTGCCAGCAAGGTTCGATCACTTTGGGTATTTTGTGCATGTCTAATGTTAGGTATCGCACTGATTGCCGTTTGCGGCAGTTTGTTACAAGTGGTTCGCGACGGGTTCGAACAACAGGAACGCAATCTTTTTGGCGGTGATCTGCAAGTCAGTCAGCGCCAGAAAATCAGTGAGCCACAGCGTGAGTGGTTAACACAGAATGCACAGGTATCACGCATACTCGAACTACGCACTATGCTCGGCACCTCTGAAGGCGACTTCACCGTAGTAGAGTTACAAAGCGTTGACAACGCGTATCCATTGTATGGACAAGTGCGGCTGGAACCAGACATTACACTTCAACAAGCGGTCGATAAATCACCTGCAAGCGACTTATGGGGTGCCGCATTTGATCCGGCACTGGCAGAACAACTGGGACTTAAAGTCGGCCAGAAGGTTAGCATTGGTGATCTGCAGGTAGAGTTGCGAGCGGTAATTCTGGAGCAGCCGGACAGAAGCTTAAGAGCAGATTTTCGCGGCCCTCCGGTCATACTGGATGAGCGCGCCTTAGAGCAAAGTGGCTTGTTGTCGCCAACCAGTCTTATCGATTACGACTATAAAATCCGCACAGACACAGATCCGGTAGAGTGGCGCGAAAAGCTCACAGCTCAATTTCCCGACGCCAGCTGGGAAGTCGATACCGTCGAGGAACGCGGTGAGTTTATCGGACGACGGCTCGATCAGGTAGCCTCTGTGCTGCTATTGATTGGCTTTAGTACTCTGTTAATCGGCGGACTGGGTGTTGCCAATAGTGTGGGCGCCTATCTGCAAACCAAGTTACAAACGCTGGCCACGCTGCAGTCACTGGGTGCACGTGCTCCACAGGTTGCCTCGGTATACATTGGTCAGATCACCGTTCTGGCAACTCTGGCAAGTACCATTGGCGCATTGATTGGATCATCAGTTGCGTGGCTGGTAGCGAGATCACTGAGTGACAGGCTTCCGATAGAGCCGACTCTGCAAACCTTGCTATTGCCTACACTGATGGCAATCGTGCTGGGAGTTTGCACCGCGCTGGCTTTTACCTTGCCAGCCCTTGGGCGCACACTGAGCATTCCTACCGGATCACTGATTCGTGGCTTAGCCACAGATCACGCAGAAATTCCGAAACCATATAAGTGGGGCACTATAATAATTAGTGCACTAGGTGTATTGCTACTCATTTGGTTTGTACCAGAACCTCTCACAGGTGCCGCGTTTGTAGTATTTATTTTATTGTTGCTGTTACTACTCGATTATATTGTAAAACTAATTAGCACCAGTGCTGAAAAACTGTCTCATAACGCATCTCTTGATGGCATGTTTGCATTGCGTATGGCGGTTGCCGGACTCTATCGACCGGGTGCATCACTCAGACCCATGTTGCTTTCACTGGGTACTGCCCTTACCTTACTGGTCGCTTCAGCTTTGGTGATTGCATCAACGCAACGGACCCTTCTGGATACCGTTCCGGACGATGCACCCTCATTGGTTTTTTACGATCTGCAGAAAGATCAGGTACAGAACTTCAATAATGCAGTAACAGATATCGAAGGATATAAAACCCATGCAGTCGCACCTTTGGTGCTGGGTCGTCTTACTCGCGTTAACGGTGAAAACCTTGCTGACAGCTCAGTGGCAAAGCGTGCACTGGAAGCCAACGATGAGCACAAACTCAGTTATCGGCTAAAAAACATAGACAACACCACTGTCGATCGCGGTGAGTGGTGGCCGGATGATTATAGTGGCCCGCCTCTGGTTGCAATGGAAGACCGTGAAGCAGATCAGCTGGAATTAAAACCAGGTGACAAACTGCAGTTCAACATTATGGGACAGAACATCGATGTCACACTGGCGGCCATCTACACCCAGGCTCGATTTCAAACCAGATTCTGGCTGGAGGCGGTGTTCACAGATGACGTATTAGACCCTTTTATTTCGCGCCACATCGGAAGCGTTGCACTGACACCGAACGCCGACATAGCAGCACAGTCAGCACTCGGTGAGAACTTTCCCAATGTTGTCACCATACGCACGGCCAAAGTACTGGCTGCAACCAAATCAATACTTTCCAGCGCAAGCCTTGCAATGATGCTGATCGCCGCAGTGAGCCTCAGTGCCAGTGTGCTGGTAATGGCAAGTGTGGTTGCGGTCAACAGACAGCGACAAATCTATGAGGCATCGGTACTGCATGCCATGGGCACGCGTATGAGTGATGTTATGAAGAGTGTGGTTTTTGAGTACGGTTTGTTGTCGGTTGTACTGTCACTGTTTGCAATGATTGTCGGCAGCGTCCTTGCGCAGATAATGCTGAGCTTCTGGCTAAAGATTAGCAGTAGTGGCAGTTTCTGGACCGGTGCACTGGTTGCGGTGGTTGCAAGCGTATTGTGCTTGTTTACAGGCGCGCTTTGGTTGTTGCTAACGCTAAAAGTAACGCCTGCCGTGTTACTGAAGCGTGGCGCATAGGCACTTTCCGGGTGCCGAATCACTGACTACTATTGTGAGAATTAAACCAGCTGTCTCTGATTTAGCAGGCAAAGCTCGCTAAATCAGAGACCGTTCCGTTTTCTACGTATAAGGATATTCAGTCGCTATCGGCGCTGTGATCAGTCCATCCGGAATGCCGAAGGCATCAACAAGGTCCGGACAATGGTCACGGGTCTGGAGGCATAGTTCATCAACCATCTTCGAAATGTACACAGCTTTTCGGCCTTCGATATAACCATTCTCCAGATACCAGCCTTTGTATTCTTCAATCATTGATAAGGCATACAAACGCTCAAGCATTACCAGTGGCTTCTGAATTGATTTGTCAGCACTCTTTACACCCTTTATAAACTGATCGAGCACAAGCCTTTCAATATAGGCTTTACCCATATCTACCATCATCGGCTGACACTCAATAACCGCTTCAAAAGAATCCATGCCTCCTTTTACGCGCTTGCTTAATCGCTGTGCCACCAGACGTGTCAGATACTCTTCGCGATACTTAAAAGCCGCGGTGTAGAAGCTGCGACTTAACAGATGCTTGCGATCAACGTTGCGGGTGATGATCGGGTTTAGTTCACTAATTGTGGTGCTGGCAATATCGGTGACAAATTTCATGGTACCCATCAGCCCCATGTTGCCAAAACTATCCTTGAATTCTCCCAGTCGCGTTTTCGCTACCAGCTGCAGCAGAACGGTATTGTCGCCTTCAAAGGTAGTAAAAATTTCTGAATCAGCTTTCATGTCTGCAAAACGGTTTTCCCACAGGTAGCCGTTACCACCGCAGGCTTCACGACACTCCTGCAATGCTTCAGTGGTAAACCAGGTACAAAGAGATTTCATGCCTGCCGCAACCGCTTCGACCTCCTGACCGTCTTTCTCGGTTTTATTAACATAGCGCCCCAGACTGTAGCGCTGGCCGTAGTGGAACGCGTAGGCTTTGGCCAGTAACGGCATCAGTCGACGCTGGTGGGTGGAGTAGTCGAGAATACTTATTTCATCGCCGCCATTGGGGCCGAACTGCGTTCGCTTGTCTGCATATTTAATGGCGATGGTTAAGCCAAGCTTTGCAGCGCTCAACCCCGCGTACGGCACACCGACACGCCCGCCAACCAGTGTTCCAAGCATGGTAAAGAAACGCTTGCTCTGGCTTGTAATAGGGCTTGAATAGTTGCCTTCGGCGTCAACTGAACCGAACTTATCCAGCAGGTTATCTCTGGGTACGATTACATTGTCAAACCAGATACGGCCGTTATCAACGCCGTTGAGGCCGAGCTTGCGGCCGTTATCTTCGATACGTATACCTTTAAGTGTTTTACCCTTGTCATCTCTGAGTGGTACCACAAAAGCATGCACACCATGTGACTCACCGTCAGTCACCAGCTGCGCAAACACAGTGGCGGCTTTTGCGTGAACAGCAGCATTGCCAATGTATTCTTTGCGCGCCAGCTCATTCGGCGTATGTAAAATAAAAGCGTCCTGCGCAGGATCGAAAGTAGCGGTAACTTCTATATCGCGAACGTTACTGCCATGACCGCCCTCTGTCATCGCAAAGCTTCCGGGTAGTGCGAGAGTGCCAATATCCTTCAGATACTTGCGGTGATGTTTTTCCGTACCCAGCCAGTAAACACTGCCACCCCACAAACCAAACTGCACGCCGAACTTAATGGTCAGTGAAAGATCGTGATAGCCGAGCTCCTCAAAGACCGCCATATATTTTTCTACGTCATCTTTGCCACCGGCAAATTTCGGGAACGCCAGTGCACCCCAGCCTTCCTGTGCGGTCATTTCGCACCATTCGAAAATAAGCTCGCGGTAGTCGTCTTTGCGTTCCGGAATACGATCAAGAGATAACTTCGGATCGAGAAAGAACTGACGTACTTTTTTGCGAAGGGCTATATGCTTGCCATCCAGATGCGCGCTGAGTTTTTTTGTATCAACAGTTTTTTTGGTTTGCTTCTTCGCCACCACACATTCTTTGCCCAGCATTTCGGCCGTTGCCTCTTCACTGAGAATGCAGAGGTCTGTCTCTATTTCTTCAAGTGCTTTGCGGGTCGCGCAGTTTTTTGGCAGAGCATCTCCCTCGGCCAGCGAAGCACCGAGATCAGCCATTGAACAGCGTTTGTCGATGTCACTGTTCTCACGTATGTATGACAACCAGCTTTGCACCACAACGGGTGACGGTGGGTTGGCAGGATCGAGCCATTGCTTGACCAGCTTGCGTTGCTCGGGTGACATGCACTTACTGCTACGCAAAACCTTCTCTATTCCCCGAATTTGCGTCGGAGAAATAACCTCGTTAGACCAGGCGGTGTACAACATTGGCAAAAAAGGCAGTACGCATGAGTCGACTTCCAGGCCTTTGAGTTCTTTGTTCATTATTTCTCCGGAACATCCTGTTGCATTGCTGGTTAAAGTTGATTTGCAAGACATTTTGCCATAGTCCGGATAACGTCGCCCGCACGATTCGACAACGTTAAAATTCGGTTGATATTGGGAACAGCAGACAGGCTTAACCAATGGAACCTGTTCGTCCGTTGCATTGACTAACAGTTTAGATATCGATCAGTACGCATACGGAAACAGGCATCGCAACGTGGCTTCATCTGCGTGAAGTACAGGCACCACTCGTGTCATGATAGACAATGGCTATAACGCCCGTTCACCACGTACCAATAACCAGCAAGATGGCATCAGATTTATGACCAGAATCATTATCGCGCTGTTGTTCTTTAGCGCAGGTTCCGTGGCCGGCGAGCGACAGGGCTTCTGCACTCAAATGCAACAAATCGCGCGTGCTGCAATGACAGCCAGACAGGCAGGAGTGCCACTGCAAACCATGCTACAACTTGTGAGCGATGACACAGCGATCGGTATTTTCAGGGAGTCTTATCAGTATCCTAAACACGATTCTGAAGCAGATCGGAAGGCCTCAGTAGAAAATTTCTCTGAGCTGGTATTGTCTGAATGCTTAAAGGCCTGAAGAGCAAACAGTCTGATAGAACTGCCAGATACCAGAGAGATACCAAAGAAATACCAGAGAGATAACAGAATGCTGCGAGGAAACAGCAGTGACTCTATCCTTCCTGCGATTCTACCGGTGCTTCTTCCTGCGTATCTTCCGATGCTCCGGGTCGAACAACTTCGATACTGCTGTGAGCTCTTTCAATCAACGTTTGCAATGCCGCGATTTCCTTTTCACGCATTAGCAGATTTCTGATACCAGGCTCGACATTCTCCAATGGTGGCAACGGCGGTGTTTCGCTACCGGTGATTACCACAATATGGCAGCCCTCGGAGCTCTCAAACAGCGTGTACTCGTTATGTGGAAGTTCAAACAGCTCTTGTTCGAAGCCCAGCGGACCGTCGTGATTCATCATAGAACCCAGTTCACCACCGTTTTGAGCTGACCGTTCATGGATAGAGTATTCCGCCGCGAGATCCGCAAACGATTCACCTTGTTCCAGCCGCTCAAGTAAGGCGCTGCACTCTTCTTTGGTTTCGGTGAGAATATGGCTGACCTGCACCGTCTCACCACGAATAGCACCAGTGTTGCTGTTATAGAACTCCTCTATTTCAGCATCACTGACATCGGTTTGCTGAGTGACGTACTTATCGATCACATGGTTGACGATCAGTTCTTTGAGCTCCTCGCGAAGCTCAGGATCATTGTTGGCACTGTCTTTCAGTGCAAACTGAAAAAGAACTTCTTCCTGTATCAGTGACTCGGCAAACTTTTCGGGATCAGAGCGAATAGAGACCTGATCACCTAATGGCATCGTCGAAATCAGCGCGTTGACGTCTGACATTTTCAACTGGTAGTCGTTGATGATGGCGAGCGTATCGTCTTCCTGCGC
>CAYLZS010000127.1:0-10426 GCA_964388065.1 uncultured Granulosicoccaceae bacterium
TCCCTACAAAACGCCTCTATGAGCTTTTTGGGCTTTATGCCGTACCGACAACGGCAGGTTGGCGCTAGGCGCATGCCTTGGTGTGAAGGATATCGGAAAGCCGTGTACGGGAAAACTGTACGCACGGTTTGATGAGGGAGGGCTGGCTCTGCCAGCTCTCTACTCTACCCAATTGGTCTCAATTGGTCTTGCATCAATATAGAAGATCGAAGCGAGCCTTGGTAGATCATGTTCAATCTGATGTCTTCGGTGTTCATAGGAACGACCTGAGACGGAATCTTTACCGCATAAGAAAGCCCGTCTGACACATCAAGATACGCAGTGATAGAAGGGGGTGGCATCAAGAGATATCTGAAGCTTGCGGGGCTTGGGCATGTGACTTTACTTCTACAGCTAACAACGATTTCAAGGTTGCCTGCAGTCACAATATTACACTGGGAATCATGCCTCAGTTTCTCTTTTAGAATGCCTGTCCGAGTAGAACTTGGCATCGTCAGATGCAAATGCCATTTTACCGTTATATTCTTTAACCTGAACTACACGCGATGATTAATCGTTCCTTTGTTTTCTGCAAGAAGTGAGGCATTGCCACCTGCTGCTGTTGTGTTTATACAGATGTGCCTTTCTAATAGAAACACATCCGGGGTATTGGCATTAGTGATTAGCGGCAATATAGCCCCGGGTCGTTGTGACAGCGCAATGCGCGCTTGACGAAGATCGTCTTCATCCGACCAAAGTGCAACAGCCGCAAAACCGGTAAGTACAGATAAAGCATCACGGTCCAGATATCCTGCAATACCTAGCTCTTCACTTATTTTTGGTGTGACACACAATACCGCACACCCAGCTTTCTTTGCTTGTATAGCCTGCTTTTCCGCATCTTCTTTATCCGGCCCCAGACACAACACAGTGCCCCGAGGATAAGTAGACCAGCAATTAGTCTCTCCAGTTGGCCCCGGCATTTCTGTTACATCAATGGCTGAAAAGTTACTGGCGGGGATACTGTTTAGTGCTTCTTGTACCAGATTAGGGTCGATATGATGGGTTGGTGCCAAATACTTCTCATTCACCTGTGCAGCAGCTTTCTTAAAACGCGAGACATAGTGCGGACCACCTGCTTTGGGACCAGTGCCAGATAAGCCTTCACCACCGAATGGTTGCGAACCAACCACCGCTCCTATCTGGTTACGGTTGACGTACATATTGCCAACTTTCAATTTTGAGGTGATATATTCGATGCGTTGTTCGATACGCGTGTGCAGTCCGAAGGTAAGGCCGAAGCCACTTTCGTTGATATCGTGTAAAACGGTTTTAAGTGAAGATGCTTTAAACGTGGCGACATGTAACACCGGGCCAAAGATTTCTTTTTCGAGTGACGTAATACCCTTTACTTCGATCACAGCAGGCCCAATGAACCATCCTTCTTCCGGTGCAGCTAATTGCTTTAACAGCGTGCCATTTCGTTTTGCTTTTTCAACAATTGCTGCAAGCGAATCTCGTGCAGCTTCAGTGATTACCGGTCCGATATCGGTCGACAACTCTGCTGTGTCTGCGATGGTCAATTCACCCATGGCACCGTATAACATCTCGAGAAATTCCCCGGCAATGTCTTCCTGCAGGTACAACACACGCAATGCCGAACAACGCTGCCCACAGGATCGAAACGCAGAATCAATAATGTCCTGAATAGCCTGTTCTGGCAGTGCGGTTGAATCAACGATCATTGCATTCAATCCACCGGTTTCAGCAATAAATGTGGTATCTGGTTCCAATTCAGCTGCGGCGTTGCGACAAATAGTTCCCGCTACTTCGGTAGAGCCGGTAAAGCAAATACCCTGGACACGTTTTGAAGTAGTTAGAGGCAAACCTACCGCTTGACCAGAACCAAGAATAAGCTGCAGAGCCGACTCTGGAACACCTGCTTCATGTAGTAAACGCACTGCAATAGACGCAATGATAGGTGTGGGATCGGCAGGCTTTGCCAGCACACCATTGCCAGCGGCTAGTGCCGCCGACACTTGTCCTGTGAAAATCGCTAAAGGAAAGTTCCATGGTGATATACAAGTAAAAATCCCACGGGGCGCCAGCGCATTTGTTCGAACTGCTTCTGCTGCATAGAAACGCAGGAAGTCGACGGCCTCACGCAGCTCAGCAATTGCATCTATACCAGTTTTACCTGCTTCAACACACAACGATGCGAATAACTCGCCCGCGTTTTTTTCGAATAGGTTTGCTGCTTTATTTAAAATACTAGCTCTGTGCTGCGCCGTTGTACCTGACCAGTCCTGTGCCACTGCTATCGCGTGCTCCACCTCACCGCTGGTGGCGTGCGCAACCTGACCAATGCATTGTTCAGGATTACATGGACTGAACACCGACACTAAGGCATTGCTGGTTAGATTGCTCACAGGTGCGGAGGCAATCAGTGATCTGGCTGTCCATTGTTTTTGCATGAACGGCTGGCGTGCATTCAGAAAGCGGTCTATATGATCGCGATCGTTGAGATCCCACCCTTGAGAGTTTTTACGTTCAGGCAGAAAGAGATCACCGGGCTTTACCAGATTGGGTTCCGGACTGTTGAGCGATTGCACGGCGGCATTAATCGGATCCGCTGCTATGTCTGTTGCTGGTACATCGGGGTTAGCTATCTGATTGACGAACGAGGAATTAGCACCATTCTCTAGTAGCCGTCTAACAAGGTATGCCAGTAGATCACGATGACTACCGACCGGCGCGTAAATTCGGCAACGCGACTGATGGTGGTTGAGTACCAACTTGTACAGTGCCGTACCCATACCGTGTAAACACTGAAATTCGTAGTTGCACTTAGAGTTTGCAATATGAATTATGGCACTGACTGTATGGGCATTGTGGGTTGCAAACTGCGCATAGATGCGATCATCGTACTCCATTAGCTTTATTGCACAACAAATATAAGATACATCAGTTGCAGCTTTATCTGTAAAGACCGGGAAGTCGGTTAATCCTTCAACCTGCGAACGCTTAATTTCTGTATCCCAGTATGCACCTTTGACCAGGCGTACCATTATTTTCCGATCGAGCTCGGTTGACAGGCGATAGAGCCAATCTATAACAGCAGGCGCTCTTTTGCTGTAAGCCTGCACAACAACACCGAATCCATCCCACGTCGCAAGGGTAGGGGAGCTTAGCACCGCTTCGATCACATCAAGCGATAATTCTAACCGATCCGCTTCTTCGGCGTCGATGTTCAGCCCCATATTTGCCTCCTTGGCAGCGATCGCGAGAGTTAGTACGCGAGGTACCAACTCTTCCATAACACGTTGCTTCTGGCTGACTTCGTAACGCGGATGTAGTGCCGAAAGTTTTATTGATATGCCTGGATTATCTCTAATTTCAGGGTGAACCGATTTGACTGAAATTTGATCAATAGCCTCCCGGTAGGATACATAAAAGTCATCGGCGTCACGTTGGGTTAAAGCTGCTTCGCCCAACATGTCATATGAGTAGGTGTAACCATCCGCTTCTTGCTTGGTACCGCGTCGAATTGCCTCTTGTATGTCTCTGCCGAGTACGAACTGATGGCCAAGCTCTTTCATTGCCCGGCGGACGGCAGAGCGAATCACAGGTACTCCTAATCGCCGTACGGCACGATGGAATGTTGCCGACAGACTTTGCGATCCTGTATCGTTCAGCACCTTTTCAGTTATGGATAAAGCCCAGGTCGACGCATTAACCAGCGTTGAATCAGACTGATTGAGATGCTCGTTCCATGAAGAAGTGCCGATTTTGTCTTCAATAAATTCGTCAACGGTGTGGGCATCGGGAATACGGAGCAGCGCTTCTGCAAGACACATTAGTGCAACACCCTCGTTGGTCGACAAACCATACTCGACGAGAAAAACCTCCATCAGGCCCAGTTCACCCTGTTGCCTGATTTCGTTAATTAGGTCGGCTGCATCCTGTGAGACTACAGCCCAATCAATATCTGCTGTTTTGATTTGCTCCAACAAACCACTAAGCACCTGAGATTCATCAGCCAGATGGTGATCTCTTATATTGTTTCTAATACTCACAAATGTTGTCATATACTCAATCCAGCGTAACTAATTTTTTCAGGCGGATTATCAAGAGCGCTTGCGCGATAGCCTGAAACTCAAAGACTCACTTAAGGTGACAGCCCTTTCCAGCACCGTGAAAGCGGTTTCTGCCATGTGATTTCCTTTAAGATCTAATAGCGGATTCACCTCAACCAGCTCCAGACATACCACCCGTTGTGAACGAATAACCATTTCAATGATTTCGATTATTTCAAGTGGATTGAAACCGTCAGGCGCAGGTGTGCCAGTGCCTGTGGACACAAGATTGCAATCCATGCTGTCAACATCAAATGACAGGTAAATAGAATCACAATTGGATAGTCGCTCCAGTGCTTCACTCACGCAGCTTTGAATACCGCTACGGCGTACATCTGCTACGGTGTAGTTTTTGATTCCTAAACGATCCATCAGTGTATCTTCGGGCTGTTCGGTCTCACGTACTCCAAAATACACAATGTCATCGGCATTTATTTTTGCTCCTTCGTGGCCGAGGTTTTTCATTGACTCCCAACAGGCGGAAGTTGCGGTACAAATATCATTAAGCATGCAATCGGTATTATCTACGTTCAGCACTGCTGCCATTGGCATACCGTGCAGATTTCCTGATGGCGAAGTGTAGGGAGAGTGTATGTCGGCGTGCGCATCCAGCCAGATAACGCCAAGGCGTTCGGTTGGGTTTGCAGACTTAATACCCGAAATAGTACCGAGTGCGGAAGAATGATCACCTGATAAAACCACAGAGAAGTAACCTTTGCTTACTGTGTCTGAAACCGCATTGCACAGGCGTTTGCACTGTTCATAGACATGTTGGGCGCGCTTAGCGAAGTCGTAGGTTTCCTTGGCGTAGACTGATTCGTTCGTGGTCTCAACGTCGAGGTAGTCGTATCGGTTGAAGAAGTCATCACCGCGGTTTATCGCTGCCACTTCTATGGCATCAATACCGAGATCCGAACCACGTGTACCCGCTCCGATATCGGAGCGGTTTTTAATAATTTTAATGCCCGCTGTACGTTGTGCTTCACTATGCATGCCCATATCAACCTCCTACGTGTACCCGCGCTCTATTTACCATGCCGTATAGATCACGAGGATCATCCGGATCTGCAATCATATCCAGCTCACTAAAGTGACCGGTACGTTGTAGCTGATCATGTATATAACGTAGTGCCGAGAAATCTTCAGTGGCAAACCCAACACTATCAAAAAGTGTAATTTCATCATTTGACGATCGCCCAGGCTTTTTTCCAGCCATTACTTCCCACAGCTCAGTAACAGGGTGATCCTCGTCGAGTTGCTGTATCTCGCCTTCTATGCGTGTCTGGGGCGGGTACTCTACAAAAATCTTAGAGCGGGTAAGAATACGTTTTTGTAGTTCTGTTTTGCCTGGGCAATCGCCTCCGATGGCATTGATATGGATACCCGACCCAACCATGTTGTCGCTTAGCACGGTGGCGTATTGTTTATCAGCGGTACACGTAGTAATTATCTGTGCTCCCTGGACTGCCTCTTCTGCGGTATCACAAGCTGTTACACTCAAATCAGAATCTTGTAAATTTTTAACCGCTTTCTTTGTCGCTTGCGGGTCGACGTCATATAGTCGAACCGTATCGATTCCAACAATCTCTTTAAAAGCCAGTGCCTGGAACTCGCATTGTGCTCCGTTGCCTATCATGGCCATTGTTGCCGCCTGTTCCGGCGCAAGGTGCTTTGCAGCCACCGCCGATGTTGCGGCGGTTCTCAGCGCGGTGAGAATGGTCATCTCTGATATCATTACCGGGTACCCATTATCAACACGTGCTAACACACCAAATGCAGTTACCGTTTGAAACCCGCGAGCCATATTGGCTGGATGACCGTTCACATATTTAAACCCGTAGGTTGCCCCGTCACTCGTTGGCATCAGTTCAATAACCCCTTCACTGGAGTGGGATGCAACACGAGGTGTTTTATCGAACAACTCCCAGCGCAGAAAGTCGTCTTGTATGTAGCTTCCCATTTCTCTAAGTACTTCTGACAGACCAATGGTATTAACAACCTTCATCATATTTTCTACACTGACAAAGGGCACCATGGCCATCGGTGATGGTTGCAAGGCTTGATCGACAACAGCCACATTACTAGACATAATTATATTCCATTGTTCAGGTGTGAAAAATTCGCAGATGTAATTGCATAGGTAACTATTCTACGCAGCCTTTTTTTGTAAAATACCGCTGAACACTGGCAATAAACAAAGTAATCAAGGCTGCAAGGATCAGGTAGAGAATCACTGAATAAAGGTAGGTAGAAAGATCGAAATTTCGTGCGAAAATCGTTCTTGTTTGCCCCATCAAATCCATTACTGTAATTGTTGATATCAGGGCACTGCCTTTCATAAGCAGTATTAACTCATTCCCGTAGGCAGGCCACGCAATCCGCAGTGCCTGCGGTAACATTATTCTTCTCATTGCCTTCGGCCACGACATACCGATAGACATAGCAGCTTCCAGCTGGCCCGCATTAACATTAATAAACCCGCCGCGTAGAATCTCACAGACATAGGCACTGGTATTCAGTGTCAAAACTAATAGTCCAACCAACCAGGGCTGATTGAAAACCGCCCATAGTGCGCCAAGACCTTCTGCACCTAAACTGCCAATGCCAAAATATATAATCCACAGTTGCACCAGCAATGGCGTACCACGAAAACAATATACAAACAGATTGGCGGGTATGGAAAGTAGTCGATTACCCGATAAGCGCGCCAGCACCAGCAACAAAGCCAATACAAAACCAATAACACAAGACAATAGCAGCAGCTCAACGGTCACAAAAAAACCATCGATAAATCGAGAGCAGAATTTTTCGAACAATGCACCACTAACAGGAGCTAATGCTGCGCACACACCGTCGGATAAACTGTATTTTAAATCCTGATACATTTATGCCCCCGACACACCGCGACGCGCACGACGTTCAGCCCATATGCGTAGCTGATCTGAAAACAGCGTCATCAAAAGATAAAGTAAGCCGGCTGTTAGAAAGAACAATAGTGGTCTGCTCTCGGTTTCACCGCCGAGCTTTGCGATACGAAGAAGTTCGTCCAATGCAATCACGGCGGCTAACGAGGTGTCTTTTAACACCACCATCCATAGATTCCCGAGTCCCGGAATAGCAAAGCGCCACATCTGTGGAAATCGTACGCGTTGAAACACTTTCGCACGTGACAACCCAATGGCCTGGGCTGCTTCAATCTGCCCTGCAGGCACGGCAAGGTAAGCACCACGAAAAATCTCACAGGCGTAAGCCGCAAAAATTGCTGATAACCCGGCCACGGCTGCAGTAAATTTAGGCACTTCTACACCCGCTTCCAAACCAAGTAATATGAATGCCTGGTTGATTATCTGGTCAGAACCAAAGAACACGATCAATAAAATAAGAAATTCCGGCACACCACGAATGAAAAGTGTGTATATCTCTGCCAGCCATCTGACAGCTGCGATTTTGCATACCTTGGCAGCCGCCAGTAGTAATCCGAAGAACATGCCCAGCAACATTGACCACAGCGCAAGCTGTACGGTGATCCAGGCGCCGCGTAGTAGATCATCTCCCCAACCGGTACTGCCAAAGGCAAGGGGGCCGAGCATGTGATTTATAGTGTCCATGAGTCGAAACCTTTGCACCCGGCAGCTTTAGCCGGGTGCAAAGCATTAGCTAGAATATGTCTGTACCGAAGTACTCAACGCTGATAGCTTTGTAAGTACCATCGTCACGGATAGCTTTTAGCGCAGCATTAAAGGCTTCGGTCAGATCATCTTCACCCTTGCGGATACCAATGCCAATTTTGTCCTCAATATCGATCTTTCGAGTAATGAATCCGAGCTCCGGATTTTTCCCTACAAAGTCGGCTCCTGGTAAAAAGTCCATCACCACGGCTTCGATACGACCTGCTTCGAGATCAGACACTGCCGCAAGGTTGGTGTCGTACAATCGTAGATCAGCTCGTGTACCATACTTTTCTTCCGACCACTGTGAACCTACAGTCGATCGCTGCGCACCAAACGCGACTTTTCCGAGACTGTCCATATCAAGCTTGGTCTCAGCTGTGCCTATAATGCTCAAGTAGTTAGAGTAGTAGGGGCTGCTAAAGTTAATTGCTTCAAGCCGTTCTTCTGTGATAGACATTGAAGCGATAATTGCATCATATTTGTTATTGACCAGACCCGGGATAATGCCATCCCAATCCTGCGCAACAATCTCACACTGACGTTCCATTGCAGCACACAGTACATTCGCAATATCCACATCAAAGCCAACTAGCTTGCCGTCAGCAGTCATATTGTTAAACGGAGGGTATGCACCTTCTGTGGCAATACGCAATACGTCATCTGCATGCACAGTACTGAACAATGATAATGCCGTAAACGCAGCACCCAGCAATCTCTTTTTCATAATTTATCCATTGGTTAAGTTAAAAGTTATACCGCTCTACAACACTTTTGCCAGAAACTGCTGGCATACCGCAGTGTTGGGTGCACCGAAAACTTGTTCCGCAGTACCCTGTTCTGCAATTTTTCCCTGATGTAAGAAAATAACTTTGTCTGATACTTCTCTGGCAAAGCCCATCTCATGAGTGACAACCACCATTGTTCGCCCTTCGGCAGCCAGGTCTTTCATAACGCTGAGCACTTCACCGACCATTTCCGGATCCAGTGCCGAAGTGGGTTCATCGAACAGCAGTATCTTTGGATCCATAGCGAGCGTGCGCGCAATTGCTACGCGTTGTTGTTGTCCGCCTGACAGTTGATTTGGATAGAAATCACTTTTATCTGCAATGCCTACGCGTTCCAGCAGTGCTAGCGCTTTGAGCGTTGCTTCGCGCTTTGAAAGCCCAAGCACATGAACGGGACCCTCAATAACATTGTTGAGTACGGTCATGTGTGAGAAGAGATTAAACTGCTGGAACACCATGCCAATTTCCGCACGTATTGCGCGCAACGTGCAGTTATCTGAAACCCGCAGCTTGCCATTGTGTTCCTCAAGGGGGAGGTGTTTGCCATCAACGCGAATCGCACCTCTGCTGGGCATCTCAAGAAGGTTGATGCACCTTAAAACAGTGGATTTACCTGAGCCAGAAGCACCAATCAGTGAAATCACTTCATGCTTTTTGCCTTCAAAACTCACACCTTTAAGGACTTCAAGCGCACCGAAAGACTTAGAAAGACCTTCGACCGACAGATAGGGCTGTGCAGTGTCAGTCAGCATAGAGCACATTCAGCAATGTGGCATGCTGCCGGAATAACCCTACAATTGTGGTTTTCAGTGTTTGTCGCCATCGACTGAATTCTCTTTTCGGCCTGAGGCGAAACTATGTGACATCTTTGCGTCAAGCGAAACAGCAATTTGTCTAGCAATTAGTTAAATTATTTGCTTTTAGTCATTTATTGGCTGATTATTCGTCCTATGGATGAAATCGATAAAAGGCTGATACTGCTCCTAAGTCGTGATGGCCGCGCCTCTGCTGCCGATCTGGCACGCGCATTATCGGTATCCAGAGGAACGATTCAAAATCGCATCGATAGGCTCTCGAGCAGCGGCGTGATTGAAAAATTTACGGTGGAGTTAGGGCGAGGCGAACGTGAGAATCAGGTCAGCGCCTTCACTCTAATGAAGTTAAATGTGGCCAGTGACGACTCTGTTGTCAGAGCGTCGCTAAAACGAATAAAAGAAATTACACAGGTATCAACATTGAGTGGCTCGTTTGATTTGGTCATCGAGATTCGCTGCGAATCGTTAGTGGTACTGGATCAGATACTCGATGATGTGAGATCGATGCCGGATGTAGCGGATACCCAAAGCCAGATTCGTTTGCGTACCTGGCACAATTAATCAGTGCGCAGCTAATTTCGAAGCGGATACCGGTAGTGCCCCTTCGGCTTATCCACGCTACAGCTGTATTCCAGCGTTGCTCGAAAAACAAAGACCTATATGGACGCCCCAGTTATGTCAAGCAATCGAATCCCGTAACGGCTTTATAGCGCTATTGTTTCCTACCTTTATCCCACCTCGTAAATCTAAAGAGTACTGATCAAGAAGTGGATGGGTAACAACCAAAATAACAAGGACATGCATTGTAAAAAATTCCCGATGCTGTCTTTTGTTTCACATTGGAGCTAGAAGTTCCAGAGTAGAGTGAAAAGTATGCTGCTTAAGAGTGGCACTTTCCACCTAAGTGTTAGTACCAATGAGTAAGATGTCTTCTACGTGAGAGTGATGGATGCACAGAGATTTCACCAATCTTATAAAGTTGGTTATCTACTGGCTAATAAATGTAATAGGGGTCAAGGCAGTTTTTCAATGTACTAACC
>CAYLZS010000128.1:0-8043 GCA_964388065.1 uncultured Granulosicoccaceae bacterium
TTTTTTTGTTTTTTTGTTTTTTTGTTTGGCTTGACGCTCTGGCTTTACGATTAGGCTTTATTGATCGTTATGACGTGGCATGGATGCCAAGACATAACGATCAAAGCAAGCTAAAACGATCAAAGCAAGCCATAACGATCAATAACAAGCCTACTCGTCAAGTAAAAGCGTCAAGCAAGAACGACAAGCCAGAGCCAGAGCAATGTGCGCCAGCACCACCACTACTCACCACATGCCCCATCCTCACTACAAAGCCCATTCAAGCTCCAGTCATATTCGTAATCCGGTGAGCCACTATACGCTGCAAGTGCTGACTGAGTCTCAGGGCTTGTGTGTTTGCCAAGTGTTGCCAGTATGCTGCTTTGGCTGTCACCGAAATCAGCCGCATACCAATCAAACAGGGTAGACAGAAGTAGTTTGTTATCCTGAAATTGCAGGCCGCGCGGGTGATTGAGGAAGTCATCGGCAGCTTCATCGAGTTGCTCGTCGAGTGATGCACCCAGATACGCTTCGGTGGCGAGGCTGGGGCAGCCAATGCTTGCGCAATTAACCGCAAAATGAATTCGGTAGTCATCGAACTTTGGTCGAATGATGCGATGCTCTATGTCATTCAGGCTCAGTTCAAAACCATTGATCTCGGTTGAGTTTTCATTCCACGGGCCGAACTCCAGCGGATTCGATCCCAAATTGGTGATGGAGACCAACGGGTAGTTATCGATTATTAGCTCTACTGTCAGTGAGTTGTAAAGGTTTATCCAGTAGGCTTTTTGCTCTTGTTCGTTGAGCGTGAGCGGGTCGATGACTTCGAGCGTTGCGATGTAATCATCTAGTGATTCACGCCCGTCATCCAGTAGTCCTTCATAGTCAAACAGATTCACTCCGGACTCGGTGTCGCTTTC
Source organism: uncultured Granulosicoccaceae bacterium (assembly GCA_964388065.1). Lineage (GTDB taxonomy): Bacteria > Pseudomonadota > Gammaproteobacteria > Granulosicoccales > Granulosicoccaceae. Next base: position 900 of record CAYLZS010000128.1, read on the forward strand.
CAGGTAGTCGTCCAGAATCAGTTGCCAGTCGCTGTGATCTACCTCCAGTTCGCTGGAACTGCTGTGAGATGCGAAGCGCTGATCAAGTTCTGCGTTGGTATCGCTGTTGTTTAAGAGGAACCATCCGGCAAAACCTGCAACGAGTACTAATAACACGAGAGGGATAGTGAGTTTACGCATTTGTAGTTCGCTTCAGTTGGTTTAGATTAATTTCGACCACGCCAGTACAGTTTGAATATCGTACCCAGTATGCCGTGACCCGCTGCAAATACGCCACGCACCGTACCGCTGATTTTGGATTTGCCAATTCGCTGCCGGGTGCTGACGGGAACTTCTACCGTAATTATAGACTGCTGAATTGCTGCGACCTGCATTTCTACTGTCCAGCCGAAACGCCTGTCTGACATGTGTAATTTCTGCAAAGCATCATTGGATATTGCACGGAAAGGACCAAGATCAGTGACCTGAACTTTCCAAAGCATGCGTATCAATGCGGTTGCGAGCCGGTTTCCAAAAGCCTGAGGTATGGAAAGCGCGCCTTTTTCGGTATTTCCGAGTGTTCTCGAGCCAATAACCAAATCAGCCGAATCAAACAACGGGTCAATAAGTGGCAACAGTTCACCGGCGACCACGGAATGATCAGCATCGACAAAGACTATTATATCTTTAGTGACGGGCACAGCTAATGCTGCAAGACAAGCTGCGCCATAACCGCGCTCGGGTTCGTCGGTTACGATGGCACCTCGCTCTGACGCTATGCTGGCTGTGTTGTCGGTGGAGCCATTGTTACAAACAATAATTCGATCCACTACAGGAGTCCATTGGTGTTGTTCTGAAGAGCTGCATGGCGCGCCAGATAGTGACGGCTTTGAAGGGGATTGGCTGTCTGCAGTGGAAGTGACTAGACTTGCGCACACAGAACATACTTTAAGCGCGAAAAGCTCATCTATCACGAGGCCGATCGATAGTTCTTCATTTAGTGCAGGGATTACTACTGTGATTTCCCTTTGTCTATACATTGGCGTTATACATTGGCCTCAAACACGGGCTTTTAACCTAGTTGGTCGGAGTTCTGAAAATCGCAATGGTTCAATCTGAATATCGTGCAGATGCAGTGCAATCCGGTGGCAGTGGAAAATTTATATTTCCGGTTCTGTCACTGTTTGTGTTGCTGTGCTGGATAGTCATCTGTTTTATATCGCGCGATCCCGGTGCGAATGCGTTGATTTATTTTCTATTGCTGGCGGGTTTTATGGTGGCTGCTGCCGCTATGGTTGTCTGGCGGTACCATCGCGCAGGGCAGCGTATCCCTTTTTTATGGATATTTCTATCAGCAGCTGTATTACGCCTGATTGCATTGGGTGGTGAGCCTTTGTTCGAGGATGACCACTTCCGTTACATGTGGGACGGTTATCAGACGGTTGCAACGAAGGATCCTTACACGCTTGCACCAGCTGAATTTTTCGACAGCGATGTACCCGAAAATTTCGAACCAATTCTGTCACTTATTAATTATCCGGATATTGCCACCGTATACGGACCGGTGGCGCAATGGATATTTGCGCTGGGTTATCTCGCAGAGGCAGGAAAAATCTGGCCACTGCAACTTTTTGCAGGAGTGGCAGACTTGCTGATACTGACGTTACTGTTTCGATTAGGCGCTGGAAATGCGTTGTTGTTTTACGCCTGGTCACCACTGCTGCTTAAAGAGTTTGCTCTGACGGCACACCCGGATGTGTATGCCATTCTGGGACTAATCACCAGTATTGCTCTACTGAAAAGTCAACGCATTGCATTGGCGGGTGTGGCGCTTGGGTTAGGGTTTGGCGCAAAAGTTTTTGCAGTGATCGCTTTGCCCTATCTTTTAACGAGTTACTGGTCCCTCAGAAACTGGGTAATATTGATCGCGGCGTTTTTGCTGACACTGCTTGGCATTACTTTCTGGTTTGGAACAGCGCAGATCTGGGTGCCTGAGGGCTTGTTGGCTATGGCCGACAGCTGGTTGTTTAACGCGGGTTTATACCTCGTGCTATTGAATTACCTTGACGTCCAGATAATCAAGGGGATTTTGCTTGGCGCTTTTGTGGCTTATGGATTGTTTACCTGTATCCGGCGTTTGAGAATGCGGCGAGTTGAATACAAAGATCAGCTGCTGCAGGGAAAACAGATTACCGAATCTGAGACGATGTGGTCTGCATCAGTTTACGGTTTCAGAGGTGACTGGCTGTACATGGTATTTTTGCTGGCGCTGCCAGTTATAAATCCCTGGTACGTTCCCTGGATATTGCCTTTTGCCACCCTATACCCGCGCTGGTGGTCCTGGACGTTAAGTTACTGTTGTCTGATCTCTTATTGGTACGGCACAAACGTCGGACCAATGAGTGACGGATCGTTACAGCTGGATGCTTCTATAATTGCGTTGGAGTATTTGGCTGTTTTCATTATTCCATTGCTCGCCGCATTTGTTATCAAATGCATGAAAAGGAAGAATGAAAGCGACGGAGCGTACGATAGCTACGCCCGTCTGTGATTGAAGTACTTTGTAACGTCGACCGCAGCAGGGTACGGTCGGCGCAATTTTACTAACTTCTTAGGCGCAGTTTGTAGCGCTTGTTGAGATAGTAGAGTATTGCGTCGCCCTGACCGGCTGGTACCAGATCGGCGATTTTCAAATCGGGGTCGTTGCAACTGTAGAGACTGTCCACAAATGCCGATGCTGAACCGTTCTTGAATTGTTTGACAGATCGTCGCGACAACTTTTTAAGTTCATTACCGGATTGCACGCAGTATTTCAGCTGGTTGCCGTTCGCCTGACGGGATTTGTAAAATGATCTGCCCAGCTCGTACTGCTTATCCACCCTCGCACTGCTGGTGGAACCAAATGATCCACCACCACCTGAAGCCAGTAACTGAGGGCTGACGAGAGTTATGCCGGCAGCCAGACAAGTGGCGGCAAGCCATGATTTGCGTATTCGAGTAGTTTGATGTGTAGTTCTCATTGAAATTCTCATTAGTGCTCTTGAATGTTCCGGACTTTACTAATAGCGGCTATCGGAGGCTGAATATGATAGTACTCCGATGGACAAATTCCAGTTACGGGAGTTTCAACTGTCCTGTTTCTCTATGACTCGTTTCACGTAGTAATAGTTTGATGTACACCGACACTCATCTGTCATAAAAATATAACGCCGAATACATAAAAATATAACATTGGGGACTGTGCACAACAGGCCCGATCCTCCGACTGATCATCATGCAGAATACGAACCACCTGATTATCTTTGCTCGAGCTCCTGTTTATGGTCGAGTAAAACAGAGACTGGCTAATGAAATTGGCAAATCGGCCGCGCTTGAGTTTTACCACAATACACTCACAGCACTGATTTCCCGTCTCAGGCACGGACCCTGGCAACTCAGTGTCAGCGTAGCCACGCCTGGTGACCAGCAACATGAAGTGTTTAAACACCTTAAGACTTCAGAGCAACCGCCAGGTGACCTGGGAGAACGCATGAGAAGCGTGCTGGAAAGCTACACCAGCTCTAACCGGATTATTATCGGTAGCGACATTCCGGGAATTGAACAAGAACATGTTCAGCGCGCTTTTGCGTTACTGGACAACCATGATGTAGTTTTTGGGCCAGCTACCGACGGTGGTTTCTGGCTGGTCGGCTGTAGGAAAGGCCCGCTGAACTGCGAACAGACCGATCAGGGTTTCATGCATGATGTTCGATGGTCGAGCTGTCATGCGTTGGCAGATACTCTCGAGACCCTGCCGCCACAAAAAAGTGTTGCAACTGCTGATACGTTGTCAGATGTTGATGACCTGCTGGCATATCAGCATTATTGTGAGCAATGTTCAAAAGTGGCCAGGCAAAAAACGTAGTGGGTTTTTCTGTAGAAACTTTGATTAAAGCGGTGCACGAGCTGGCGGGTAGCTCAGTAACCGGGCAATCAAAGAATGCAACCGAATTGTTGTTGCCGCCACTGAACGATCAGCAGCGTGATTCTCTGTTGCAGTTGCGTGCCGAAGATCTGACAGAAATGGATGGCAAGGGTCTGGCGCACGATCATATAACGTTGGGTAATTCGATGCTGTTGTTGCGAATACCCAAGCAGAGTCAATTGGCGTTAAATGCAAATGACAATCTGCAATACCAGGCGACTTGCTTTGCGCGCATGCTGCCCAGTGGTCACACACCAGCGTGTTATGCACTACTGCCTCCATCGGAGGGAATTCAAATGGGTGCGTTACTGGTGCAGCAAATCGAAGGGTGCGCACCGACCGGTATCGGTAATTTTCAATCCATTGCAAAAGCACTGGCGTCAATTCATCGTCTGGCTCTGCCTTCTGCTGCTGAAAGGGCACCACTTTATGATCAACAAAACTCTTTGGCGGACACATTGGCTGAAGTGTTATTGCAATCAGCCTATCTGGATCACAGGGATATAAGCGTTGGCAGTCTGCAAATGATTACCGAGCAACTGGAACTGGCGAGAACAGAAGTGGCCTCACTGGAAGCTCCTCCGGCACGTCTGATCTCTTTCGACGCTCACCCGGGTAACTTCCTGATTGATCAGTCGGGCAGGGCAATACTGGTCGATCTGGAAAAAGGACGCTACGGAGGTTGTGGTTTCGACCTGGCGCATGCAACTCTGTATACGTCAACCACCTGGGATACGGATGTCAACATAGAGCTGGAACAGAGCGCGGTAGAAAATTTTTATAAGCAGTGGTTAAGTGAAATGCCGGATGAGTTGGGTATCGCTATGCAACCCACCCTGATTCCAATGCGTCGATTGATGTGGCTCTGGTCGGTGACCTGGTGCGCCAAATGGCGTGTAGAGAGTAAAGCCACCCGGCTTGTACAAAAGCATGAGGCACGCAATACCGAAGACTGGGCTACGCAAAATAGTTCCGACGCGCTGGTGGCACATGTTGATGAAAGGACTAAACACTACTTACAGGAAGAGGTAATCAGCAAAATGACGACTGAATTCGGAACACTTGATGTTACCTGGCGTCAGATACCTGAAGAATAATCAAAAAGAAAAAATCGAGAGTAAGCGGATGAACAGTCGGAATGCCAGGTTTTTAATCGCAGCGCTATTATCGTGGCTTTTGTTAAACCCGATTTATGCTTCCGAGGGTGAGAAAGAATTAACCAACGATCAAATAGCGGCGCTGAGCCTGCAAATGTTTTCAGTTCAGGGAGCTGCCAAGACACCAGTTGTCGAACAGCTGGCTGATCTTAATGATAAAAGCCTGATTCCTACCTTTATACTCGCCATGCGCTGGACTGGATCGGACATAAGGGTTTCAAAAGCCCTTTTAAAACTGACCGGCGAGAAATTTTCCAACTGGCATGAGGCCTATGCCTGGCAGGAGCGTCACCCTGAAATAATCCCACATGAGACCTATCGGGATTTAAAGCTCTGGTTTCTGGGTAATACAGATGCGCGGTTTTTGACGCTGTTCGAACCACCATATGGTGACCGTGAAAACATGCGTATTAGGCTTGAGGAAATTGTCTGGGGAGGTGCACTCTACGATGATATTCCGTCACTTGATAACGCCACCATGATTGCTGCAGATGAAGCGGACTATCTGCTGGATCAGGACCTGGTATTCGGTGTAGAAATAAACGGAGACATTCGCGCCTACCCACTCAGAATACTCGGCTGGCACGAAATGGTGAATGATGTCATCGGTGGTGTGCCGGTAGCGCTTGCCTATTGTACGCTTTGCGGTTCAGGTATTTTGTTTGAAACCCGGCTTGAGGGGCGCGAGCAAGCGCTTGAGTTTGGATCGTCAGGGTTGCTTTACCGCTCGAATAAATTGATGGTGGATCGCAATACCAACAGCCTTTGGAATCAATACGACGGTACTCCTGTGGTAGGTCCACTGGCAGGTAGTGGCACTCAGCTTAAAATCAGACCCATCACGATAAGCAGTTGGCAGGACTGGCGCACAACGAACCCCGCAACGACAGTTCTCTCTTTAAATACAGGTCATATCCGTAATTATGACTCTGGCTTTGTTTACCGTGAATACTTTAACAGTCCGGATCTTATGTTTCCCGCTGCGGTTAACGATGAAAGTCCGCTGCAGAAAAAAGATTATGTCTTTGGCGTCAGAGGGCTTGCCGCCAGTAAAGCCTGGCCGCTGGATGCATTTACCGATACACCGATAATTAACGATAAGGTTGGTACGACATCACTGGTGCTCATTGGAGATGCCACCACCCGAACGGTGCGAGCCTACGAACGAAACCGTAACGAGATATTTGAAACCGCCGGAGATAACAGATTGATGGCTGGCGGGGTTTCGTGGCGCTCAACTGAAGAGTTTCTAGTGTCTGCCAATGGAGAGCAAAAACGCGCTCGTATTCCCGGCCATATTTCTTATTGGTTTGCCTGGGATAATTTTTTGGGAGTGCGGAGTGAGTTGTATGAGCACTAACGGACTCCACGGAACCACGTTCGGGCATCTGAGCTGTGGAATTCGAAACAGGTAACTGACAACTCAACGTCAGGGGCCAGTTGTTGGACGGAGGCAGGTTACCCAATTCCTGTAATGAACTGGCCGCCGGTCAGCAGCTATTCGCACGTCAGGTGAGCACACGGCAGCAACCCCTGTTGATTGCTGGCTGTAGCAGCCAAAACCAACCTACTGTGACCGCACTCGCAAGCATTGGTTCAAACTGATTTTCGGTTGATTATTCAAGTCTTAAATATTTTGATGACTAATGATAAATCTTGGCGAATTTCGGTCAGATTTTATGGTCGCCGGGTTAGCTATTTGGTATCTTGGAGACTGCCGGAAGTATGTGTTGCAAGAGCTAAAATAAACGTCCGACCAAAAGTCGACTTTTTATCCCCGTATCGCCAACCAGTGTGCCGGGGGCATCACAGCAAAGGGCAGCAATCTGGTGGACATAAGTTCATTGGCAACCGTGTGATCTCGGTGCATCACAATCCTGTGATGTGAAGGGAAAGCACATAGAGGAGAAAATATGCGTACACGCTTTTTTTCTACCATTGCAGTGCTTCTACTGGCGTTTGGCTCTTCTGCAGCCAACTCCAAGGAAGTAGTGCAAATGTTGGGAGGCGTGCTGATCGATGGTTACGATTTCGGAACTGATAT
>CAYLZS010000129.1:0-62086 GCA_964388065.1 uncultured Granulosicoccaceae bacterium
CTGCAAGCAAGCCTTTAGGATCAGGTTTTGCCCCATAACCACTATCGGCGGCAATCACCACCGAGATAAGGCTTTCTATGCCAATTTTCCGCAAGCAGTAATGCGTAAATTCGGCGCGGTCATTCGTCAATACACCTAAGCGATAGTCTGCCTTGGACAAAGCCAAAATTGCGCCCTTCACATCTCCCAAAGGCGTGGGACAGCAGGCTTGAAACATTTCCTGCTCTATCGCCGAACGGACACGAATATCAGACACGGCAGGAATATATTCCTGTACCAAAGCATGCATTTGACTTTGTGAACCTGAGACAAACAGCGAGTATTCAGCATCAAAGCCACTCGAGGTTATCCCAAACAGATTCGCAAAAAATTCAGCCTTATACTTACCTTGGCTAAATTTCGCAAGAGAACGACACAAAACCCACGCGGCTTTGTGCCATGTGGCTTCCATGTCTAATAGAACGCCATCCTTGTCGAAGACGATTGCCTTCATGCGGATTTTCGAGATTCCAGTAAAGTATCAAGCCAGCTTGGGTCCATTTCAGGCACAGAAGACAACAGAAGTTGCGTATATTCAGGAAACGGAGGATTCAATACCGCGGACTTTGCCCCCTGTTCCACAACCGTGCCTTGATACATCACGACAATTTCATCCGAAATCGCCCGAACTGTTGCAATATCGTGGGTGATAAACAGATAACTTATTCCATATTCTTCCTGCAGTCGGAGCAGCAGTTTTAAAATACCTTCCTGTACTATCTGATCAAGTGCGGAAGTGACTTCATCACAAATAATAATATCCGGCTGAGCAGCGAGCGCTCTCGCAATACAAATGCGTTGTTTTTGACCACCAGACAACTCAGACGGAAGTCGATCAAGAAAAGTTTCATCAAGCTCGATCATCTTAAGCAGTTCCATCAGGCGTTGTTCTTTTTCCTGTCCCTGCAGATTATGGAAAAACTCCAGCGGTCTGGCGATAATATCTTCAACGGTCTGACGCGGATTCATAGCAGTATCCGCCATCTGATAAATCATTTGTATCCGTCGCAGCTGATCCGGAGTTCGGTCTGCCAGTTTCTCCGGCAACTGTTCACCGTTAAACGAAACGGTTCCCGCTGTTTGCGGCAACAAACCTGTGATCACTCTGGCAGCAGTTGACTTACCCGAACCGGACTCACCAACTACAGCTACCGTTTTGCCACGAGGAAGTTCGATATTAATGCCGTGCAGCACAGGTGTTTTGCCGTAGGCTGCATCGATATCTTTCAAAGCCAGAACAATATCGTCACTGAGCTGTTCCGGTTTTTCCAGCGATCTTACTGACCAAAGAGATCGGGTGTACTCCTCCTGCGGAGTCTCAAGCATGGCACGTGTTGGTGCCTGCTCTACTTCTTCACCAAACCGCAACACTTTAATGACATCTGCCATTTGCGCCACAACTGCCAGATCGTGCGTAATGTAGATAGCTGCCGTGTTGTACTTATCTACAATTTCCCGCATTGCAGATAACACCTCAACCTGGGTAGTTACATCAAGGGCGGTGGTAGGTTCATCAAATATAATCAGGTCGGGCCTTGCCGACATGGCCATGGCCGTCATTACGCGCTGCAGTTGCCCGCCAGACACCTGATGCGGGTAGCGTTGCCCAATGCTTGCAGCATCGGGTAGTTGCAAAGAGCCATACAACTCAACAGCATCTTCCCGTGACTCTGCATCTGTTCGCAGCTGCGCACGCGATGCCGACTCTATGGTTTGATCGATCAGGCGATGCGCAGGATTAAATGCAGCTGCAGCAGATTGGGCAACATAGGCGATTTTGGTACCCCACAGTTTACGCCGCTGTGATTCTTTAAGGGACAGCAAATCAGTGCCATTAAATTCAACGCTGCCTGCTGTGAATCTGCAGCCGGACCTTGCAAAGCCCATTGCCGCCAAACCCAGTGTAGATTTACCCGCACCGGATTCACCGATCAATCCCATCACCTGCCCGCGTTTAAGCTCGAGGTTGACGCCTTTGATTATCGGGTGCCAGCGCCGATCAGAAAACCCCTCTATATGGATATCCGTCATTCGCAACAGCGTCTGGTCACTTTTTAAGTCACTAGTGTTCATCGCGCAGTCCACTGGTTTTGTGCAGGAACCAATCAACGACAAAATTTACAGCAACTGTTAACAAGCCAATTGCTGCAGCTGGTAACAACGGTGTCAGGCCTGCTTTGATGTCATATTGCGCAAATTGAATTAGTGACGCGTTGTCACGTACCATTGAACCCCAGTCAGCTGTGGGTGGTTGTATACCAACGCCCAGAAAGGAAAGCGCGGCAATGGTTAAAAATACAAACGAAAAACGCAAGCCAAATTCAGCCACCAGTGGCGGCATTATATTTGGCAGGATTTCTTTTTTCATGACCCAGCCAAGCTTTTCACCACGCAAGCGGGCAACCTCCACGTAGTCCATTACCGCAACGTTAATGGCAACTGATCGGGTTAGTCGGAATACACGGGTGGAATCGAGGACCGCAATGATAATAATGATACTAAGGACACTCGGCTTAAAGATTGAAAGCAGCACCAGTGCAAAAATAAGACTGGGAATAGCCATCAATACATCAACAGTTCTACTCAACAACTGATCGAGCCAGCTGCGATTTATTGCCGCAACCAGGCCAAGCCCTCCACCAATTAAAAAAGAAAGCACGGTAGTAACCAGCGCAATACCCATTGTATTGCGGGCACCATAGATAAGTCTGCTAAGAATATCGCGACCTATTTGATCTGTGCCAAAACGATGGGTTTCATCCCATGGGGCGAAGGGTGCCGGAAATATTTCTGCCTCACCGTAGGGTGCAATCCACGGTGCAAACAGCGCAACAATAATATAACCAAGCACTACAATCATGCCGAACCATGCAGACAACGGCGCTTCTTTTAAGGTTAGCCACCATCGCTCGGCACGTGACCGTCTTTTGCGTACAGCACCGACTTCACCGGCGGCACTGTAACTTTGCGATTCGTTTTTTGAGTGACTGTTGTTTTGTAAATTCGTCACTGGTGAAATTTACCCGACCGACTATTTCCCGGCTGATTTTTGCGGAAGTGTTGAATCATCGAGGATGCAGAAGCCTCGGGTTGGTGACAATACCAATCACATCGGCTATCAGGTTTAGAATAATATAAGTGGCAGCAAAGATCAGTGCACAGGCCTGCACTACGGGTATATCACGCGAGGTTACCGAGTCTACCATTAACTGGCCAATACCCGGGTAGACAAACACCACTTCAACCACCACTACACCTACCACCAGAAATGCCAGATTAAACGCAATAACTGTGGCGATCGGTGCCCATGCGTTTGGCAGAGCGTGTTTTAAAATGATCTCGGAACGTGATGCACCCTTGAGCCGGGCCATTTCAATATAGGGACTTGCCAGCAGGTTAATAATTGCAGCGCGTGTCATGCGCATCATGTGTGCGACGATCACCAAAGTTAATGTGATGGCTGGCAATGCGATGCGCTTCAACCGCTCGCCTAATGCCATGTCGGCATCAACAGTGGCCAGTGACGGAAACACCTGCCACAGGGAGGCAAACAACAGGATCAATACATAGGCAACAAAAAACTCCGGCATTGAAATAGTCGTAATGGTGGTGACGTTAACGCTGCGGTCATACCAGGAGTTTCGATACAAGGCAGCGGTTAACCCCAAAAACAATGCGAGCGGGACCGCTATAACTGCTGTCACACCTGCCAAAAACAGGGTGTTTTTCAGGCGTGGTGTAATCATCTCCGCGACGGATCGCGATCTGTCCTGTCCCGATGCCGAGCGACCTGAAAAAGAGGTGCCCAGATCGCCTTTTGCGACCGATTTTACCCAATCCAGATATCTGAGAGGCGCGGGTTTGTCGAGTCCGAGCTCTTTTCTGAAATTTGCGACCGTTTCCTCAGTGGCCGCCTGCCCCAGCACGGCCTCACCGAAATCACCCGGCAATAGCGAAATTGCACTGAAAATGATCGCAGACACCACAAAAAGAGTCACCAATCCCAGTAATAGTCGCTTTACAATGGTGATTAGTACAGGATGCAATTATTCCAAGCCTGAATTGTTACGGATTGATTTGTTATAGTGAGTGTCAATGGTGCAGTATACCGCTCTCAATTTGTTACTGTACCAATGGACAGCAATACCGTCTAACCCATTGCGACATGCGACACCATGGCACATTCCGGTCATAAGTTGGTAATGCAACGCGATACGAGAGAACTTCGGATGGCTCAATAGAACACCACTACACTTGAGGAAAATCAATGAAAAAAGATATTGTTATCGAACACGCAGCTCACCTGACTGCCGGACGTATAAGCCGCCGAAAGTTCATCATGACGGCGCTCGCGGCTGGTGCAACATTGCCAATGGCAATGTCAATTGCAACCAATGCAATTGCAGCAACACCCGCTAAAGGTGGTCTCCTGCGACAAGGCCACGGCCACGGCTCTACCACAGACTCGCTTGATCCGGGAACATCAGAAAACGGGTTCACACAGTCGCTGCTCTATACCTACGGCAACCATCTGACCGAGGTTGGCAGTGACGGCTCACTGATACCGGAACTGGCAGAGAGTTTCGAGCCCTCCGATGGTGCAAAAAAATGGGTATTCAAACTGCGCAATGGCGTTGAGTTTCACAATGGCAAAACACTTACCGCCGATGATATCATCGCCACCTACAACTATCATCGCGGTGAAGAGTCGAAATCTGCTGCAAAAGGTTTACTGACAGCAGTCACCGACATCAAAAAAGACGGCGACGATACCGTTATATTTGAACTTGAAGCCGGCAATGCCGACTTTCCTTATATCGTCAGTGACTATCACCTGGTTGTGCAACCTTCTAAAGACGGCACAATTGACGCGTTGTCTGGTATTGGCACCGGTGGCTACATTCTGGATACTTTCGAGCCAGGCGTACGTGCAGCTGGTAAGCGCAACCCTAACTTTAAGGAGGGCAGCGCACACTTTGATGAAATTGAACTGCTCTCAATTGTTGACGTCACTGCACGCCAGAACGCCATTATGAACGGCGATGTTGATGTGATAGACAATGTCGATCCAAAAACCGTTGCTCTGCTGGCCCGCGCTCCAAACCTCGATATTCTCGAAACCACGGGTACCCAGCACTACACGTTCCCAATGCGTCTTGACGTCGATCCATTCGGAAATAACGATCTTCGACTGGCACTTAAGTACGCCATCAAGCGTCAGGAACTGGTTGATAAAATCCTTCTCGGCCACGGTAAAGTCGGTAATGACATCCCTGTCTCAGCGGCAATGCCGTTTCTCAATACAGATCTTGAACAGCGTGAATTCAACCCTGAAAAAGCAGCCGAGCACTATAAGAAGTCTGGCCACAGTGGCACCATCAAGCTGTCTGCAGCTGACGCTGCTTTCGCCGGTGCTGTTGATGCCGCACAGCTTATTGCGGCATCCGCCAAAGAAGCAGGTATTGCAATTGAAGTCGTTCGCGAACCCAAAGACGGTTACTGGTCAAACGTCTGGAATAAGAAAGGCTGGTGCGCCTGCTACTGGGGCGGTCGACCAACTCAGGACTGGATGTATTCTTCAGCTTACACAGCCGACACTGAGTGGAACGACACAGCCTGGAAAGACACAGATGCTGCGAAGCAGTTTAACGACACTGTGGTTTCAGCACGCTCTGAGACTGACGAGAATAAGCGTAAGGGTCAGTACTTTGAAGCTCAGAAATTACTGCATGACGATGGCGGCGCAATCGTTGCGATGTGGGCCAACTACATCCATGCACATTCAAAGAAACTTACCCACCATGACAATGTCGCTGCAAACTGGCAGAACGATGGCAACAAAATCGCCGAACGCTGGTGGTTTTCATAATTGTAGTTTTGCAGTAGTCTAAACAAAGCTGGTGATTGTGAAATCGCCGGCTTTTTTTTCGTCTGTTCCAACAATCACAACCGAGGAAAATAACAATGGCACTGGAAGATAAGGTGTGCACACTGGTACCGTACTTTACCGTTCAGGATGGCAAGTTAGATGAGTTCAAAGCAATTGGTGAGCAAATGGTTGCAAAAACCAAAACTGAAGACGACGTAGTGTTCTACGGCTTTAGTTTCAGCGGTCAACGCGCTCATTGCCGTGAAGGCTACAAAAATGCTGCAGGCGTACTGAAACACCTGGAAAATGTTGGCGAGCTTTTGCAACAGGCATTAAGCATTGCAAGCGTGGACTCAGTGGAAGTTCACGGACCCGCATCCGAAATTGCAGCGTTGCAGGAGCCGCTTAAAGATTTGAACCCCACTTACTTCACAATGGAAACCGGGTTCCGTAGGTAACTATATAAACGTAATTAGATAAGCGCATTGCGTTAAACGTAGCACGATAAACACCATCAAAAGTTGCGTGGCATGTGAAATGCCGCGCCGCCCAACAACTAATCGCTTCCGAGGCAGATCATGGCAGGCCGTACCGTTAAAAACCGGATGACTATCGCTCCCTCGCCTAAAACCGGTTCTGAAGCCGGTTCTGAAGCCGGTTCCGAGTCTGGCTACGTTCCGGGCTTTGGCAATGATTTTGAAACCGAGGCACTGCCCGGCGCACTGCCACAGGGACGCAACAGCCCGCAACAATGCCCGTATGGTTTATACGCAGAACAGCTTTCCGGTACTGCTTTCACTGCTCCGCGTGGTCAGAATGAACGCACCTGGTGTTACCGGATCAGACCTTCAGTAAAGCACGTTGGTCGGTTCAAAAAAATTGAATTGCCCTACTGGAAGTCAGCACCGCATATTCTTGATGATGTAACTTCGTTAGGCCAGTACCGGTGGGATCCAATCCCGCACACAGGTGATGACCTTACCTTTATTAGCGGCATGCGCACCATAACGACAGCGGGAGATGTAAATACACAGACTGGCATGGCATCTAACGTATATCTTGCAACCACCTCCATGATTGACGACTACTTCTACTCAGCCGACAGCGAGCTTTTAGTTGTACCGCAACAAGGTACTTTAAAGTTTATTACCGAGCTTGGCATTATTACTCTTGAACCTCAGGAAATTGCCATCATCCCCCGAGGCCTGGTATACCGCGTTGAAGTGATTGACGGTCCGGCTCGAGGATTTGTCTGCGAAAACTACGCTCAGAAATTTGATCTGCCAAACAGAGGTCCGATTGGTGCGAACTGCCTTGCTAACCCGCGCGACTTTAAAACTCCGGTAGCCGCATTTGAAGACCGGGAAGTTACATCGACCGTTACAATTAAATGGTGTGGGCAGTTTCACCAGTCAACTATTGATCACTCCCCTCTTGATGTTGTTGCGTGGCATGGAAACTACGCGCCTGTTAAATACGACTTAAAAACCTTCAGCCCGGTAGGTGCGATTTTGTTTGACCACCCCGACCCGTCAATTTTCACTGTCCTTACTGCACCTTCACCAGTAGAGGGTACGGCGAACATAGATTTTGTGTTGTTCAGAGACCGATGGATGGTGGCCGAGAATACCTTCAGGCCCCCCTGGTATCACAAGAATATAATGTCCGAACTGATGGGCAATATACATGGCGTATACGATGCCAAGCCAGACGGCTTCAGTCCGGGTGGCATGAGCCTGCACAATATGATGTTGCCACACGGGCCCGATAAAAACGCCTTTGAAAAGGCAAGCAGTGAACCGATGGAGCCGCACTATCTGGCCGATACTATGTCGTTTATGTTTGAGACTCGATTCCCGCAACATCTAACGAAGTATGCAGGACAGGAAGCACCACTACAGGACAACTACGCTGATTGCTGGATTGATATGGAAAAAAAGTTTGATGGCAGCAATAAGCAATCATGAAGTTTGAATCAGCATTAGTAGCGAGGGTTATAAGCAATGAGGATAATCGCGTACTTCGAAGACAGCGCTAACATGATGGCGCATAGAGCCAAATACGAACCGGATCATTTGCAGTACCTAAAAGAAAACCAAAAAGAAATACCCATTGCCGGTGGCTTGCGACCAGAGCCGGGTGGGAAATTTGTTGGTGGTCTGTGGGTGATGGAGGTTGACTCGTTTGAGCGCGCAGAAGAGCTGGTGCAAAACGATCCCTACTATGCTCCTGAACTCAGAACATACAAGCTACTGGTATGGGGAAAAGCGCATGAGGGAGCAGTTGTTTTATAGTAGAGTCTTACAGGTCGATTTACCTTTACTCGATCACTGATTTTAAGCCGCGAATACACGACCACCCTGTACAGCACCCCAGACTCTGACATCGCGAAGTTTCTCACCACCGATTTCGGTTGGATCATCTTCAAGCACAGCAAAATCAGCATGCTTACCTGATTCAATGGAACCCACCTCATGATCAAGTCTTAAGGTATAGGCTGCACCCAGAGTAATGGCGTACAAAGCATCGTCAACCGATATTTTTTCGTACTCACCCTGTACCCGGCCAGATGCCGTCATTCTGTTAACAGCGCACCATGCGGTAAACAACGGCCCCAACGGAGTGATTGGCGCATCGGAGTGAATACCCATGGGCAAATCATTGGCGAGAGCTGTTCGACAGGCATTCATGCGCTCGGCGCGTTCCGGACCAACAGTTAAGCGATAGTGCTCGTCTCCCCAGTAATAATGATGATTGGCAAACAGATTAACGCACATATTAAGCTTTGCCATTCGTCTAAATTGAGCAGCATCTGCCAACTGGCAATGCTGCAGTGTAAAGCGATGATCAGCAACCGGGTAACGAGCCAGTGATCGCTCAAAGGTATCCAGTGCCAGTTCAGTCGCCTGATCACCGTTAGTATGAGTGTGTACACACAAACCGTTTTGCAACGCAAGGTCATAGGTTTCCTGTAACTGCTCCGGTGCGATATACCACAGACCGTTAGGTGCGCCATTAAAGTAACCTGGAAATCGCAGCCGGGCCGAGAAGCCCTGAATTGAGCCATCGGCCGCGACTTTGATCATGCCCAGTCGACATCGATCAGTGGACTTTTCTTTTAGCGATAACGCATGCTGAATTAATTCTGTCGGTGTTAATCCCTGAAAAAATCGCAATGGTACTACTCGCGCAGGAAAATCGTGCTCAGAGGTGACTCTGATCATCATGTCTGCAGCATCATCATTCATACGAGCTGCCAAATCAGTCACGGTAGTAACACCGGAACGCACACAAAGCTTGCCAAAGTCGCGTAAGCCGCGTTCATCGCAAGCCAGAATCTCGCGATTAAACCCGACATGTATACCAACCGGTGTCATCACATCGGGACCCTTTAACTCACCAGTTGGATAACCATCATCACCCAGTGGCACACCGGGATGATCGATACCTGTTCTGAGCATCCCCGCCAGTTCAAGTGCTTTTGAGTTGACGTTCATAATGTGCCCGGACGCATTAAGCACGCCGACAGGTCGCGTTGTAGAAACGCGGTCGAGATCGAAGCGACTAACGCGTTTATTATTGAAGTAAATAGCATCAAGCTGCCAGCCTGACAGTGCTGCATCCGGGTCCGTTAAAAGTGCATCGGCATCTTTTAATCGTTGCAATACCTCGTCAATATTTTTTGCACCACTCCAGGTTTTGCCATCCGGATCGGTGCGATCAAAATACCCACAATAGACAAACCGCCACAGAGTACCTTCCATAGTATGAGAATGACCCTCCACGAGCCCGGGCATGAGAATCTTATCGGCAAACTGATCATCAAGCTGGTACTCACCCCAGCGCGATAACTCATCAACAGAGCCCGCACTGACAATGCGCCCGTCACGAACGGCCACATGGCTGACAACCGGACGCGCCGGATTCATGGTGATTATTTTCTTTGCAGAATAGATGGTAATCATAAGCAACCACTGAGTGAGCCTCGACAATATATTCCGAAACCGCTTTTTCAGCAAAGTACGCCACAATGCTGCTATTACGTCGGTCTTCGCTTGACTGTAATTGGGAAAAATGTAGTAATGATTGCTAGGTTTATTACGGCAGACAGTCCACCATGCTGTGGCAATCCGGAATTGCCCCGGGACTTTGCCGCAATCGAATGACGAATGATCTGCTTATTTACAGGCCGATTTACAGGACCGAAGTGAAGCACCGATGTGAAGAACCGATGTGAAGAACCGATGTGAAGCACTGACATACTGGTTTCAATCGCCCGTTATTTAAGCGCAGATATTCGCAGGCGCAGTACAGACAGAGGAAATAAACATGAGAAAGAGTTTACTTGCTGTTGCAACGTTAGCACTGACCGCATTGGCAACCACCACAGTACCAGCAGCGGACGAACCGAAACAGGGTGGCACGCTGGTGATGGCAATCCAGACTACACCCAGACACCTGAACCCGGCTGTCCAGTCAGGCACTGCAACCGGTGTACCCGGAACACAACTTTTCGCATCATTGCTGCGCTATGACGATGGATGGGAGCCACAGCCATATCTGGCCAAGTCGTGGGATATTTCAGAAGATGGGTTAACCGTTACCATCAACCTTGTCGACAACGCCACCTTCCATGACGGCAAACCAATTACCTCTGAAGATGTGGCATTTTCTATTGATACAGTAAAAGCGAATCATCCTTTTAAATCGATGTTTGCACCCGTTACCGAAGTAGAAACACCTGACGCTACCACCGCGGTAATCAAACTTTCTGAACCACACCCGGCACTGATGCTGGCTATGTCATCACAGCTGCTGGCCATTATTCCAAAGCACGTCTATGGCGACGGCCAGGATCCAAAGGACCACCCGCAGAACTCTGAAAACGTCGTTGGTTCAGGACCATTCAAACTGGTCGAGTTCAAACGCGATCAGCACATTATCCTGGAGCGCTATGACGACTACTTCATGGACGGTCGCCCGTATCTTGACAAAATCGTTATGCGTATCATTAAGGATGCAGCGGCAAGAACCATTGCTCTGGAATCTGGTGAACTGATGTTGTCCGGCTTTGAACAGGAGCCGCGTGACATCAATCGCATGAAAAAGAAAGATACGCTTGATGTATCCAACGCAGGTTATGCGGCAATTGGCCCGGTCAACTGGCTGGCCTTTAATACCCAGGGTAACCAAACTTCAGATCCGGCTGTTCGCAAGGCAATTGCCTATGCAGTGGATAGAAACTTCCTGATCAAAGCCATTATGCTCGGTGCAACCGAACCTGCATTGACAGGTATCCACCCGGGCAGCCCGTTTTATGATTCGTCTGTAGAACCTTACGACCTTGATCTGGATAAAGCCAATCAGCTACTCGATGATGCAGGCTACGCCAAAGGCGATGACGGTATGCGCTTCGCGCTGAATGTTGATTTCGGCTGGGCCGCAGGCAAACCCATTGCAGAGTACTTAAAGCCACAGCTTAAAAAGATTGGTATCGATATTACCGTCAGAGCTTCTGCGGACTTCCCTACCTGGGCCAAACGGGTGTCGAATCACGAATTTGACATAACTTTTGATAACGTTTTTAACTGGGGTGATCCGGTCATTGGCGTTCACCGAACCTACAGCAGTGAAAATATCAAGAAGGGAGTTATCTGGTCTAACACACAGCAATATTCTAACGAACGTATAGATGAGCTGATGGCATTGGCAGGTGCTACCAACGATGCAGCAGAGCGCAAAGAGTATTATTCGGAGTTTCAGCAAATACTGGCAGATGAACTCCCTCTGTATCCGTTATTTCCATCGCCGTACCACACGATATCCAACAAATCTGTAGTCAATGCTCCCAACTCGGTTTGGGGTGCTTCTCACCCGCTGGATAAGGTCTATCTAAAATAACTAATCAACAATATTAACACTGTTGAACATAGTGGCTGTTTCCCGCAACGGGAAACAGCTTCTTCACACCTTCCGCCATGAGTTTCTCGCAAACAATTGCCAAGCGAATCGCTTACGGTTTGTTGCTGCTTATCGGGGTGCTGGTACTGAACTTCACCCTGATAACCATTGCACCCGGAGATGTTGCTGATTCGATTGCCGGTGACATGGGTGGTGCAGATGCCTCGGTTATTGAAGAAATCAGACAACGCTATGGATTGAACGAGCCATTTCATGTGCAGCTCTGGCGCTATGTATCAGGTGTGGCACGTCTGGACCTTGGCTACTCGTATTTTTATAACACACCAGTTACCAAACTTATTATCGAAAAACTTCCGGCAACTCTGCTGCTGGTCTTCTCATCTCAAATTCTGGCCATTGTGCTCGGTACATTACTTGGCGTGCTGGCTGCCAAAAAGCCAAACGGTATTGTCAGTCTGCTGGTGACGTTTTTGTCTCTCTTCGGCTTTGCAGCACCGGTGTTCTGGAGTGGCATTCTGCTGATCATTTTATTTGTTTCTATTTTTCCACTGTTTCCTGTCGGAGGTATGACTGATGTCACCGTGGAAGGTGGGATTTTTGTGCAGCTACTGGACCTGTTACACCATTTGTTTTTACCGATGATCACACTGGCGTCGATCTATCTTGCCTTGTACAGTCGCCTTGCTCGCGCTTCGATGCTTGAAGTACTCGGCACAGACTATATACGCACAGCGCGTGCTAAAGGACTCCCGCAACGTATGGTGCTGTACAAGCACGCGTTAAAGAATGCCCTCGGACCACTTGTGACAGTGGCAGGTTTGCAGTTTTCGGCGGTCATGTCGGGCGCTGTGGTTGTAGAGACCGTATTCAGCTGGCCCGGCCTGGGTACACTGGCGCTGCAATCCATTCTGGCCAGAGATACACCGACCATTATGGGCATATTGTTCTTTTCATCATTTGTGGTGATTGTGGTTAACATTCTTACCGATGTGACGTTGCGACTGATCGATCCGCGCATTAAAGCCGACTGATATGACCGATCTGACTCATAACGACGCCGCGCAGCAGAAGATCAAGGTCTCACACCCGCTGACCGAAATGATCGCGATGTTCTTCAGCAACTATGCAGCCGTTGCCGGATTAATACTGCTTATCGCAATCATACTTTTTGTTTTTGTGGGTCCATACTTTCACCCTGTGGATCCATTCGAAATGGTCTGGGCACCATTCTCGAGACCGATGGAAGAAGGATTTGCACTGGGTACTGATTACCTGGGGCGTGACATGCTTTCGGCGATGATGGTTGGCGGTCAGGTCTCTATGGCCATTGGTTTGTCTGCAGCATTAATTTCGCTGTTGATTGGTGTTACTGTCGGTGCTTTTGCGGGCTACTATGGCGGTGTAGTCGAAGAAATACTCATGCGATTTACCGAGTTCTTCCAGGTGTTGCCGACACTGCTTTTTTCGATGGTAATCGTTGCATTATTTGGTGCATCTCTGCTAACCGTGACTCTGGCCATTGGTGTTGTCAGCTGGACCGCCGTGGCACGCGTCACCCGATCAGAATTTTTACGTATCCGTGAGCTGGAGTATGTTGCCGCCGCACGCTCTGGCAGCGCCAGCGATAAATATCTTATATTTCGGGTTATCCTGCCTAACGCATTACCGCCTATCATTGTGCAGGCTAATCTGATGGTAGGCTCGGCAATTTTATTCGAGGCAGCACTAAGCTTCCTTGGCTTGAGTGATCCCAATGTAATGAGCTGGGGACAGGTGATTGGCTCAAACCGTCCTTACATTCTGGATTCAGGTTTCACTGTAGCCATACCAGGCTTCGCAATATTTCTGACCGTACTCGCTATCTCGTTAATTGGTGACGGGCTTAACGACGCACTTAACCCAAAGCTCAGGCAACGCTAAAGTGACCGGGCAGGCAACAGACAATCTCTCACCGAGCACGCAGCCTTTGCTAAGCGTTAAAGATCTGGTGGTTGACTTTAAAACCCGCGCAGGTAACGCACGGGTGCTTGATCATGTTTCTCTGGATATAGCACCCGGCAAAATACTCGGTATTGTCGGTGAATCCGGCTGCGGCAAATCCATGACAGCACTGTCCATCATGGGGCTTGTTCCCAACCCACCCGGTAAAATCACCTCGGGCACGATACAACTCAACGGGCAAGACCTTGCCACACTGGATGAAGACACACTATGCGATATTCGCGGCAGCGAAATTGGCATGATCTTCCAGGAGCCCATGACATCTTTAAATCCGGTATTCACCGTTGGCGAGCAGATTGCCGAGAGCGTTCGCGTACATGAAAACGCCAGCAAGGAAGCGGCAATGGCTCGCGCAGTTGAAATGCTTAAAGCCGTTGATATACCGGAGCCTGCAATTCGTGCACGTGCCTACCCGCACCAATTGTCTGGTGGAATGCGGCAGCGCGTTATGATTGCGATGGCACTTGCCTGTCGACCCAAACTGTTAATTGCAGATGAACCTACCACCGCACTGGATGCAACTGTACAGGCACAAATCTTTGACCTGCTACAAGATCTGCAATCGGAAACCGGCACCGCAATCATGTTAATCACCCATGACATGGGTGCGATTGCAGAACTGGCAGATGATGTTGCTGTGATGTATGCAGGCAGAATTGTTGAACTGGGCAGCGTCAGTGAAGTGTTGACTAACCCCCAACACCCTTATACACAGGGTCTAATCACGTGCGTACCACATCTGCTGCCTGACCCACCGCTGCAGCGCGAGGCACTGCGTGAGATTCCGGGTATGGTGCCTGCCCTGACAGATCTCGGGTCAGGGTGTGCATTCGCACCACGGTGTGACAAATCGTTTGCACCATGCCTAAGCCAAAAGCCGGAACTGCTTAACACATCAAATAATCAGATGAGCGCTTGCTGGGTGACACAGGAAACCTCCGGGTGAGTACAAAGAAAGATCTGGTGGTTAGCAACCTGAAAGTGCACTTCGATGGCGGCAGGTCGATGCTATCCGGCAGGAAGCCAACCGTTCATGCAGTAGACGGTGTGTCATTCACCATACCGGCCGGTAAAACATTTGGCGTTGTCGGTGAAAGTGGTTCTGGAAAAACTACCACAGCACTTGCCATTATGCGGCTTGTCGATATTACCGATGGAGTGGTAACCCTCGGTGATACAGAGATCAGCTCACTAAATAAAAATGATCTGCGTGAAGCACGAAGCCAGTTTCAAATTATATTTCAGGATCCTTACTCGTCACTGGATCCACGAAAAAGAGCTGGTGAAATCGTTCGGCAGCCACTGGACTTAATGTCCATTGGAACACCTGCAGAACGCGAAACAGCAGTATCAGAACTATTTACCCAGGTGGGCCTGAGACCAGAGCAGCAGCATTTGTTCCCGCATCAATTCTCAGGTGGTCAGCGACAGAGAATCGGTTTGGCACGTGCATTGTCAACAAGGCCCAGCCTGATCGTTTGCGATGAACCTGTATCAGCACTCGATGTGGCAATACAGGCTCAAATATTAAATCTGATGTCACGCCTGCAACAGGAGCTTGGTTTAACCTATCTGTTTATATCGCACGATCTGGGTGTTGTGCAGCATATTTGTGATGAAATTGCGGTGATGTATCTCGGTCAGATTGTAGAACAGGCAGACCGTGTTACCCTGTTTAAAAACCCGCGTCATCCCTACACAAAAGCCCTGCTTGAAGCGGTACCGTCCGTTCATGGTAACAAGCGCGATCGTCGCCAGCGCATGCGTTTACCGGGGGATCCGCCCAGCCCAATCAACTTACCTGTAGCCTGCAGATTCGCATCGCGATGTCCGCGAGCCGAGGCGCGCTGTCACTCCGAAGTGCCATTGCTTGAAGAAAAGGAATCAGGCCACAAGGTGGCTTGTTTTTTCGGCTAGCCTTAAAAACAACTCCCTGCATCTTGCATTTTAGATATCACACAAGCACCCTCTATTGCATTAGCATCAGGTGTTACAATGACCTTCAACAGGTTTTCATATTCCGGAAACAACTCACCTATGAACTTGTTTGTATCTGCGCGCGATATAGAATCGAGGTGACCCTCGAAATTCCACAGATACTCAGCTCTAAAACCATTCTGCATTGCACTATTAATCTGAAACGCAATACCAACCGGATTCTCCCGCTGCTTCGTGAATTCACGTTTAAAGAATCGCTTGGCCAACGGGAACTCTAATCGACCAACGCCGTCGCTGCGAAATTCAGTGTATTCCTTTTCAATAACATCTAAAGCCGCCTGCAACTGAGCGGTTAACGAGAAAGCTACGGATAGCGAGACACATAAATTACTCACTCAAACTCCCAGGTATTTTCGCACCAGTTCCGGTTGTTCTTTTAAAACAGAAATACCAACTGTTTCAGCATCAACTCCGTGCTCCACAAACGTCACTCTGTCAGCCACTGACAGCACAGCATCTACATGCTGCTCCACCAGAATCACTGCCATGCCTTTACTTTTCATTTCCAGAATAACATCTCGAATTAATGACGTCATTGATGGCTGTAGTCCCTCAGTGGGCTCATCCAGCAATATGATCTGAGGCTTAGTACAAATTGCTCTGGCCATCGCAAGCATTTGCTGTTCACCACCAGAAAGTGTCTCCGCCCGCTGATTTAAGCGCTCACGCAGCCGCGGAAATAATGACAATGCATAGTCGCGGGTCTCACGCCCGGCGCCACTGGCCATTAGACCAATTTCCATATTCTGTTGTACGCTGAGCTCAGAGAATAATCTCCTGCCCTGTGGTACATAGGCGATACCTCTGGATGGAATTTTATGCGCAGCAAGGTCACTTAACGATTCACTGTTCCAGCTAATCGAACCATTGCGCAGCGGCAAAAGACCCATAATCGATTTAAGAGTTGTTGTTTTGCCTGCACCATTGCGGCCAAGTAAACACAGTATCTCACCGCGCTCCACCGACAGCGATAATTCAAACAGAACCTGCACCCGATCGTACGCAACGTCAATGCTTTCCACTTTAAGCATTATTGTGATCCAAGATAGGCAGTTTGCACATCAGGGTTGTTGCGAATTTCATCTGGTGTGCCTTGCGCCAGAGTCTCGCCAAAATTCAGTACGGTGATATAGTGCGCCGTCTGCATAACAACATCCATGTTATGCTCGATCAGAAGTATGGTGGTATTTTCACTAAGCACTTTGACCAGTTCAACAAAGCCATCTACCTCTGTTGCCGTTAAGCCCTGCGTCGGTTCGTCCAGTATAAAAAGACGCGGTGATTGCGCTAAGCCCATTCCAATTTCAAGCAGCCGCTGATGACCATAGCTTAAATCTCCGGCAATCTGATCAGCGCGATCTGACAGATAAACCTGCGCAAGCACTGACATTACTTTTTCATTTACCAGCGACGACCTGCTGCCGATTACACGCCGAGCTGCCAGTGCTACATTTTCATGTACCGATAAATTCGCGAATATAGAGGTAATCTGAAAGGTATAAGCCATACCCATAGACATGCGTTTGTGCGCAGGCATGTCAGTGACATCGGTGCCGTTGAAGTGTACCGATCCGGTACTGCTTTTAATGCGCCCGCTAAGCATGCCGACAAAGGTTGTCTTACCAGCGCCGTTCGGGCCAATCAACGCCCTTACCTGTCCTTCGGGCAAATCAAAATCGACGTTGTTTACTGCAGTTAAACCCGCGTAGTGCTTTGTTAAATTTCGGGTTGAAATTATACTCACGGTAGCCACGCAATTTTTTTCCGCACCAGACCCATCAGCCCCTGTGGTGCATACAACGTAAGGAGAATCAATACAACACCTGCTACAAGCAAATAGGCATTGGTGAATTCACTGGAGATATCGATCAGATAAAACATGAACACTGTACCAACTAACGGCCCGATCGTAGTGCCTGCACCACCCAGCAATACATACAGCAATGGCAGAATTGAGTACTGTACAGCGGCAAAAGACGCACCCGCATAGCCAAACAACAAAGCATAAGCAGCTCCCGCTGCACCCGACAGCGTGCCAGATATAATTACAGCTATAAGCTTATGTCTCTGGATATCATAACCAAGCATGCGCGCTCGTTCTTCATTTTCCCTGATGGCTACCAGAGTTTTGCCAAATCTTGAGTGCACCAGCCACGCAACCAGAAACAGGCAAATTGCAAATAGTGTCAATGCCATAAAATACCTGGGAATGGGTTGCGACAGATCCAGACCAAACATAATCCGCTCAGCACGCTGTATCACGAAGCCCTCATCACCCCGTGTGTATTTGCCAAACAATAAAACCGTTAAGTAGCCGGCCTGGGCAAACATCAGTGTGACAATCATAAATGCCACACCAGCGGTGCGAAGTGCCAGAAACCCGATAACCGCCGAGACGACCAGCGCCGTTATTAGTCCGACAATAATTGCAAGCAGTGGCGATGCCTGCAAAAACTGAATAGATAAGCCCAGTCCGTACATCCCGCTTGCAAAGAAAAGCGCGTGACCAAGGCTGAGCAAGCCGGTGTAGCCAAACAATACGTTGTAGCCCATTGCAAATACAGATAACACGAGTATGCGCGCCAGGTTGCCACTGTGATATTCCGGCAGTATAAAAAACAGTGCTGCAAGAACCGCAACAACAACACTGTGCAGAAGAATATTTCGAACGGATGAATTCATTCGCGTTGCTTACCGAACAGACCATTAGGTCTGAAGATCAACACAAAAGCGACCAGTAAGGTTGCGAGAATCTTTGCAAGTGTCGGAGTAAAAAAAACCGAAATAATACCGTCACTCATTCCGATCAGCACTGCGGCGACCACGGTCCCCGGCACACTTCCCAGACCACCGATAATCACAACAATAAATGACAGCAGCAACGGATCACCGCCCATTAAATAGTGCGCCTGTTGTATTGGTACTACCAACACTGCACCCAGTGCTGCCAGCGCTGCACCCAAACCAAACACCAGTGCATAGACTTTGTTTACCGCAATACCGTGCGCCTGCGCCATTTCCTGATCGAGTTGTGTGGCGCGCATTATCAATCCGATTTTTGTGCGTGTCATGATCAGATATAAAATAAACAGAATCAAAATAGCGGCAACAATAACCGCCAGCTTGTAAGTTGTGGTGCTCATACCCCACGGCCAGGTTAATGCAAATCCGGAGTCACCAAACTCAAACCACGGCAACGGAATGCGCTTGTTGAATGGCGCTTCAACGGGTCGGGCCTCAGGACCAAAGGTCATCAGTGTGGATTGCTGAATTACATAAAGCAGTCCAATGGTCGCTACTATCGTGCGCTCCGGATCGTAGTTTATTCGACGCAGAACCAGTTGATCACATATCACCGCCAACGCACCGACAAGCAGTGGCGCTACAATCAATGCAACGGTAAAACCGAGCGCAGGATGTCCGGCGATCAGCGATGTGATCCACCAGGCGAGGACAGCACCC
This sequence comes from uncultured Granulosicoccaceae bacterium, assembly GCA_964388065.1. Taxonomy (GTDB): domain Bacteria; phylum Pseudomonadota; class Gammaproteobacteria; order Granulosicoccales; family Granulosicoccaceae. The sequence goes on from CAYLZS010000129.1 coordinate 19,292, forward strand.
AGCATATAGAACTCGCCGTGGGCGACGTTCACCACTCGCATAATGCCGAACACTATACTGAGGCCAACCGCTGTGAGTGCCAGCACAGCTGCGGTTATCGCACCTTCGAGTGATGCAACAAACAGGTGGGGACCAAAATCCATTGCTGTGCGTCTAAGTTGGAGTGATGGAGGGTTTCAAAAATCAGCGCCCCGGAAAAACCAGGGCAAGCTAATTAGGGTGCAGCGATGTCTTTCTTAAGATTAGAAAGACATGGTCGTGTAGTCGACTTCATCTTCGTACAGCGTATCTTCAATAGACGTTGTGTGAGCTAAAACCAGCTTGCCCTCAGAGACTTTCGATATGTACTGATGACCAAACGCCTGATGCGTTTTGCCGTTAAAGCGCTTGGCACCCTGCGGATGTTGAATTGAGTGAGGCATATCAGTCATCGCCTCAACTGCTTCAATCAGTTTTTGACGATCTTTGGTACCACTGTAATCACAGGCTTCCATACCAGCTTTAATTACATACATGGTCTCCCAGCAACCGAACATATGTGCATACGTAGAGACATCTTTTGCATCAGATACCGATGCACCGTTTTCATCAACACCCACTGCCTCACGATACACCTTGTCAAATTCGGACTGATCTTCCTGCGCATAGCGAGGGTTGCCCTCCCAGAAATAAGTACCATCAAGGAACTCAAGACCCGGGCTGGCGAGATCAACTGCCTCAAGGCTATCGATAAAGCCGAAAATCTCTGGACGGCTCGGACCAAAGAACTCACCGAGCTCTTTAACGAAAGTAAGTACCGCCGGGCCTACCATCACGTGGTAGATAACTTCGGTTTCGCGAGGTATCTTTGGAAAGTACTTTGAGAAGGAAGTTTCTGTTGGCGGTATTGCAATTTTTTCCAGTACCTCACCACCTAACCCTTCGAATGCTGCAGTAAAGTAATCCCGGTGATCATGACCGAAAGCAAAGTCCGGAAAGATCATCGTGACCTTCTTACCAAGATTCTCTTTAATAAAAGGCCCCATTGCCTCTACCTGACTTTTAACATCTGTAATACCCGGTTGCAGCGTGTAACGGTTGAGTTTGCCACTGGCCACATGATGCCCTTCAGATACAACGAAATAAGGAATGGCCAGTTCACCCGCTCTCGGTGCCGAGCCAAACACCACGTGACTGAACAACGTACCAAACGCTACATCGCAGTTGTGCTTAGTGGCCAGTTTCTCAACTACTTCAGCACCACGCTTGGGATCTGTGCCGTCGTCTTCGGCAACAATTTCTATCGGTCTGCCATTTATGCCACCCTCTGAATTGATACGCTTGACTACCGCTTCGGTTGTGCGGTCATACCAGCGACCGTAGGCCGCACCAATGCCAGTACGGTGTACCTGAAAACCTACTTTGATTGGCTCGTCAGAGGCATTTACGTGCCCCATCATTCCTGGTAATGCACCAACTCCTGCAAGTACCCCGGCACCGGCACCCAGTGTTTTAAGCGCATCTCGACGGCTGACACCAGCTCTTGTATTCGAACCTGGTGCATTCGGTTTTGTGATAATTGGCGATTTTTTTTGCTCAGTCATTCGTTTTATCCTGCCTTTAATTAAGCACGAACCAGAGGTTCGTTTTGCGCACGGATACCAGCGTAAGCTGTAACTACCGCGTCATGCTCCTTTGGGCGATGCAAGCAACCATAATCCTATGAATGTATACAGGACCATAAACACCGCCAGAGGTACCTGACTGACGATAGCACGCCTCGCATTGCTAAACAATTCAATCGCCACAGCATGCGCCAGCAGTACAGACACTACGTGACCGACCACAACGGCCACTGCCTGCGTAAGCCAGATTGCCCTGACCGATGCAGGGGAATTCATAAAACCGGTTGTGACATAAAAGGAACCCAGATTCAACAGATCAATTCCATTACTCAACGGGTCCGAAACAGCCGCCACAGCGTACTGTCCGTTAATCAGAAATGTAACGAGAAAGTGCGCAAAGTGATAGGCAAATGCAATAGGCAATACTGCAATTGCCAGTGCACAAAACGCAGTTTTGAAACTGACCTGGTTTATTTCCCCGGAACTGCGGTTTGCAATTCGCAAACCTGCATAGACACAAAATCCGTAGATAGCAATCAATAAACCGTTGGTGAGGAACAAGCCAATAACAGTTTCACTGACTACCGATGAGCGCCCCGGAAACTCTAACGGGTTAACACCTATTAGTGCCAGCCAGGTAAAGGTCTCGTTGAAACCGTCGAATGTGCCAGTGCCGAGAAGAACCAGGATAAATATCGCAGCACTGACAGAAGTCGATTTATTTACAATCAGTCTCCAGCCCGGGAAACCTGTTGCCAGTGAACGGCGTTCTATACCGATTACAGACAGCTGCGAAAAGCGCCGCAGCAACATTGAAAAGCACTCACCTCTTTTGAACCACTGCTCACCGTACAGGCAAACACACAGCAGTGTGAAGCACCAGTAACACCCAACAATCCAGCTCAATCGCTGCGGTGCATCAGGCGATATATCTGCCAATGCGAAAGACGTGAAGAGAAGAAATAATATAATACCGGGCCAGACACCTGTTTTATCATGCAGTGTAAACGGTGCACGCCAGCCTGCACGTTGAATGATGGTGTGTATACCGGCCCATGGATTAACCCAATGCCATATATTTCCGATCACACCTTGTAAAATCGGCAACCCAATCCACCAGACTGTCCAGATAAAAAGCGGTAACGGGTTTTCCAGCGGATCACTGGTTCCGAACAAACCGAGTAGCAGCAGTCCGCAGAGAAATATAAGCGACAGCAAACTGGTGATTAACTGCAGGCACGCGCTACTTTTATTAACAAACGCGACAAAAGACCTGTTGCTCCGTTTACTATTTAAACGCAACAGAAACATTTGCCAGTGTCTGAATATCGCCATCGACACTGAAGCCGGCAACAACAACACGAGCAGCAACGTAAGAACAACAACCAGTACACCAGAGCCAATATAAAAATCTGTTGGCAACAGCAATACCAGGCCTTGTTCCGATACGTGCGCATGGGCAACACCTGCGAGACAGCACAGGAAAAAAAAGATAAAATAATGCACCATGAAACTACACCATGAATTACCCTTGTTACCGCTATGGAACTGAACCCGATAATCCGCTTTGGCAGCAAGCTGCTGGCAAAATATCTGACCAAAACTGTGAGTACTTACCAGCCATTCTCAGTGCACAGAACGGCGTCACTTGCAGCCATAATGCAACCTGGAGATATTCTGCTGGTAGAGGGTGATCAGCGAGTAAGCTCGGCAATCAAGTACCTCACTCAATCGACCTGGTCGCACGCAGCATTTTATATCGACAAGATGCCCGATATAACCAAAAATACAATTGACGGCAACGATAACAATAACCTGCTAATTGAAGCAGACCTTGAGAATGGTGTAATCGCAGTGCCACTGTCAAAGTATAGCAAGAACAATATTCGTATTTGCCGACCACTGAACCTAACGGAATCCGATCTCGACAAACTGTGCAGATATATGGCCAATGGCATTGGCATGAAATACGACCTCAAAAATATCATTGATCTGATGAGATATCTGCTGCCAAACCCGCCGGTACCAAGGCGCTGGCGTCGACGCATGTTAGCACTCGGCAGTGGTGATCCGACGCGTGCAATCTGCTCTACATTGATCGCACAGGCATTTCAGTCAATTCAATACCCGATACTTCCATCCCGCATTTGTACTGAACTCGACGGTAAAATAAAGCGCGAGCTAATGCACATTCGACACCACAGTTTATTTGCACCAAGAGACTTCGATATCTCGCCCTACTTCCAGATAGTTAAGCCGGAGCTGTATACAGAGTTTGACTACCTGACTATCGACTGGCACACGCACAGTGACGGCACAGCGGTGGTGGATAGCGATTCTAATCCTGAAAATAAGCAGGTGTGAATTCATCTAAACCATAGCACTGATCGAGAGCGATCGCCGCAGGACTATAGTCGCAGGACTCAGGTCGCAGGACTCAGGTCGCAAAACTCAGGTCGCAGAACTAATGGACGTATCGTCCGGACGATTCTTCGGTATCCATGCGGTGGTAATTCGTATCAGTACTGGATTAATGTTGGCTTCATCGGTCACAGTCACTTCAAGCTCAAGCTCACCCTTTGGTTCGCTTTGAATATACTGAATCTGCTCGTCGGTTAACTTCACCACACCGGTGAGTTTACCGGTTGAGCGCTTAACAAAATCCGCCTCTATGTTTTTTACCAGAGGGATACGGTCACCGGGCAGATTCATTGCCATAATCATTACACCGATTGTCTCACCGATCAGAATCATTGCGCAGGCGTGTATTTGCTTAAGATGGTTGCCGACTTTACGGCGATTGTCGAGTGACGCTATCCACTCATTGTTGGTTGCTTTGGTAATTTTGAGCCCTGCGGTGCCAACAAACGGCACAACACGACCTATCAAAAAATTGAACGCGCGGTTTCTGGCAAATTCCGGCAATCGCTCAACCTGATCTACGGCTTTGGCTATCTGGCTTTTTTTCAATTTTATTCCGACTTTAAGTTATTTCTAAATAACGCTAGTGGGGCGTGCGGAAAGTTCGGTAACAAACTTTTCACAGCCATAGTCGTCAGGGCAAGGCGGAAAAACGCAGGCCCATCTTTCTATCAACGATGGGGTCATACGTCGAGCCCTGTCTTAAACAATATGGCCAACGCGGCCATGGCGGCTCTGGCGAAGAAAAGTGTTATCGAACTTTCCGCACGCCCCACTAGCCACGACTCAACTATGACCAATTTGTTCAATAGCCTCAACAATACTCTCTCTCAGTACTTTCACCGTAAAGTCTACGTCCTCTTTAGTGATTATAAGAGGAGGAGACATTACATTCAGGTGCACTATCGGGCGCACCAGCAATCCCTTTTTATCTGCAATATCAGATACAACTTTTCCAATATCGAGCGCTTCCGGAAATGTCTCTCGAGTTTCTTTGTTGGCAACAAATTCCACACATTGCATCAGTCGATATCCACGCACCTGACCAACAATAGGTAAATCAGTTAGCGTGCCAAGCTGTTCGCCAAAATAATCACCAACTTCAATGGCATTAGAGAATATGTTTTCACGTTCCATGATTTCAATATTTTTCAAAGCCGCTGCACAACAGACCGGGTGACCGGAATAGGTAAAGCCATTGGTAAAGCAGCGATCCCTGCCCTGCTCGCTAATGACCTGATGTATTCTGTCTGAATAAATGGTTGCACCCAGCGGCAGATAACCTGAGCTCAAACCTTTAGCGCAGGTGATAATATCAGGTATAAATCCAAAGACCTCTTCTGAAGCAAACCAGTGACCCAGCCTGCCGAAGGCAGTCACTACTTCATCAGACACATACAGTACATCGTACTTGCTGCACACTTCATGTGTTCTTTTATGGTAACCCGCTGGTGGTACTATTACTCCACCAGCACCTAAAATTGGTTCAGCAAAAAATGCAGCGACCTTGTCTGCACCAAGTGACAGTATTTTTTGTTCCAGCTCATCAACCAGAAAATCTAAAAACTCCGCTTCCGTTGTAAAGCCTTCAGCACGATAGAAATTTGGATTAGAGATGTGGTGTATCGTGTCTCTCTTGTAGTCAAACTCAGGCGGGTGATCAGCTTTTTTGCCACCGATAGACATAGCGATGTAGGTACTGCCGTGATAGGAACCATCACGCGCAATGATATGCTTTTTCTCGCGATTGCCACGGCAGTTCTGATAATACTGAATTAGCCGATAGGCAGAATCAATTGCCGTTGATCCACCGCAGCCGAACATCACATGGTTGAGATCACCCGGGGCAAAATCTGCAAGCTTTGATGCAAGCTCTGCCGCAGGTGCTGTAGTCATATCGACAAACGGGCTGGCGTAGGCGAGTTTGGTAATTTGCTCAGCAACTGCCTCTGCCATTTCAGCACGGCCCTGACCGATGTTGGTACACCACAGACCACCTACAGCATCGAGATAGCGGTTGCCTTTTATATCTGTCAGATAAGCGCCTTCGGCATGATCCATAATCATTGAGCCGTGCTGCTCAAAAGAGTCGAAAACCTGCCAGGGATGAGTAAAGTGATCTTTATCTTTCTGCCAGATATCTTTCGCGTAGTTTCCTGCGGCTTGATCTGTTGACATTATTCTTTTTCCGGTTAATTGTGCTCATACTACCGCGAATTGCGACCGGCAGGTCAACGTCACACGACATACTGCATTCAGCGCTTGCAGGCGTTTTCAGCAGTTCCACCCCGGACCTTCCGGCAGTGCGATGCACTGTGTTTCGAACCCGGCAGTTATTGTTTGAAATCAGGCACTGGAGCGAACTTGCCACGAGCACGCAATGGATTACGACTGAATGCAGATTAGCCGATGATTAAATTTAGAAATGAAATATCAAACAGGGAATGGATTTTCGGTTCTTTGCTCATCACTGCAATGATATGGATTTACTTTCTGTTCCCGCTGTCTTCCCAATCTGAAGAACCACTCCGTCTGATAAATATAAACTATGACTACTGGCACTACTTTTTATTGTTCCCGCAGAACCCGAAAAGTTTAACGGCTATATTCACCTGCCATTTTTTTCATATCAATGAACATCATCTCTCGGTTAACCTTTCGTCACTGATTATGTTTATGATAATTCTAGCCAAAATATCCGATAGATTTATCGGGCTGATCTTATCAATGATGCTTATTTCAGGAACATTGATCTGGCTGTTTCATCCCGTTGTAAACGAACATACAAACGTACTGGGAGCCTCTGCGCTGATATTTTGCCTGGCGTCTTATATATTTTTAAGAGTTTGCTTCAACATAGATTTCCACCGCTCAATCGCGGATAAATATTCGCTCAAGGCATCAAAATTAATTCTAATCAATGCATGGGTATCTTTTGTTGGAGGCAGTTTGCTGCTTGCCAACAGAGAAATGATTTTGACTGGTATAAATATCCTGGATTTAAAACAGGGTGTCTCAATACACGGGCATCTGTACGGCTTTATTGCCGGAATACTGATCTTTGCTGCAGAGGTAATCTACGTCTCACAATTCAGAAAACTACCTGGCTGACACAACCGACCATCTCCGGACCATCAAAATAATCGTCAAAGGCGCTTTAAAACAGCGAATACTGCTCGTATGGTGCACTTAGTCATGACAGTATCATGACTTTGCGGTAACCTCGGGAATCATTTTTAGTTTTCCGGATCGGTAAGCTCCGGAATCCAGGTTATACCGGAGTAGAATATGGCCCATCACCCCGCAGGAACAACACTGCTTATTCTGGCAGCTGCAGCTCTCGCCGCATGCGGTGGGTCAGGCAGTGACGACGCTGCCACCACAGAAACAATTGATACCTCTCCTGTAGCAATCTCTGACGATCCGGCCTCAACCGGAGTATCCGGCAATACAACATCGACTGCAGATTCCGACGATGGCGCATCTACTGCAAACACAATTAACGGATCGAATACCGATGCCGGCTCATCATTTGGTACAGTAGTTTCCGACGAGTCTTCAACCTCAACAGATAACGCTACAGTTGTATGTGGCACAATCGAAAACAGCTTCAGTTACGACCTGCTGGTAAATGAATTCAATGGCAGAGAAGGCGGGCTGGTTATTAGCTCACCTGTAACCGGTTACGGGTGGGACGGAAATACCTTTTGCGACATGGACAATAGCGTTGGCGTAACAGGTATCGCTGTATTGATACCACAGATTGAATCCGCACCGGTAATTGATGGCATATCTGAATTTTATGACCCGGATTGGGTTAACAGCGCCTGGACCGGAATCATAGACAATGTCACTGACGAAAACATCACCAGCAATCTATTAGAGTCAAGTGTGCCGGGCTATACAGATGGCGCACGGCCGGGTGATTGGTACGCAGCACACGACAATGAAAGCCTTTATATTCGCTATTTGGTTAGAAACGAACGCAGCAGCACCGGTAACAATCAGGTGTTTCGCGATTCCACAGATGCACGAGATGATGATTCAATAGACATTTATATCGACGGCGACAATAGCAAAGGTACAAGCTACGACGGTATAAATGACTTCCACACTACGGTTGCATTCCTCGATAGCGATACACAGTTTCACCTGGGCCCCAACTCGGCTACTACACTACAACTTGACTTCAGCGCTGGTGAAGAACCCAATAGTTTTTTATTTGGCTGGTATGAACTGAAAATAAACCTGGAATCGGCAGGCATTATCGTGGGCCAGCCATTCGGCTTTGAAATACAACTGAATGAAGATGACAACGGTGGAGCACGAGATGCAAAGTTCGGTTGGTTTGAACCATCGGGCAGCACTGTTGCCGACTCAAACCCGAGTGTTTTCGGCACTGTGCTACTGACGGGTTGTGCTGATCAATCAGCTGGCAGTATTTTTTGTGGCACCGATCAGTTATTGAACCCGGCACTTTAGTTCGAACCGCAATCTACCCGCTGAATGGCTGAGCAGTTATGTATAGTCCAACTGCAAAAACAACACTACTTATTACAGCAGCCGCAGCCATTGCATCCTGTGGCGGCTCTTCCGTCGGCAGACCGTTCGGCATAGAGATCCAGCTTAACGATGACGATAACGGTGCTGCCCGGGACGCGAGATTCGGATGGTTAGAACCTTCCGGCAGTTCAATGGCTGACTCCAATCCGGGTGTTTTTGGTACTGCACTGTTAACCAGCTGTGCTGGTGATTCATATTGCGGAATGAATCAGTTACTGACACCGGATTTCCAGTTTCTAAATTTCAGTACCGGATTAAACCGTAGTTTTAAGCAACAAGGGTTTCTATAAAACCTTTCACAGCACCCACGCCATCCTGCTCCATCACTCGAATGGTCTCCGAACCGACCACGGCAATATCAACCTTGCCGCGCAGGAAGTCGATATCTTCCCGGCTTTTTACACCAAAGCCGACACCCAGTGGCAGGTCTGTGCAGCTGCGGCAAAGCGACAGGTAATTGCCAAGATCATCAGAGAAGGCGGTGTCTTTACCAGTAACACCTTTGCGCGCCACGCAGTAAATCATTCCGGAACTGTTATCACTCAGATGGCGCATGCGTGATTCCGGAGTTTTAGGAGTAAATATATGCACAGGTGATACTGCGGCGGCATGCATGGCATCAAGGTATTCCTGCCCTTCAGCAGGTGGCAGGTCTGGCACTATACAGCCCTGAATACCTGCAGATTTACAACGACTGACAAACTCACCAACGCCATAGCAATACAGTATGTTGTAGTACGTCATAAACAGAAAGGGAATATCGAATTCTTTGGTAATTTTCTCTGCTGCTGCAAAACTTTTTTCAACCGTAGCCCCTGCCTTTAAGGCCTCCGAGTTTGCTTTAAGAATTACCGGGCCGTCTGCCATAGGTTCAGAGAACGGGATTTGCAATTCCATTAAATCAACACCGGCGTTGACCATATCTTCAACAACACGCAGCGAGTCGTCAAAGTTTGGGTAACCCAGGACAATATGGGTCATCAGCAGAATATCTTTCTTTTCACGCGCTCGACGAATTGATAGCTCAAGCTCGGTTGGATTACCACTCATTGTGCATCACTCCGCTTAGCCGGTTCGCCGTTCATTTCGGCGCGATAGGCCTCTGCTTTGTCAATGATAAACTCGCGCCACTTCGGATCATGCACTGCATCTGCAACCGTGAAAATGTCTTTGTCTGCGCGGCCTGACATATTAATCAGTATGTCTTCATCACCGGACATGCTGGCAGCTTCCTTATACGCCTGCGCAAACGCATGAGAAGACTCAAGCGCCGGAATCAGTCCTTCACATCGAACCGTGCGCTGCATTGCGTCAACCACTTCACTATCTGAGGCTGCTTCAAAGCGCACCTCCTTGGTTTCATGCATGTGACTTAAGATCGGTGATACACCAACATAATCCAGACCTGCAGAAACACTGTGGGTGTCCTGCATCTGACCATCTGAATCCTGCAGGAAATAAGTTTTATAACCTTGTGCAACACCCACAGTGGCATCGTCATAGGCAAGACGTGCTGCATGCTGGCCTGACCCCCGGCCACGACCACCGGCTTCAACACCAACCAGTTCTACGCTTTTGTCTTCAAGGAAGCCACTGAATATACCCATCGCATTTGATCCGCCGCCAACACAGGCATACACACGTGATGGCAACCTGTCGCAGCGTTCTAACATTTGCTCACGCGACTCTGTTCCGATGATCGACTGAAACCAGCTGACCATTTCCGGAAACGGGTGCGGGCCACAGGCGGTGCCGAGAACATAATGGGTATCATCCATGTTCGAAACCCAGTCTCTAAAAGCTTCGTTGATTGCATCTTTAAGGGTTTGACTACCCTCAGTGACGGCTACGACGGTCGCCCCCATCTGCTCCATCCAGAACACATTCGGGCGCTGACGCTCTACATCGTGAGCGCCCATATAGATGGTGCAGTCAAATCCGAACTTGGCCGCCATTGTTGCTGTTGCCACACCGTGCTGGCCGGCACCGGTCTCTGCGATAACTCGCTTTTTACCCATACGTCTGGTCAGCAATCCCTGACCCATAACGTTGTTGGCCTTGTGTGCTCCGGTGTGATTGAGATCTTCCCGTTTGACGTAAATGTTGGCACCACCAAGCTGCTCTGTCAGGTTGTCAAGCCGGGTGATCGGGGTGGCTCGGCACGAATACGTTGACATCAGGTCTTTGTATTCGGCCCAGAACGATTCATCTTCTCTGGCCGCCAGATAAGCGCTCTCGAGCTCGTCGAATGTCGGCACCAGTATTTCAGGGATATATGCCCCGCCAAACTGGCTGTAATAGCCGCTATTTTTCATTATTTGATTGTCCGATGAATATTTCCGGGATGCCCGGAAGTCTGTGCGGCAGAAGCTCTGCTACTGCGAACGCCATTCTAACAGGCTCAGGCAAAGCGCTGTGCTGCCAATTCCACGATATCTTTTATTCTCACACTCTATTTGTACACAGATTGTGAACCGATCCTGTTGGTTGATCTGCCTCTGCCTGACACTGCCGCATAGCCGCTCCCCGAAACCTGACAGACGAACGTATAATCATTAGAAAAGCCGCTCGAGACCGATATGCGCTACTCATTCGAACATGGCAGAGAGTACCAGTTGCTGCCCGGTATACACCGACACACCAGAGTAGATCTCGGCCCGATTCGTACTCCGCTGCAAAAGGCCAGGCGCCTTGGTGACGAACTCGGTATCGAGCTATACATTAAACGCGACGACGCACAGCCACTTGGTATGGGTGGCAACAAAGTCAGACAACTGGAGTTTTATCTGGGGCCGGCGCAGGATCAGCATGCCGATACAATACTCATTACCGGCGCCATTCAATCGAATTTTGTGAGACTGTGTGCCGCTGCCTGCAGAAAGCTGGGTCTGCATCCGGTTGTACAGCTGGAAGATCGCGTACCGACTAATGATCCTGTTTATCAATCATCCGGCAATGTATTGCTTGACCAACTCTACGGTGCAGAAATCCATCACCTCTCTGAAGGTGAAGACGAAGCCTTTGCCGACGCGCATCTCGACAAACTGGCAGAACAACTAAAAGCACAGGGTCGCAAACCGTATGTCATTCATTTGGGTGTTGATGACGACCCGCTAGGTGCACTGGGTTATGCACTGGCTGCAGCTGAATTAAAAGAACAACTGGATGCAATAGCTGTTACACCCGACCATATTGTTAACCCCTCTGGCAGTGGCATTACCCATTCAGGTATTGTCGCAGGTGCCCACGCGCTGAACTGGAATATAAACATACATGGTATCTGTGTGCGACGCGAGCAAGCGCTGCAACTGCCGCGAATTGAAAAACGCTGTGGTGAAGTTGCAACGCTGCTCAGTCTGCCACCGGTACCACAGGGTTCCGTCACCGTTCATGATGAAGTGCTGGCACCCGGCTACGGGCAGCTGAACAATGCCGTTAGCCAGGCTATTCGCAAAGCAGCGTTACTTGAAGGATTGCTGGTTGACCCGGTTTACAGTGGCCGAACACTGGCAGGGCTTATCGACCTGGTTGATCGGGGCATTATTGCCAGAGGTGCCTGCGTTGTTTTTTTTCATACCGGAGGTGCACCCGCACTATTCGCCTATCAAAACAAACTCGATTTCTCCAGCCATTAGAAGTCGATTTTTATACCGACATCAATTGAACCAGCCTGCCGGCTATTCCAATATAGCCGGTGAGGTGATGATAGCTGCGATTCTACGACAGACGCTCAAATACAGTACTGATGCCCTGCCCCATACCAATACACATGGTAGCCAATCCGAACTGTCCGTCATTCTGCTGCATTACGTTTAACAGCGTAGTACTGATACGAGTACCCGAACACCCAAACGGATACCAAGCGCTATCGCGCCACCGTGCAGATTGACTTTGTCATCCATCACATCAAGCAGCTTCAGATCTTTTAGCACTGGGATTGCCTGCGCTGCAAATGCTTCATTGAGCTCGACATGGCTGATATCTTCGATACTCAACCCGGCACGCTTAAGCGCTTTTTGTGTGGCTGGCACCGGACCATAACCCATAATCGCTGCAGGGCAGCCGGCTACTGCCATACTGCGAATTCTTGCAACTGGCTGTGCACCGATCTCACGAGCTTTGGCGCCGGACATTACCAACATCGCGCTGGCACCATCAGAGATAGCCGAAGAGCTACCAGCAGTGACGGTACCCACCTTGGGTACAAACGCGGGACGTAAGTCTGAAAGTGACTCTGCAGTAACGTCTTCACGAATAACTTCGTCTACCTCAATCAGTTTTTTGAAGCCGTTCTGATCATGTCCTTCAATGGGAATGATCTCATTCGCAAAGCCACCATTAACGGTTGCTGCATGAGCGCGCTGATGCGAACGTGCGGCAAATTCATCCTGTTGCGGACGCTCTACCTTATGCATCTTTGCAAGCATCTCGGCTGTGATTCCCATCATCATTGATGCTTTTGCCACGTGCTTACTCATAGCAGGGTGAAGGTCAAGACCGTGAAGCATCTGCACGTGTTGCATGTGTTCGACACCACCGGCTATGAAGACATCACCGTAGCCTGTCTGGATACCCTGAGCTGCGGTATGCAGTGCAGACATTGAACTACCACAGAGACGGCTAACTGTCTGACCACCAACTGTATCCGGAAGATCAGAGCGGATTACCACACCGCGCGCAATATTAAAGCCCTGCTCAAGCGTTTGATTGACACAACCCCAGATAAGATCTTCCACATCATTGGGATCAACCTCCGGATGGCGTTCGAACATAGCCTTGACCAGCTCGGCTGAAAGATCCTCAGCACGTACGTTAACGAACCCACCTTTCTTGGAGCGGCCCATCGGTGAGCGTACACAATCGATTATTACTACATCATCGGCGCTATAATTCATTACTTAGGCTCCCCGTGGAAAAAAGGATTTTTTATCGGCGGCCATCTTTTTCATACCGTCGGTCGGATGATAAAGTGCACCAAGCTCTGCATACTGCTCACACATCTTGCAGAAGTTATCCATACCTACCGTATCCATGTAGTGCAGCACTCCACCACGGAACGGTGGAAAACCAATGCCGTAGACAAGACCCATATCTGCATCTGCAGGACCACTGACAATACCTTCTTCAAGGCATCGCACTGTCTCGATACACATGGGTATCATCATGCGTTCAACAATCTGTTCGTCGGTAAATTCACGCTGTTCTGTGACCGATGGTGCGATAACACCAACTGTGTCCGGGTCGGGTAACTTCTTTGGCTTACCACGTTTGTCCAGTTCATAGCGATAGAATCCGGAACCGTTCTTCTGCCCAAAACGTTCTGCTTTATAGAGCAATTCAACGGCCGTGGTGTAGTCATACTTCATTCGATCAGGGAAACCGTCTGCCATCACATCGCCGCCATGCTGACCTGTGTCAATCCCGACTACATCAAGCAGGTAGGCAGGACCCATTGGCCAGCCCCATTTTTCCATTAGTTTATCAACACGGTTGAAATCAGCACCCTGTGTCAGTAGTAGTGAGAAGCCACCGAAGTATGGAAACAACACACGGTTTACAAAGAAGCCGGGGCAGTCATTCACTACAATCGGTGTTTTACCCATGGTGCGAGCGTAGGCAACGGTTGTCGCCACTGCAGCATCACCGGTCTTTTCGCCTCGAATAACTTCAACCAGTGGCATCAGATGCACCGGGTTAAAAAAGTGCATGCCACAAAAACTCTCTGGACGTTTTAAACTCTGTGCCAGCAAATCTATGGAGATGGTTGATGTATTACTGGTGAGAATTGCGTCATCAGATAAAACTGCTTCCACTTCAGCCAGTACCGATTGCTTTATTTTTGGGTTTTCAACAACCGCTTCTACTACAAGATCAACGTCACCGAAGTCACCGTAACTCAAAGACGGTACAATTCGATGCATTCCTTTGGCGGCACCTTGCTGGTCGAGACGTCCGCGCTTGACCTGGTTGAAAAAAAGTTTGGTCGATTCAGCCAGACCATCGTCAATCGCCTGCTGATTAATGTCCTTCATCACAATAGGGACGCCACTGGAAGCGGACTGATAGGCAACACCTCCCCCCATGATGCCTGCACCCAGTACTGCGGCTTTGGCAACCTCTTTGCCACCCTGAGACAACTGCTTGCTTTGCTTCTTCAGGAACTGATCTTTCATGAAGATGCCAATCAATGATGCAGTGACCGGAGACTTGGTCAGTTTGGCAAAAGCTGTGGCTTCAACTTTAAAGGCGCTGTCACGATCAAGGCTCGCATGCTTTTCGATAACGCCAATAATGGTCATTGGCGACGGATAATGCGGCCCTGCTTTCGCACCGACCACACCACGTGCACTGGTAAATGCCATCGTGCGCTCAATAGTTGAAAGTGGTAACGGAGCTTTTTTCTCTTCCCGACGCTCCTCGTAGTCAAACTTGCCATCAATGCAGTTTTGAACAAGCTGTAGTGCAGCGTCACGCAACTGATCTTCTGCAACCACCGCGTCAACCGCACCATCTTTTAATGCTGCGGCAGCGCGCTTGTTAGAGCCACCGGCAATCCATTCGATTGCGTTGTCTACACCGATGATTCTCGGCAGACGAACGGTGCCACCCCAGCCCGGAAGAATGCCGAGCTTCACTTCCGGCAAACCAATTTTTGCGTTGCTCGCCATAACCCGGTAATCACACGCCAGACAAACTTCCAGCCCACCGCCAAGGGCTTCGCCATTAATGGCAACAACCGTCGGGTAAGGGAGATCTTCAATGCTTGAAAACAATGCATCGATATTCAGGAGTGCTTCGACAATATCTGCCTCGGGGCTTTGGAACAACGCACCGAACTCACCAACGTCAGCGCCGACAAAGAAACTCTTCTTGGCACTGGTTAACAGCAACCCTTTAACACCATCCTCTCGTTGCAACGCAGTGATCGCTTCTTCAAGTTCTTTAAGCGTTGCCTGATTAAACTTGTTGACGCCAGAATCTTTCAGATCAAAGCGCATTTCATAAATACCGTCCTGAGCAACAGCTACGGTGAGTGACTGACCTTCAAATAACATTGGGTCTTCTCCTTGGAAGCTGTCTGCTTAGAAACTAAAATGGTCGGCGTCGAGTGCCATCAGGGGATCAGCACCGGCTTCGATTGTCGCCACCAATGAACGGGTTCGCGGTAACAGTTTTTCGAAATAGAAATCGCAGGTCGATAGTTTTGCACGATAGAAGTCCGGTTCCGAACAGTCGTCCTGAGCCAGTGCGTTAAGTGCTACTGCCTGAGCCTGCGCCCAGAAATACGCCAGCACCACATAGCCCGCATACATTAAGTAGTCGACCGAAGCTGCACCCACTTCATCGGCGTCAGACATAGCGCGCATCATGATCTCGGTGGTAATTCGTTCCCATTCTTCGCAGTGCATCTTTAGCGATGCGATTGAGTTGGCCATCAATCGATTGTCTTCGTGCTTGCCGCAGAACTCTGCGATTTCAGCAAGAAACGGTCGCAACATACCTCCCTGCGAGCCCACCACTTTACGACCGAGCAAGTCGAGCGCCTGAATACCCGTGGTACCTTCATACAACATAGATATGCGGCAGTCGCGTACGTTTTGCTCCATACCCCACTCTTGTATAAAGCCATGACCACCAAAAATTTGTAAACCCAGATTGGCTGATTCAAAGCCGGTTTCAGTCAAAAACGCTTTGCCAATGGGTGTTAGCAAAGCCAGTCTTTGATCAGCCTTTCCCTTAATCTCATCAGATGCATCTGACTCTATGGTGTCGACGTCCATTGCCATCGAGTGCACAAACAAACGCCCACCCTCGGCAAACGCCTTTTGAGTCAGTAACATGCGCCGTACATCAGGGTGCACAATTATCGGATCGGCAGCTTTATCCGGGTTTTTCTGACCCGATAACGATCGCATCTGTAAGCGATCGCGTGCGTACTCGAGTGACTTTTGAAACCCCAGTTCCGCATGCGCCAAACCCTGCAACGCAGTGCCAAGCCTTGCTACGTTCATAAAGGTAAACATGCAATTCAAACCACGATTAGGTGGCCCGATGAGCCAGCCCTGAGCACCGTCAAAATTAAGTACTGCAGTAGCATTGCCGTGTATACCCATTTTGTGCTCAATAGAACCACAACTTACTTTGTTGCGTTCTCCGGCTTCGCCGCTCGCATCGGGTAACATTTTTGGCACGATGAATAACGAAATACCCCGGGTGCCCTGTGGTGCATCCGGCAAACGTGCCAGAACAATATGGACGATGTTGTCCGTCATATCGTGCTCACCGGCAGAGATAAAAATCTTGGTGCCGCTGATGGCATAACTTCCATCGTCATTCGGCTCTGCCCGAGTACGCAGCATGCCAAGGTCAGTACCACAGTGTGATTCGGTTAAACACATAGTGCCCATCCACTCACCTGAGGTGAGCTTGCCGAGATAGGCTGCCTTTTGTTCGTCTGTACCGTGTGCGGTGATAGTGGCATGCGCACCGTGGCTCAGGCCCGGATACATTGCCCAGGCCCAGTTAGCAGTACCCGCCATTTCACTGAGCAGTGTCGACATGGAAGGCGGTAAACCCTGACCGCCAAAATCCGGATCCGCCGCCAGACTGGCCCAGCCAGCTTCCACATAGGCGTTATAGGCTTCTTTGAATCCTGCAGGGGTTGTGACGACCGTGTCGTTCCACTGGCAACCTTCCTGATCACCGGATTGATTGATCGGTGCAAGCTCCTGCTCAACAAACTTGGACGCCTCCTCGAGGATTGCTCCAAGCAGATCATCCGTCACTTCCTCGTAACTGCCCAGATCAGCGCAGCGCTGAGTGTAGTTAAACACCTCTTGCAGGCTGAACTTCACATCTCTGAGCGGGACTTTAAAATCGGCCACTTTTGTCTCCAGGTTGTTCCAACAGGTGCAATCACGCGAAGCGCTTCACTGCTTCCGGAAAATTACAGAATATCGACTGTTTGCTGAATTAAACGGTCGCCAGTTATGCGAGTAACAATAAAGTTGACAACGCAAAACCGGGCAGGTTCACAGTCTACTACAGCTAGTGTAAATAAGAGAATCGGTAAGGCGATTTGCCTGTTTGCCACCAACTTGACACAACCATCGAGTGAGCCATTGACTACACACATTGCCTACTCTAGTCTGCAAAATGAGCGTGACTGTGGGTCAGGCTGGAATTCAGGTAATCAACCCGGTTGAGGGATTGATCCAATAACATTCTGGAGGAAAAATGAAATTATCAAAAAACAAAATAATGGGTGCAATGCTCTGTGCGTCTGTCTGCACAGCTGCACATGCGCAGGACACACTGGAACTGACATCAGCATTCGCTAAAAACCTGCCGATACTCGGTACCGCCGGTACCGATTTCGTGGAAAAAATTAACGGCATCTCCAGTGAAGTGCAGTTTGAACACTTTGATCCAAACAAACTGGTCCCGCCACTGGAAGCGCTGGACGCAGTGTCAAACGGATCTGTCGATGCAGCCTTTGCTACATCCGGCTACTGGCAGGGGAAAATTCCTGCAGCCTCACTATTCGCAGCAGTTCCTTTCGGCCCTGAGGCAGGGGAATTTCTTGGCTGGATTTTATACGATGATGGCGCTGCACTCTGGCAGGAAATGTACGACCAGGCGGGCTTCGACGTTATAGCCAAGCCATGCGGTATTATCGCGCCTGAGACATCGGGCTGGTTCAAGAACGAAATAAACGGTGTAGAGGATCTTAAAGGCCTTAACATGCGTTTCTTCGGACTGGGTGCTGAGGTAATGCAAAAGCTTGGAGTATCCACTTCACTTCTGGCCGGTGGTGATATCTTCCCGGCTCTTGAGCGCGGTGCAATTGACGCTACCGAATTCTCCATGCCGCGAATAGACGCGCGACTGGGATTTCACAAAATCACAAAGTTCAACTACTTCCCTGGCTGGCACCAGCCGTCAACGTTGTTTGAACTGTTGATCAACAAAGACATCTACGATGAGCTTTCAGATGTTGCAAAAAACCAGATCGACGTGGCCTGTCTTGCAAACATTACAACAAGCCTCGCTGAAGGAGAAGCCACCAACTACGCCGCAATGGTCGACAACACTGAAAACAACGGTGTCACCATAAAACAGTGGCCACCAGAAATGCTCGAGCAATTTCAATCTGCCTGGGATGAAATTGCCGCTGAGTTTGCAGAAGAAGATGAGTTCTTCAAAAAGGTTTGGGATGATCTATCCGAGTATCGTGAAGGTTACGACGTCTGGTCGAGTAATATATACCTGCCACGCAAGTAGCGAACTCTGTTTACCAGGCCCTGCCAGAAAAAGGTGGTCACTTTGACCACCTTTTTTTTCGAAAACAACTCAGCAATCAGAACCCGACTCATTCCCGATACTTCCCTATGCCAGATAATTCTCTAGCCCCTGATCACACATCGGTCGCAATCTCGGACCCCGGGAATCGACGCCGCGAAGAACATTATTTTATCGACCGGCTGGTCGTCGGTGCTGGTAATGTTGTCGCATGGGTCTTTCCGCTGTTAATGATTGCTATTGTTGCTCAGGTGGTTATGCGAAAAATGGGGCATAACCAGGCCTGGCTGGATGATGGTCAGTGGTGGCTGTATGGCTTTGCAGTACTCACCGGTTTTGCTTATGCCATCACCACAGACAGCCATGTCAGGGTGGATATCTTTCATCAAAATTTTTCAGCCACTAAAAAAGCAAAACTCGAAGTATTTGCAATTGGATGGCTGATGTTGCCTTTCATCGGCATGATGGTAGACATCCTCGGGCAATACGCCTGGTCATCATGGGTAGCAAAGGAAGGGTCTGATAGTCCCAACGGGCTTCATCGGCTCTATATCCTAAAACTTTCACTGCCAATTCTAATGACATTGGCGGCCCTTGCATCCTGGTCGATGGTGCGCAGGAACCTGGCCAAATTCACTTCACCAACTGCCGTAAAGTGCATACTCGGAACACTGCCATTCTGTTGGTTTGTACTTGACCGGATTGTGTACTGCGTATTCTATTGGTACACCCGTATCAGCCAGCCCGATCTGGCAACTCGCAGAATCGCAAAAGAACCAATTATGGAGCATACAACGATTATCGCGCTGGCATTAATTGTATTGTTGCTCATTGTCTTCTGGGTAGCAGGCCGGAAGCGAAGGGCATAACTATGGAGATTCTTGCATTCCTCGGGCAGTACATGGACTTGAACCAGTGGATGGTTCTGTCGATGTTCATCGTTTTTATTATTTTTTTATTCATCGGTATTCCCGTCGCTTACGCTCTTGTAGGGGTCAGTTTAATATTCGTTTTACTGGGTGAATACGTACTCGATGAGCATAGAAAAGTAATCTCTGAATACATCGAATTTAAACGCACCGGTATCACCTATAAAAAAATGTTTGCCAACGGTGGCAGATTTTTTGGCGGGATAATAAAAAATCCTGTTTTGGTTGCACTGCCGATGTTCATTTTTATGGGTCTGATGCTCGATCAGTCAGGTGTAGCCCAACGGATGATGCGCTCCATGCAGGTCTTGTTCGGTGCACTGCGCGGTGGGCTGGCACTTACCGTCATGTTGATCGGAATTATTCTTGCCGCATCTACCGGTGTTATCGGAGCGTCTGTGGTGTTGCTTGGTGTGATGGGACTACCGGCAATGTTGCAACAAAATTACGGCAAGTCGATAGCAACCGGAACCATTGCAGCTTCAGGTACGCTTGGCATTCTTATTCCACCGTCAATTATGCTGGTGATCATGAGTGATCAGCTCGCGATCTCGCTTGGCGACCTTTTCATGGGTGCCATGTTTCCAGGACTAATTCTGGGTGCGCTCTACATTGTATTTATCGTTTTGTATGGCTTGGTAAACCCTAAAGCCATGCCACTTCCTGAAAATCGTGAACCGGTCACTGCAAAAATTCTGTTTGATGTTGCGATCTCTGTTGTCCCGCCACTGTTTTTAATATTACTGGTACTCGGATCAATTTTCTTCGGTCTGGCCACACCAACGGAGGCCTCAGGCCTCGGGGCATTAGGTGCAACAATACTGGCGTTGCTGAGTGGCAGGCTTAATTTAAAGGTACTTCGTGATGTGGCAAGACAGACCCTGAATACCGCAGGCTACATTGTAGGGATATTCATTGCTGCCAACTTCTTCGCCTACATTCTCAGACGGTACGGCGGCGATCAGATCATTGAAAACATGGTACTCGGCTTTTTTGAAAACCCGTACATGATTGTCTGCTTCATACTGTTTATTATATTTTTACTCGGATTTCTTCTCGACTGGATTGAGATAACCTTAATCATTATGCCGTTGATGTTACCGGTTATTTTATCTCTCGACCTGCCAGTTGATGGTTTCGGCGTTGTTGGTGAACCTTCAGTGGTGTGGTTTGCCATACTTGTGGCTGTAACGCTGCAAACCTCATTTCTTACACCGCCGGTGGGCTTCGCCCTCTTCTACCTCAAGGGCGTCTGTCCTCCCGGAGTCACACTGGGGCACATTTACAAAGGCGTTATCCCTTTCGTTATTCTGCAACTTATCGGGCTTGCTATTGTGTTCTTTTTTCCTGAGCTTACTACCTGGTTACCGGCCAAGGCTTACGGTAACTAACGACATGGAAAGTATCGATGAAAATACTGTTGCCAAAAATGCAGACCTGATCTCGAAAGGTTCAATTACTTGTAGCGACTTAGCTGATCACTCCGTTAAAGCTATTGAATCCTCAGATGCCAATATACGCGCCTGGGAACACTTCGACGCACAGGCAGCAATGAAACAGGCGGCACTGATTGACGATGTGTTAAAACGCGAAGAGCTGCCGGGCTCTCTGCAGGGTATACCGATCGGTGTGAAAGATATTTTTGATACGGTAGATTTCCCAACCACCAAGGGCACTGCAATACATGCAGCAAGGCAGCCGGATAAAGATTGCCATGTAATTGAAAAACT
Organism: uncultured Granulosicoccaceae bacterium; assembly: GCA_964388065.1. GTDB lineage: Bacteria > Pseudomonadota > Gammaproteobacteria > Granulosicoccales > Granulosicoccaceae. The sequence continues at coordinate 40,841 of CAYLZS010000129.1, forward strand.
TAAAGCTGCCAATGCGCTCATCATTGGCAAAACAGTGACCACTGAATTTGCATTTTTGCACCCGTCAAAGACCCGCAATCCGCACAACCAACGCTATAGTCCCGGGGGTTCATCCAGCGGTTCTGCTGCTGCAGTAGCAGCCGGTCACGTGCCACTTGCTGTTGGGAGCCAGACCGGTGGCTCTGTTATAAGGCCAGCATCATTTTGCGGTGTGTACGGTTACAAGCCAACACGAGGTCTGGTATCACGGCGTGGTGTACTTGAAACCTCCACAACTCTTGATCATGTCGGTTTTTTTGCCAACCAGCTTGAAGACATGGCTGCAATTACTGATGCGGTATGCGGGTATGATCCTGAAGACTCAGCAAGCTACCAGCAACCTGCACCAGAAATACTGAGCACATTTCATCGCGAACCACCTCACACCCCTTCAGTTGTGTGGCTGGACATGCCTTATAAAGATCGTTACTCAGACAATGCGGTAACAGTGTTTGAAAAATTGATCTCCGAACTCGGCAGCAAACTGCATCGGATTAGCGCTCCAGCAGAATTCGAGCAGTATCTTAAAGCTCACAAAACAATTTATGACTATGAAATTCTGAGAGCACTGGATTACGAAATTCAACAGCACTGGGACAAAATCAGCGCTACTGCTCAGCCAATATTTACAGCGGCCAGAGACTGTACCGAACAACAGTATCGGGACGCATTGGAAACCAGACAATTGGCACTTGAGTGGTTTGATAATTTTTACACGCGATACGACGCTATATTAACCCCGTCTGCAGTTTCTATTGCCCCATTGATGGGAAGCACCGGAGATTCTATTTGCTGTATTACATGGACACTCTGCGGCCTGCCCTGCATTAATTTGCCAATACTGACCGGTGAAAACAATTTACCAATAGGTGTTCAGGTTATTGGCGCTAACAGGAAAGACGGCACTTTGTTTCAAACTGCACGATATATCGAACAGCTCGTCACTAAAAGCTCCCAGGCGTAGTTCAGACAGATAGCGGGACGCGTTCGACTCACTCCGACACACTGGGTATTCGCACACCGGGTAAGGCCATGAAACCATTTGAAGGAATCAGAGTACTCGATCTAACGCATGTGCTTGCAGGCCCTTTCAGCACATTCCAGCTTGCAACGTTAGGTGCTGATGTTATAAAAATAGAATCGCCGGATGCACCGGATATGACACGAATTGAAGGTGTCAACCCTGTGCACAACGAAGCCCTGTATGGCTCGTACTTTCAATCACAAAACGCCGGTAAGCGCGGCATTACCCTTAATCTTAAAACAGACGCAGGCTGTACGGCACTGAAACGTCTGATAACAACCGCTGATGTTCTGGTTCAAAACTATGCGGGCAACGCACTGGAGAACCTTGGCTTTGGTTATGATGCAGTAACTGCAATCAACCCGAAGCTCATCTACTGCAAAATATCCGGCTTTGGTGACACCGGACCCAAAGCAGATCACCCGGCCTATGACGTAGTTATTCAGGCGTTCTCGGGTTTAATGACAGCCAATGGCGCTGCCAACAGTGATCCGGTGCGCGTCGGCCCGCCAATGGTTGACTATGGCACAGGGGCACAAGCCGCTTTCGCAATTTCAGCAGCCCTTTACCAAAGACAGCAAACCGGCACTGGCCAGTACATTGATGTATCAATGCTTGATGCGGCACTGATGATGATGAGCGCACTCGTGGTCGACACGGTAATAACGGACAAGCGCCCCGTGCCACACGGCAACGCACATCCGGATTATTGTGGTTATGCCACTTACGATACTGCAGACGGACAGATTATGCTGGGTGCCTTCACCAACAAACAGCACGCATCGCTATTGCGAACGCTGGGTGAAAACGCCAGAGCAGATGAAATAATGACAACACCACGCGATAAGCTCGCTGCAACGTATGAGCAGGATAGCGAGCTGATTGCGGTAATGCTTAAAGAGAAACCTGCAAGTGAGTGGGAGCAAATTCTTAATGACAATCGGGTTCCGGCGGCTCGCGTTCGAGGACTGGATGAAACCCTGAAAGAAGACCATCTGAAACACCGCAATGTGCTGCAAACCATTGAACACGCAAAAGACGGTTGCCCGTCGCAATTGCCAGTCAGCGCTTTCAATTTTGCACACGGATCACCGTCAATAAGCTCATCTCCGCCAAAGCTTGGTCAGCATACCGATGAGGTGCTTAAGGAAGCGGGTTACAGCGAGTCAGAAATTGAACAGATGAAACGTGACGGTGCGATTTAAATACGACCATCTTCATAACACTCTCTGCAAACTCCGCTGCCAGCTCCCAGCTAACCCATCATTGTCATGAGCGCTATTCAACGAGAGAAAGTCAAACCCAACATATCTCTATCATACCTCTGTACAACTCAATTTCCGCCTTATGATCATCGATAACCTTGATGTAAAAACGCTTTGAGTTGCACTGAAATTAAGTCTGTCTTTACCTTCTTTTGCAACTGCTGCGAACATTAGTCGCTAGTAACAAATAAATCAAAAAGTTATATTATTTTTATAATTTTGTTATTAACCGTTTTGCGACGATGATCATACTCCCGGCTCCTTTAAATGCCTGGAAATAATAAATGCCACTTAAGCTAAACAGACTCGGCTTATCAATAGCAGCAACCTTTACAATAGCCACGACACTCTCTGCACAGAATGTCTCTGCTCAGGGATTGAACAGTTTCGAAGTGACCGTTACCAACGCAACAAACAACGTTACGTTCACACCGATTTTCGCAGTAACCCATACATCGGCATCCAGTCTGTTTGAGATAGGAGAACCTGCAAGTGTCGCACTTGAAGACCTCGCAGAGGGCGGCAGCCCCGCCATGCTGGAAGCTAATTTTGATGCTATCCGGAATACTGTGGTAGAAATTGCGACCGCTGCAGGAACACCCGCTGACGGACCTTTCACTGCAGCCGGTCAAACCGCCACCTTTCGTATATCGGCTCACTCGGGTGCAGACTTTCTTAGTATGGCCGCAATGCTACTGCCAACTAATGATTCGTTTATGGCACTTAACGGAGTGCGCCTGCCAGACAGTGGCAGTGTGACCTATGAGGCCATTGGATACGACGCCGGTACAGAACTGAATACTCAATTGTGCAGTCAAATCCCGGGTCCTCAGTGTGATGGCACTCCGGATGGAGAAGGCACCAACCCATCCCGCAATGACCGCGGGGACTTCGTTCATGTGAGCTCCGGTGTTCACGATGTGGGTGACCTGAGAGCCTATCAGTATGATTGGCGCAACCCTGTGGCAACCGTCACCGTTACACGAATAGGCGACTAACACCTGTTAACCGCGTAACGCCTCAGATGATTTTTCTTTGAGGCGGTTTTTTAACAGTTACTCATTCGTGCCAGTTCGTGGCACGGACCTGTTTTTCGAACATACTCACAAACGTGCTTCTCCTCTGCCAATTGCCAGATCTCTACTATTCTTCTTATAGAAGAATCAAATAGAGACACTACCAATGGTATCGATAGCAACTAACGGAAAGGCTGCCCTTGCTGCCTGCATCACTGTCACTTTAATGGCATGTGACGGAGATACAATCAATCTCGGACTTCCGGACACAATTGAAACGATAAATGAGCCCGTCGCTGCTGAAGCCAATGATATTTCGGAGCTGGACGAAACTACTGAAATCACCGTAGGTGCGCAAAATTGTCCACCACTGCTTGGAATCCGAAGCATTGGAGCGGTCACAGGCTTGTGGGATACCACCGAAATTTCCAATGGCCTGCAGGATATCGCGGTGACTCAGATTGGTCAGAACGGTGATATTACCTTCTTTGATTTCCAGCAGGATGATGTTGGCAACGGTGATAATTGCTATGTAATCGTTGCTGGTACGTCGGTAATCGAGCAGTTGGCCGATCTGTCTTTCATCAATACTTTTTATAGCGATCCGGATACCAGCTGCAACGTCCTCACTGATTCGCTTGAATTAACTTTTGATGCGAATGGATCTCTGGAAATCTCTTCTGTTGACGAACTCGATACAGACAACGACGGCGATATAACTGAGACAATCACCGAAACGTTTCCACGAATCAACGGTGTTTCGGCAACCGATTTAATCGCTTGTGATATTTAAAACTCAACTTAAAAAATAGACGGTTCATCAACAGGACGTCCATGTGATGTCTCGAGAAAATCAAAGTCGCAGCCACTGTCTGCCTGACGAATATGGTTGGAAAACATCCAGCCATAGCCCCTTTCATACCTAACGGGAGGTCGTTGCCAGGCGTCCTGGCGTTTTTTAAGCTCAGCTTTATCTACCTGTAGATCAATGGTTCTGGCGGCAACATCGACGGCAATAATATCTCCGGTCTGCACCAGTGCGAGCGGACCGCCAACATAAGACTCCGGGGCAACATGTAAAATACACGCCCCATAGCTTGTGCCACTCATTCGTGCATCAGAAATGCGCACCATATCGCGCACGCCCTGCTTTAGGAGTTTCTTCGGGATTGGCAGCATGCCCCATTCAGGCATACCGGGTCCTCCCTTCGGACCTGCGTTGCGCAAAACCAATACGGTATTTTTATCGACATCGAGATCTTCGTTGTCGATGTTCGCCTTCATCTCTGCGTAGTTATCAAACACCAGCGCTGGCCCGGTATGCTGCAACAGACGCGGTTCGCAGGCAGATGGCTTTATCACGCATCCATCCGGAGCAAGTGAACCTTTAAGTACTGCCAGCGCACCTTCTGCATAAATCGGATTATCGGTGCTTCTTATCACATCGTCGTTATAAACTTCGGCACGTTGCAGTGCCTGCGCCCAGGTTTTACCGGACACAGTCAGACAATTAGTATGCAGCTCATCTTCAATTCGAGATAGCATGGCAGGCAGACCGCCTGCGTAGAAGAAGTCTTCCATCAGGTAGGTATCACCACTGGGGCGTATATTGGCAATCACCGGAATACGTCGGCTTTTTGCCTCAAAGTCTGCCAGACTTAAATCCACACCGCTTCGTCGCGCCATGGCAATTAAATGAATGATGGCATTGGTAGAACACCCCATCGCCATTGCAGCGGTTACACCATTTTGATAGGCATCTGAGGTCAGTATTGCAGACGGCTTTACGTCATCCCACACCATCTCGACAATACGCCGACCGGAAGCGCTGCACATACGGATATGGTTGGAGTCTGCGGCAGGGATTGAACTCGCTCCGTTAAGACACATGCCAATACTATCTGCGATAGACATCATTGTGGCGGCAGTACCCATTGTCATGCAGGTGCCATAGGAACGCGCAATACCACCCATGACTTCATTCCAGTCCTGACGGTCAATTTCACCTGCACGCAGATCGTCCCAGTACTTCCATGAGTCAGAGCCCGAACCAAGCGTCTTGCCCTTCCAGTGACCTCGCAGCATGGGACCTGCGGGCACATAGATCGCCGGTATATCCATACTGATCGCCCCCATCAACAAGGCCGGCGTTGTTTTGTCACACCCTCCCATCAATACCGCACCATCAATCGGGTGGCTGCGCAACAGCTCTTCGGTTTCCATTGCGAGAAAATTTCGGTACAGCATGGTTGATGGCTTAACTATGGGCTCTGAAAGTGAGATGGCCGGTAACTCCAGCGGCATTCCACCGGCTTGCAACACACCTCGCTTGATGTCATCTACCCGGTGTTTAAAGTGCGAGTGACACTGGTTAATATCAGACCAGGTGTTGACGATCGCAATGACCGGGCGACCCTCCCAGTCTTCCTCGCCGTAGCCCATTTGCATAAAGCGCGAGCGGTGGCTCGATGAGCGCAAATCATCCTCTCCAAGCCAGCGAAAGCTTCTAAACGTCTTTGGGTCTTTTTTCATGGTACTTTTCTTAATTGTTCTCGCTGCCAGTTTACTCGCAGTGAGCGCAATTAGTCGAACAACTGCGCTATCAATTTATTTTCAGTGCCCCTAAAATATCTGTCTGGAATATCTGTCTGGAATATCCGCAAGCCAACCGAGGAGCATAATCATGACCTGGAGCGTTTATCTTTCAGGAGAAATACACACCGACTGGCGACAACAAATAGCCAGCGGATGCAGCAATCTGAATTTACCAGTGAGTTTTTGTTCTGCCGTAACAGACCACGATGCCAGTGATGCGGCCGGTGACGTGCTTGGTGCTGAGTCAGAAAGCTTCTGGCGTGATCATAAGTCCTCCAAAGTAAATGGCATTCGAACCAGAAATCTGATTGCCAAATGCGATATCGCAGTCGTGCGCTTTGGTGAAAAATATAAGCAATGGAACGCAGCTTTCGATGCTGGTCAGCTGGCAGCCCTGGGCAAGCCCTACATCACCCTGCACGATGCAGACATCATCCACCCATTAAAAGAAGTAGACTCTGCAGCAATGGGCTGGGCACAGACACCAGATCAGGTGGTAGAGATCCTGCGCTACGTCACTACTGCCTAGCCTGCAGGGAGATGCATAAACTTCTGCACCACCCTATATGAGCAAGCAAGAGAAGATAACTGTTGAAAACGTCAATGTACCTGGACATACCAGCAACGTAGACGCCGTCAGATATCTTGCGGTTAAAAAGGCAATGCTGAAAGTATTGCCGGGGAGCGCACCTGGTCTCACCCATGCAGAATTGTGCAACGCTATGAAACCGCACCTTGAAGAATTATTTCCGGGCGGTTCTAAGTTAGGCTGGTGGTCCAAGACTGTACAGCTTGATCTTGAGGCAAAAAAATTACTGAACCGCGAAGACAGCAAGCCACTGCGGTGGCATCGACGTTCCTAGTCACAAACCGAACCGTATTTTTATAGAGCCGCCTGATATTCGTTAACCATTGATATCACCTGCGCCGGTGTTAGCCTGCCCTCTTTTCTACTGATAACCAAAGATTTTGATGTGCCTTCAGCCACAGTTTTTTCACCACGATAAAACGTATGGGTGGCATAAAAGTACTTTTCATCCCAGTGCGTGATCTTCATGGTGATTCTGATTCTGTTAAATACTCGAAGCGGTTTGATATAAGTCATTGTATGTTCCGCCACCACCGGGGCAAGCTTGTTTTTGATCATAATGGAAGCCAACCCGGAACGGACAAAAAGATCCACTCGGTTAAAATCGCATAAGGTCATGTACCGACCATTATTAACATGCAGATTCAGGTCAAGATCATTGGGCATGATCGTTGTGGTAACTTCATTGTTCAAATTATCTTCGGTAATTACTTTGCGACGACGCGCCATAAGCATCACCCAAAGCAGTCTAAAATACAGATTCATATGCTGTACACCCTGTTGCAAGTACATCAGACACGGTTGAAACAAACGTTTGTGCCATGGTCATTTACTTAAATTTTACCGTAATCCGGGCAACAGAATTACCCGGAAGTGTTAGACAAAATGAGCAAATGTAGTAAGGTGTTATACCATCACCAGCCTGCCCCACACAGCCAGACTGTAAAAGGAAGATACGCAGGCGGACTGAAAACCGAGGAATACGCTATGTCAGAAAACGATCTGGACAAACTGGTTGCAGCGGCCCGGGAAAACTACGCCAAACGCGAAGACGGCTACCGACAACGCTCGTTAAAAATGTACCCCTGGGTATGTGGCCGCTGTATGCGCGAATTTGACAACAGCAATGTTCGCGAGTTAACCGTACATCATCGGGATCATAATCACGACAACAACCCGGAGGATGGATCAAACTGGGAGTTACTCTGTGTTTTCTGTCACGACAACGAACACCAGCGTTTTGTCGAGCAAATTACTTACGGTGAAGAACAGGCCGCTGTAACAACGCACAATCCGTTTGCAGATCTTAAATCAATGATGGATGACAAAGACAAGTAGCGGCGTTCCAATTTTTCACAACGTGCCAGATTGCCCTGCACATGGGATAGCACAGGGGCTGGCCGATTGACCGGCTGACTGACTACAATTGTACTATCGACGTTCTACTGCTACAGATCACCAAACTGTTCTTTAACATACTCTGGAATATCATCACGAGACGGCAATTGTACAGACTTGCCGTCTTCACCCATAGCCACAAAAGTGAAAGTCGCTTCAGTCACTTTTTCACGTACCCCGATGCGGTCGCGCCTTACCCACGCCTCAACCAGAACATCCATTGACGAACGTCCGATGCGAACCACAGAAGTATATATACCGAGTATATCCCCTACTTTGACTGGCCGATAAAAGCGCATACCGTCAATTGCCGCAGTTACCACCCGGCCCTGAGCTCTCTGACCCGCACATATACCTGCTGCCATATCCATTTGTGACAAAACCCAGCCACCAAAAATGTCACCGGCAGGATTGGTATCGCTCTGCATTGCCATGGTACGGGTGGTCGGCGATCGCCTGGAGGTTTCGCTATCAACGTCTTCGGTCATAAATTTATTTCGAGTTTTAGTGCGTTAGTGGATTGCTAATTGGCGGGAACAATAACATTGCACCAGCGTACAATCACGTGTTTTTGAAACAACGTTCTGCGCTCTACCTCAGACCGTCTTCACCGACAACATCTTTGGCATTCAGTCCTCCGGCCCGATTATGTACTCGTGCACCGGTAGACATGACGAGCACAAGCACCAGCTCGTTTGCACGCGGTGCATCGTTGACCCCAACCTCCATTGCATCAAAGTGCGATCTTACATAAGAAGCATTAGTGTGCGTCATCGGAACATCCAGCCTGGTACCTGGTGCACCCACCTTCTTGGTCGACGGTACGATAGCCATACTGTCTTTAATTAATTCACGCATCGAGTATCCACCTGGTACATGCCACAGTGCACCGTGTTCAATTTCTCCGGCCTCACCGACAATCGCACCTTTACCATAGCCCTGAATATTGTCAGGGTTACCACCCAGCGCGTCGATTAACTTACCTGCCATTTGCACACCTAACGGCTTCAGATCATCCATAAACCCGGATATTTCCTGTTCATAGCTTCCGGCGTAAGGGTTATCAATGACCGCAAGGCACGAAGCTTTATACAGTGGCTTATCTGCGACCGGACCACCCTCGTGAAAGGTTTCCTCAATGTTCACTACCATTTTTCTGATTTTTACTTCAGGCATCAGTACATTCTCCGCTTAATCATTGAAATGTTCACCGTTTCGATATTCCTGATTCTACAGGCTTTAATCAAATACTTTTTTCTAGTCGTATTTTCCGGTCGTATTTTCCGGTCGTATTTTCAGGTTGTATTTTCAGGTCGAATGATCTCGATCGACCGCCATCAATACTGGTGGCAACAACAAATAATCTGCGATCAGTGCAAACGCAATGGTAATTGCGGTGAGAATCCCCATCTCTGAATTTACTTTAAATCCTGACCAGTACAAAACGATAAAGCCGGATATTAAAGTCACAGAGGTTACCAACAGAGCTACTCCAACGGTCTCGAAGGTGTTCACAATTGCCTGCTCAGGCAGCAAGCCCTGCTCGCGTCTGGCACGCAGATATTTACTAAGAAAATGCACGGTATCATCGACAACAATGCCAAGCGTTACCGCCACAACCACAGCAATAGATAAACCGGCCACCCCGACAGTGTAGCCCCATAAGCCCAGTCCCATTGCAGCTGGTACAAGATTAGGGATAAGGCTGACCAGCCCAATCTTCAAACTGCGCAGTGCAAAGATGAGTATCAGAGAAATCAGTACCAGTGCCACCAGTGAACCGAACAACATTGACTTGATATTGCGCTCCGAGATATACGCAAAAATCATTGATAGCCCGCTACCCTGCGCGTAGTGTGCAGGTGCATTTTCAGTCAGCCATTTTTCCGCACGTGCATTCAGGTTCCTCATTTCTAAAGACGATGCATCCTGCACTATTGCCACTACTCGACTCTGGGACTTCGCAATATCAATAGTATTGTTAAGATCAAGCCCGTAAGGCAGAGACATTTCGTACATCAGAAGATACTGCGCAGTAAGCTCGCGGGACTCCGGTATTACCTGATAGGCCGGATCATCACCGTTCATGCTTCTATTCAGTTCTTTTATAGTTGTACTGATTGCACCAACATTGGTTACTTTGGACTGTTGCCTGAGCCACGCTCTAAAATTATCGACATGCAGCAGGTAGGCAGGATCACTGACACCACCATCACTTGCCGCCGGTAAGGACCACTCTATGGCGTTCAGGCCAGTTAGTCGCTGCTCTATGAAATCTGTATCACGCCGTATTTCGAACTTTTCACTGAAGTAGGTAAGAAAGTTATCATCGAGCTTTATTTTAAAGCTGCCAAGCGACAATACAAAAACCAGTACTCCCATACTCCATAGCAATGCTTTGTCGTGTCGGACGACAAAAGCACCCAGTGCCGTCATTCCGTTACGCATTATCGATACACTGCCAGCTGGTTTGAGTTTTACCAGTGTCAGCAAGGCCGGCAACATGGTCACAGACAACACAAAGCCTGCAAGCACACCCGTTGCGACTATGTTACCGAGCAGGCGAAATGGAGGCGCATCTGAAAAGTTAAGCGTCAGGAATCCGATTGCGGTTGTGGCGCTGGTGATAAAAATTGGTGCAAAATTAATTCTCAGTGACTCAGCCACAGCCTTTGTTTGTTCCCATCCCAGCGCCATTCGTTGTCTGACAGTGACAAGCACATGTACACAATGAGCAACCGCAACGGTCGAGATAATTATCGGCGCACCCGTTGTTCCGGCGTTTAGTACCACCCCGCTCCAACCTGCAAGCCCCATGGCAACGGTAACTGACATGACGATAAGCAGCATTACCGACAGTGTTGCCCACACCGTTTTAAGCGCCAGGCCGACTATCAGCAAGATGATAAAAAACATAATCGGAATCAGCACAGCACCTTCAGCGTTTGGCAACACCGTGAATGCAACATCAAATGGCGCACCACCGGTTAAATAGAAATTTAATTCCGGATAACGGTTTTCAAAATCGGCAAGTAAATCATTTGTGTAGTCGACAATTTCATACACGGCATCGAGGTTATCTTCAGGTTTTAACACAGTGATGTTAAAAGCCGCGACCGTTGCGTCTTCAGAAATTAGCCGATTAACCAGAATTTCTTTTTCCAGAGCTGTTTTGATAATTTCATCAGCCTGCGTCTGGGTGATCACTCCCTCTGTGTCAATCAGATTGGTCACCAGAAGGTCATCACCATCCGCTAAGGTATGCTGAAAATTTGACAGTGAATCTACGCGACTTGAATAGGGAATCTTCCATGCAGCTTCAGTTAACTCGCGCACCGCGGTGAGGACTTTCGGATCTGCCAGACTACCGCTCACTGGCGCCAGCGCAATAAATACATTGTCTGTTTTTGTGTAAGTATCTTCGAGCGCTTCCAGAGCCTGCAGGTGCGGGTTATCTTTACCGAAGAACACACGGTTATCCGGGTTGTTGGTGAGCTTCGCCATACCAGCCGATGCGATCAACACCAGAATTACACCCACACCAAGAACCATTTTGGGAAACCGGAGTATCAGCTCACGACAGGTTGTGGAGAATCCATCGCTTTGTACGCTCTCGCCCTGATGATTCAGCGCCTGTTTATTTGCGGTCTTATTTTTCATGGTTATGAGCGATTGTGCTGAGTCCCGATGGCCGAGCGAATCACAAAACTTAAGCTTTAGAATGACTTGTCTGCTTCAGCCATGGAACTAAAGAACTACTTAATGTTCAGAATGAATCAGTGCGACGCAAAGCGAATGTACAACGTGAAAAAAGTCGAACCTGCGCTGCAGCCATCTCTGGAGAAAATAACGGTCTTCATTGGCTACAGCACTCCGAAGGCTCCATGTTACAGCACCGTATCACGTCTGGCACCAAGGAGAACCACTTGAAACTAAAAGCACAGCGCCTCTACCTGATAGCTAAGTTCTACCTGTTTGATTTGCCGCAAGTCCTCGGCGAATCCCGGCACAGCACCGGGTACAAAAAAGCCCTTCAGCCAGGTTTATAACGAAACTTTCAAAGCGTCCAAGAGACCACAAGCCACCAGACCAGAGTCACCTGCGTAAATCGGTCTCGCGAGCCTCCATTGCACAACATCCATTTTTTATCGATGTCGTGTTAGAATCTGCGCCCTCAATAAAATTAAAATCAAGCACGCCAAAACTAGCTGGTCTGCGTTCAACGGGGGCACCATGAGAAATTCAGACGACACACGTTCTGCCGGTCAATCGAGAGCTGCACGCGAGCCTGCGCGCTACGAAGCTGACGACCGATACTACGCTCCCAACTACGACTCACATTACGATGAAGGCGAAGATCACGTCGGCTTTGTCAATGTTATCGACATGGATATTCCGTTTTTTCAGTTGGTCTGGCTGATCTTCAAAATCTTCCTGGCGGCGATTGTCGCCGCATCAATTATCGCGCTTCTCGCAGCCCTTGTGGCCTGGGTAATGTCACTGCCTGTGGTTCAGAATGTCCTTCCGGGTGATGCTACCTGGTTTAAAGATTTACTAAGCGGCAGCTAATTAAGAGTTATTGAAGTGCATAGCTAAGGGCAGCCTGCGCGTGCAATTGCGTTGTGTCAAAAGCGGGTACGGCCAGGTCACTCTGCGAGAGCAATAATCCTACTTCGGTGCATCCAAAAATAACTCCGTCAGCACCGGTACGCTCCACAACTTTCAGATATTGATCTTTAGATTCGGGCAGGACGACTCCTCGACACAACTCCGCATAGATTATGTCGTGGACAACAGTACGACCTTCATCGTCAGGTGTTACTACATCAATGTTGTGGTGCTTTTTCAGGTATCCCTTGTAGAAGTCCTGCTCCATTGTGTAGCGTGTGGCCAGTAGAAGAGGCGAATTAACTTTTGCTTCTTTTATTGCAGGTGCAGTTGAATCTGCAATGTGGATCAGAGGAATATTAATTGATGCCTGCACTGCTTCAGCCATTTTATGCATAGTGTTAGTGCAAATCAGAAGACACTCAGCACCTCCCCGCTCAAGAGACTGAGCAGCATCTACCATTAATTTGGTGACACCGTCCCAGTCGCCATCAGACTGATAGCGCTCAATCACCGCAAAATCAAAAGACCACAACAGCAGATCAGCGGAATGCAGACCACCCAGCTGGTCACGCGCCATGCGGTTCAATAGCTGGTAGTAGATCACTGTACTCTCCCAGCTCATACCTCCAAGCAAGCCAATTTTTTTCATTACCTTCATTCCAGATGCCACGCCGGATAACTATTCGGCACAACAATAATTGAACCGGTAAACCAACGTCGATATAGTGAACAGACTACACATTTCCAAAGTGGGATTCAGCCAGTGACATGCTACTTTTCAAATAACTTCCAGCGAGCCTTCGGCACGTTCCCCCTAAAACAACAAGCCCTGACCGATGCATTGAATTGTGCCATAGACAGCGGATATCGCGCTATTGATACTGCACAGATGTATCAGAACGAAACTGAAACCGGCCGCTGCATTATGGAGTCCGGCATTGCGCGGGATGAATTTTTAATAACAACCAAAGTTCAACCTTCAAACTTTGAAGAAAAATTATTTTTACCATCAGTTGAAAAAAGCTTAAAAAACCTGCAGGTCGATTCCGTCGATGTATTACTTCTTCACTGGCCTCCCGGTTCCGGCAATATAGAGCCTTCACTTAAACTTTTAAACACAGCTGCAGACGAAGGCTTTGCCAGACACATTGGCATTTCAAACTACACGTCGCAAATGATGCGCGATGCTCTACAAATAACAAACCGTCCACTGGTAACCAACCAGGTCGAGTTTCACCCGTTACTAAACCAGGATATTCTGCTCAACACTGCAAAGGAAACGGGCATTCCACTATCGTCTTATTGCTCGGTAGCACGGGGTGAAGTATTCAAACAACCATTATTCAGTGAAATTGCAAAGACATACAACAAGACCGATGGCCAGATTGTACTGCGATGGATTGTGCAACAGGGAGTGTCGATAAATACCATGTCTACCAACCCGGCAAACATTAAATCCAACTACAACATCATGGACTTCGAACTAAGCACCTCAGACATGACAAAAATCAGTGCACTGACGAAACAGAATTACCGGATCGTTGATAAAAACCTGGTTCCCTGGGCACCCGAATGGGATTAACGAGGGCACCCGAATGGGATTAACGAGGACACCCGAATAGGATTAACAAGAGCGCACGAGTGGGATTAACGCAGGTACCCAAATAGGATTTCGGATCAAAGTGTTGCCAGTCGCTCGACAATCAGATCAAAAAACCGGTCACTGTCACCGTCGGTAGTCACAGTCACATTCGGTTCTGCATCAGTGGTGGTATACCAGTCTGCTACCGTTCTGCCGAGGTTGATGCCGTCATTAATATCGACACTGACCGACATTTTGCGGCCACTGAAAATTTCAGCATCTATCAGCCACGCAATTGTGCAGGGGTCATGCAGCGGTGCACCATCCCATCCATATTTTGACATATCGTACTGATTAAAAAATTCGAGCAGATCAGCCACAACACTTCCGCAACGACCGCCTTTACCGGATATGTCCGCCAGCCGCGCAGGTGTTATACGCATCTGGTGAGTAATATCCAATCCGAATGCAACCAGATCAACACCACTGTCGAATACTGCTTTGGCTGCATGTGGGTCTACGAAAATATTAAACTCAGCTGCCGGTGTGATATTGCCGGGCTCATGAAAAGCACCACCCATAATCACTACCTGATGCAAACGGTCTATTATGTCCGGAGCCATCGCAAAAGATGCAGCCACGTTGGTAAGCGGGCCGGTGGCAACCAGTGTCACTGTTTTATCGTCGCTGGCTCTAATGGTATCAATCAGATAATTAACTGCATGCTGGTCGGCTGCTGTTGTTTCCGGCATGGTCAATAATTGACCACTTCCCGTATCCAGACCTGACTCACCGTGAACATGCTCTGCAGTCACCATTTCCCGCAGAAGCGGCCTCGGACATCCGCCATACACTGGAATATCCTCTCGATCCGCGAGCAAAAGCACCCGCAGAGCGTTTTCGACAGTGCGTTCCAGCGGCACATTGCCACCGACCACCGTCAGACCGAGCACCTCGATCTGCTGCGGAGCTGCCAACGCCAGCAGTATTGCAACCGCATCGTCATGACCGGGGTCGCAATCCAGAATAATTTTCGTCACCATTTTTGAAACCTGCTTGCTAAACTAAGGTCAATCTTATCTCACTCCAAACAGGCGGCAGTTAATGATTCGGTCTGCGAAATTCTCAATCGGGCAACCAGTCAAGCATCGCGTCTATCCGTTTAGAGGAGTCATTTTTGACGTAGATCCGGTCTTTACCAATACCGACGAATGGTACGATTCCATCCCCGAGGATGTCCGGCCGCACAAAGATCAGCCGTTCTATCACCTCTACGCGGAGAATGAAGAAACCGAGTATGTAGCGTACGTCTCGGAACAGAACCTGTTACCGGACGACAGCACAGCGCCTGTCAGACACCCGATGGTACGTGAAAGTTTTGATAGAAATTCCACTGGCTGGTACGTACCGAAAGACGCTGTCGGCCACTAGTGGGGCGTTTTAGTGGTACCAAAGCTCAGATAATTTTATCGCCCATTCCCGGGATGGCCTGACTTTAGAGACGGGCTTCACAAATCTGCATTCGTCAACACTTCGCAGTAAGTATACGTAGAAGTATATGAGCAGGTAGTCGATACACCATATAAGTGAAGGCAAAATACACGACTCCTATTAAATGACAACTATGTCAAACAAAGGCCACGTTTTGGTAGTGGACGATGAAGAAACCATCGTCACTGTTGTGCGCGGCATTCTCGAGGCAGATGGCTATACGACAGTTGCAGCCCTGAGCGCTGAAGTAGCACTCGAGATCTTTGCAATAAATAAAGTCGACATGGTAATCACAGATATTCGCATGGGTGGCATGGACGGCTTCGAACTGATGAGACGTCTCAAGATGCTGGACGAAAACCTCAACGTTATCGTTCTGACCGGTTTTGACAGCTATGACACTGTTCTCAAAGCACTACAGTTTGGTGCATACGACTACCTGCAGAAGCCACTTGATAACCACGCCGGTTTGTTGGCTGCAGTTGACCGCGCCTGCTCCAGCTCGAGATTGCGCAGAGAAAACGCACAACTGATCAAAGAACTGGAACAGAGTCACGCCAGATTATCAAAAGCCAATGAAGGGTTGCTGGCAGCCAATCATCAGCTACAAAAGATGGCATCAACCGACACCTTGACGCTGCTCTATAATCGCCGCCACTTTGAACAGGTTATCAAACGCGAGGTCGATAGACGCAATCGTTATGGTTTACCGTTATCTGTAGTAATGATTGATATTGATTTTTTCAAATCAATCAACGATACGTACGGTCACGAAGCGGGGGATAAGGCCCTTATTAAAGTAGCTGCAGTTATAACCGAGAGTGCACGCACGGCTGACATTATAGCGCGCTTCGGCGGTGAAGAATTCGTTGCTGTACTTCCGCAAACAGAAGCCGAGAGCGCTACCGTGTTCGCTGAGCGTACCCGTGCAGCTCTTGAACAGGAAAAGTTTGTCATTGATGGTAAAGAAATTAACCTCACGATGAGTCTCGGGGTCGCAGGTATCTCTGCCGCAGGCGGTATAACTGACCCGGAAACAATGATGAAAGCAGCTGACAAAGCTTTGTACGATGCAAAAAACAGCGGTCGAAATCGCTACGTCTGTGCTCCTGATATTGAAGGTAAACCCAGAAACAACAGGGCCGCCTGACAATACTACAAGTCGTGACAACCCGGTTGCCGCGGACAAGCACTGCTTCTGGGACAAATAACCCGTGCATCATTTTCTATACCTCGCTCGACCCAGGAAATATTTAAGATTTTCGCAACCCGGGTGAGTTCCTTTTTTATAGAAGCCGGAATCGGTGCCGAACCACCGTTACCACCACATGCCTTTTTAAGGTCTACCGCCAGAGACAACGGATCATGCCCTTGTGCCGCAATGGCCGGGTTAACATCTACACCAACACACAGCACTTGTTGCGTACCCGCTAAATCTTCAACCGCAACAGATTCACAGGCATAGATACGCGACTCGCCACCGACATCGAGCAATGATATTTGGGCCGATGACCCAGCCGGGGTTTCATTTAATTTTCTGAACACAGCCCAGTGCTGACAGGGATCCTGAACCATTCTCATATTGCCCCACGGAAGTGGAATACCGTTACCCCGGTAAACTGCGTTTAACCGCCCCGGCGGATAAGCATCAAAGTAGTGCCAGTGAGGATAAGGTGATACAGACGTCATTCGACGCATGGCTATTGAATGCGATACATCTACCAGATTTCCACTGTTTGCCTCATAGCCATTGCGCTCTAACAGTCTTCGAAATGGAACCTTCGGGCAAAGCAATGCCGCTGCAAAAAAACTGCATTCGAAATCTCGCCAGGCAAGCATTATATCTTTGGCATCGACAGCACTCTTTTTATTGATGTTAGTTGTCGCTTCACGAATGCCGCTAACATAGTGCTTGCCGGTTAACATCGCACTTTTTACACCGTCACCGTCATGCAGAATCTTGTGCCCGATGTAGACCGCAAGATCATACTTTTTTCTAACCGGTTGCGCTTCAAGTTCGCGATTCAGATAAATACTATTGGGTGCTTCAAAAAACGAACGCACCAGACTGCCATCGCTTACACCCAGATGAGCGGCCGTATCATCCGGCAGCGTGTCAAACCATGTAATTTTCAATCCTGCAGATGCCGTCATTTCCTCCAATGCCTGCAGTGACAGCGGCATCTGCTTGTGGCCAATGCCTTCCGCTGCGCGCTCCAGATCGGGAAATTGATTCTGGTGTGCCTCCTGGTGAGCCCTTATTAACAAGTGTGCGAACTGACGACCCGTAGTACCAGTCTGCGACAGCATTTCGGGAATAGCGATTTGCAGAATTTCATTGGTAAACAAAAATCCCGGCTCCAGCGACATACCGGTGATACCACCCCGGCTGCCTTTGTCTGGCACCAGACCGTCATCAACCGGCATATCGTCAAGAAACCACTCCGGGTCTTTCTGAAAAACCGACGCAATTACCTCGAGCATTGCAAGCCGAGGTGTGCGCTTGCCCTGCTCGATCATGGAAATGTAGGAAACTGACGGTGCTGCTTCAGGATTTATTTTGATACATCGAGCAGATAAATCCTCCATCGTTAGCTTATTGTTTTTTCTAAGATTTTTTATCTTTGCACCCAAAAAATGTGCATTTCTTATCAACTTTTTCGGAGAGCTCATTTGTAAATTTCACATTGTGTAATTTCTATTGTGAAATTATAACACACAATTTCTATACTAGTGCTTCGACAATTGAGCCATCGGACTGAAACTGAACTGGAGCACGCTATGACCACTGACACAAAAGACTACCTGGACCACAATGGCTTTTTGATTGCCAGAGAATTTCACCGCTTCATGGAACAGTCGGTGATTACATCGACGTCACTCAGCGCAGAAGACTTTTGGCAGGCTTTTTATGAACTGCTCACCAGATCAGCAACCGACAAAACCGAATGCACACAAGCCGGTCCCTTATGCGAGCAGTCAATGACCGAGATTCCGGTTAGTCAGTGCAATCAGACCGCCGATGCTGCTACCTCCTGGGGAAGCCTTTACCAGGCTTTGTACACTGACAACGCCATACCACATAGTGCCGGCTTAAAGCCCGGTACCAGTGTCAACGCTGCACGACGCGATCGTGTAATCCACTGCGCAAAGGACTTCCTGGATAAAACCTATCCGCTGACCGAAGGCTCGCATCGTGACGCGCTGAGCTACATGGTGTACTTCCAGAATCTGCTGGTGATTCTTGCCGATGGCAGTACCACCGGCCTGCAGAATCCAAATCAGTATGCAGGCAAGAACGGCCCAAGGGACAAACCAGACAGCATTCTGCTGGAACACAACGGAATCCATACCGAAATTCTGTTTGACTGCAATGGCCACACTGGCTGCAAGGACCTGGCTGCCATTGACGATATTCAGCTCGAATCAGCCATCCCGACCCTGTTCAACTTAAACGCCGACACTGTCAGCCAGAAGTGCAGCACCTACGACAACTGGATGCAAATTGTAAAACGCCGTGGAAAAACATTTTCCAACCGGCTTGGTGAGAACGTTTCGATCGATTGCAACAACTGGGCAATAACTACTTCCGCAAATGACAACCCCATCGACAGTCACTCAAATGCACTGGTACTCGATCAACAGGGATACCGGGTGCCCGAAGCAATCATCGATGTGCTGACCGCGGCTGTTATTAACTCAGCTTTCTCAAAGGGTTCGAATCAACTGAATGTAGTTGCGCTGCAACCAGATGAGAATATCAGCGACTGCTTTATAGCCGGTTTACAGCAGATGCTGGCACTGACTGCCGGAATTCAACGGGCTGAACCGGTACCAGCCCCTGGTGAAACCCGGATTAAAGTATTTGCAGCCTCTGCCGATAATCCCGCTCAAACCAAAAACCGGTCCATACCTGAAGTTTCCCAATTGAGAAGTCCCGCTACTGAAGTCCTCAGCACAATGCGTAGTCACGGATATGACGTGAAGCAGACAGCCTCAATGTAACTGGCCAGATCCAAAGATTTTTTTATACCGGACTAAGCAAACCCGGCCCAACTAAAACACAGAGGTGATTCGTGAATTCATATTCGGATGAGATAAACAACAGCGCAAAAGTAATTTCCGCAGCTGGCAGTTCCTGGAGCGCGATTGATGCAGAGTACGTAGCGAGAATGCGATTGCAAAACCGCTTTCATACCGGGCTCGACATCGCCCGACATACTGCCAAAATCATGCGTGAAGATATGGCGGCCTACGATGCCGACTCTTCAAAGTACACACAGTCACTGGGTGTATGGCACGGCTTTATTGCACAACAAAAAATGATCTCGGTAAAAAAACACTTTGCAGAAACCCGCGGTCGCTACCTTTACCTGTCAGGCTGGATGATCGCGGCGCTGCGTTCTGAATTTGGTCCTTTGCCTGATCAGTCAATGCATGAGAAAACATCTGTTCCGGCATTAATCGAGGAACTGTACACGTTTCTTAGACAAGCTGACGCTCGTGAACTTCGACACCTCTTTACCGAACTCGACGACGCTAAAGCTCAGGGTAACGAAGTAGCTGCAAAAGCTGTTACTACTAAAATTGATAACTTCGAAACTCATGTTGTGCCAATCATTGCAGATATTGATGCGGGTTTTGGTAACGAAGAAGCGACTTACCTGCTGGCAAAAAAGCTGATTGAAGCCGGTGCATGTTGCCTGCAGATTGAAAATCAGGTATCCGACGTCAAGCAGTGTGGTCACCAGGACGGCAAAGTCACCGTACCTCACGAAGATTTCATCGCAAAGATCAATGCACTGCGTTACGCATTTCTTGAACTGGGCGTAGACGACGGCGTTATCGTTGCACGTACTGACTCACTAGGAGCAGGACTAACTCAAAAAATTCCAGTGTCTAAGGCACCGGGAGATCTGGCTGACCAATATATTTCATTCATTGACGGCGAAGAAGTAACAGACGCGTCTGAACTGGGTTCCGGCGATATTGTTATAAAGCGCGAAGGCAAGATGGTGAAAACCTCACGCCTGCCTAACGGATTGATTCAGTTCAAGCCAGACACTGGCGAAGACCGTGTTGTACTCGATTGCATAACAGCGCTTGAAAATGGTGCAGATCTTTTATGGATTGAAACTGAAAAGCCGCACGTAGGTCAGATTGCAGGCATGGTTAACCGCATTCGCGATGTCATTCCAAACGCCAAGCTGGTTTACAACAACAGTCCTTCATTTAACTGGACGCTAAACTTCCGTCAGCAGGTGTTCGATAGCTGGAGTGAAGCGGGTAAAGACGTTTCTGCTTTTGATCGCGACGATCTGATGGACATCAAATACGACGATACTGACCTAAGCCGCGAAGCAGATGAGAAGATCCGTACCTTTCAGGCAGATGCCGCAGCAGGTGCAGTAATATTCCATCATCTCATTACTCTGCCTACCTATCATACAGCCGCACTGTCTACTGACACGCTGGCTAAAGGCTACTTCGGTGAAGAAGGTATGCTGGCTTATGTATTCAATGTACAGCGTCAGGAAATTCGCAATGGTCTCGCGTGTGTTAAGCACCAGGATATGGCGGGTTCAAACATTGGTGATGATCACAAAGAGTACTTCTCTGGAAATCAGGCACTGAAA